>JAFBAK010000213.1 GCA_019247795.1 Hyphomicrobiales bacterium | reverse complement strand
AGTGCACTGTCACCGTAATTCTCGACTACCCCGCCGGCACCGCCGCCGTCTCCCGTGCGCGGTAGCATGCGACCTCGCGCCCGTCGATGATCTCGGTCGGCGGGAAGGCCTCCTTGCAGCGCGCGATCACGAGCGGGCAGCGCGGGTGGAAGGGGCAGCCCGATGGCGGCGAGAAGGGCGACGGAAGCTCGCCTTTGAGGATGATGCGTTCCTTCTTCGCGGCCGGATCGGCGACGGGCGTCGCGGAGAGCAGCGCGCGCGTATAAGGATGGCGCGGCTCCTTGAAAATCGTCGCGCTCGCGCCGAGCTCCACCGCCGATCCGAGATAGATCACCATCACCTCATCGGCGATGTGCTTCACCACCGAAAGATCATGGCTGATGAAGAGATAGGCGAGCTCGAATTCCCGCTGCAGCTCGTCGAGAAGATTGAGCACCTGGGCGCGGATCGAGACATCGAGCGCCGAGACCGGTTCGTCGAGAACAAGGATGCGCGGGCGTGTCATGAGCGCGCGCGCGATCGCGATGCGCTGGCGCTGACCGCCCGAGAACATGTGCGGGTAGCGATCGTAATGCTCCGGACGAAGCCCGACGCGCGCGAGCATGGCGCGCGCTTCGCGCACGCGCTCCTTGCCCGAAAGCTCGGTGTTGACGATCAAGGGCTCCTCGAGAGCGGCGCCGATCGTCTGGCGCGGATTGAGCGAGCCGTAAGGGTTCTGAAAGACGATCTGCACTTCCTTGCGCAGGCGCTTACGTTCCTGCGGGGTCGCCTCGGCAAGATCGAAGCCATCGATGACGAGCGAGCCCGCGCTCGGCTCCTCGATCATGGTGACGAGGCGCCCGAGCGTCGACTTGCCCGACCCCGATTCGCCGACGACCGCCAGCGTCTTTCCGGCACTCAGCGTGAAGGAGACGCCGGCGAGCGCCTTCACGATACCGGTGCCGCCGAAGAAGCCGCGCCGCACCTCGTAGTCGCGGCGCAGATCCTTCGCCTCGAGAATGACCTCGCTCATGCGACGCGCTCTTGTGTTACGGTGACAGTGCACTTGATTCCAAAGTAAATAGGCGCGATCACGGTCCGTCTCGCAGGAATTAAGTGCACCGTCACCGTAATACCCGCGCTCACGCCGCGCGCTCTTTCTGCGGCATGGGTCGGCCGCCGACGAGAGGTGTGTGACAACGCGCCTCGCCGAGCGCAGGCCCGGCGGGCCTCGGCCGCTCGATGTGACAACGCTCGAAGACGAACTGGCAGCGCGGCGAGAAAAGGCACCCTTGCGGACGATCGAATTGACCGGGGACCACGCCCGGGATCGCCGGCAATCGCTCACCCCCCGCGACGCGCTCGGGCAAGGCTGCAAGCAGCGCCGCCGTGTAGGGGTGGCGCGGTTCGCGGAAGAGATCGCGCGTCTTTTGCTTCTCCACCTGCTCGCCCGCATATTGAACGATGACGCGATCGGCCGTCTCGGCGACCACCCCCATGTCGTGGGTGATGATGATGAGGCCCATCCCGGTCTCGTCCTTGAGGCGCCGCAAAAGATCGAGGATCTGCGCCTGGATGGTGACATCGAGCGCCGTCGTCGGCTCGTCGGCGATCAGGAGCTTCGGCCTGCAGGCGAGCGCCATGGCGATCATCACGCGCTGGCTCATTCCGCCGGAGAGCTGGTGCGGAAAAGCCGAGAGGCGCCGCGCCGGGTCCGTGATCCCGACCTCGTCGAGAAGCTCGATGCATCTCGCGCGGCGTGCCGCCTTGTCGATGTCGAGATGGGTCTTCAAAGCCTCGGAGAGCTGAAAGCCGACGGTGAAGCAAGGGTTCAGCGACGACATCGGCTCCTGGAATATCATGGTGATGTCGCGCCCGATGATGGCGCGGCGCTCGCGTGGGCCGAGCGTCAAAAGGTCGACATCCCCGAAGCGAAGCTCGTCGGCCGTCACCGTGGCGGTCCAGGGCAAGAGGCCCATCACGGCAAGCATCGCGACCGATTTGCCTGAGCCCGATTCGCCGACGATCGCGACCACCTCGTCCCGGTCGATCGCAAGGTCGAAAGCCTCGACTGCCGTGAAGGCGCCCGAGCGCGTCGCGAAGCTCACGGTCAGGTTGCGGATCGAGAGAAGTGACATCGTTTTCGCCCGGCGCCTATTGTCGTGGATTAAGGGGCGGAACCCTATGGCCGTCCTGACCGGGCCAAGCCCGGTCATGACGAGGCGGGGAACCGATGGCCCGATTAGGCATGGCTGGCCTCAGCTTCGCTTGAGCTTCGGATCGAGCGCGTCGCGAAGCCCATCGCCGAAGAGATTGATCGAGATCACCGTGACGAGGATCGCAAGGCCGGGCAGGGTCACGATCCAAGGCTCGGAGCGAATGAATTCGCGCCCGTCACCCACCATCGCGCCCCATTCGGGCGTCGGCGGCTGGGCGCCGAGACCGAGAAAGCCGAGCGCGGCGGCTTCGAGTATGGCGTCGGAAACGCCGAGCGCCGCTTGGACGATGACCGGCGCAAGGCAGTTCGGAAGCACGGTACGCAACATGAGGCGCAAGCTGCCGACGCCGGCGACCTTGGCGGCCGTCACGTAATCTTTTCCCATCTCGGAGAGCGCCGAGGCGCGCACGAGGCGCACATAGCGCGGCAGCGACACGATGGTCACGGCGGCGATCGTCTTCTCGAGGCTCGGATTCTGGAGAATGGCGATGATCAGGATCGCGAGAACGAGGCTCGGGATGGCGACGATGAGATCCATGATACGTGAGATCACGCTATCGACCCAGCCGCCCCAGAAGGCCGCCAGAAGCCCGAGCGCGACGCCGCAGACGATCGACACGGCCATCACGCTGAGCCCGATGAAGAGGGAATAGCGGGCGCCATGCATGATGCGCGAAAGCATGTCGCGCCCGAGCGCGTCGGTGCCGAGGGGGAAGGCCCAATTGCCCCCTTCGTACCAGGCCGGCGGCAGCTTCACGGCGTCGCGGAACTGCTCGAGCGGCGAATGGGGCGCGAGAAAATCGGCGAAGATCGCGACGAAGACGATGAGCGAAAGGACGACAAGGCCGGCGACCGCGCCCTTGTTCTCGCGAAAGGAGGCCCGGAATTCGGCGAAGCTCGACGGCTGGGCCGCGGAGCTTATGGGCGCGGCAAGTGTGACGTCAGCGGCCATGGCGGATCCGTGGGTTGACGGTGCCGTAGAGCACGTCGACGAAGAGATTGACGATGATCACGATCGACGAGATCAGCATGATGCCGCCTTGCAACGCGGGATAATCGCGGCGCGAGATGGCGTCGATCAGCCAATGGCCGACGCCCGGCCAGGCAAAGATGTATTCGGTGAGCACCGCACCCCCCATCAGGCCGCCAACCTGAAGCCCGATGATGGTGATCACGGGGATCAAGGCATTGCGCAGCGCGTGCAAGCCGATGACACGCCAGGGCGGCAAGCCCTTGGCTCTGGCCGTGCGCACATAATCCTCGTTGAGCACCTCCAGCATCGAAGAGCGCGTCATGCGCGCGATGATCGCGAGCGGGATGGTGCCGAGCACGATGGCGGGCAAGGCGAGATGGCTCAAGGCCGACCAGAAGGCGCCCGGCTGATCCGACAAGAGCGCGTCTATCAGCATGAAGCCGGTCACCGGCTCGAAATAATATTGGATCAGGTCAATGCGACCCGAGACCGGCGTCCAGCCGAGGCGCTCGGAGAAGAACATCACGAGCAGGAGCCCCCACCAGAAGATCGGCATCGAATAGCCGGTAAGGGACATGCCCATGAGCGTGTGGTCGTAAGTCGAGCCGCGCTTCACCGCGGCGATCGCGCCCGCCGGGATGCCGATACCAACGGCGAAAATTAGAGCGCAGAAGGCAAGCTCGAGCGTCGCCGGGAAGAGCGTGAAGAACTCGGTGAGCACCTTCTGATTGGTGACCACGGACGTCCCGAAATCCCCATGCAACAAACGCCAGACATAATCGAAGAACTGTTTCCACACCGGCTGGTCGAGACCGAGCTGATGACGGAATTCGGCGAGCCGCTCAGGCGAAATGCCGTGCTCGCCGACCCTCACCTCCACCGGATCACCGGGGACGAGCCGGATCGCGACGAACGTCACGAACATCAACGCCACGAAGGTCGGCAGCGTCAACGCGATCCGGCGGAAGAGGAACCTGATCACGGCATCGTCCTCGGGACGCCGGGCCTCACTTCAAGTCGGCTCCGGCGAATTCATGTCGGCCGAGCGGGGAGATCTTGTAGCCTGTGAGATTGGCCTTGGCGATCTCGTAGACGACCGAATGCGCGATGGTGAACCAGACGGCCTGGTCATGCGCGATCGTCTGCATCTGTTCGTAAAGCTGCGCGCGCTCCTCCTTGTCGGTCGATTGGCGCGCCTTCTGCAACATTCCTTCGTAGCCGTTGTCGCAGAACCGGGCGATGTTCTGTCCACCGTCGCGCGCCGCGTTGCAGCCGAGGAGGAAGAAGAAATTGTCCGGGTCGCCATTGTCGCCCGTCCAGCCGAGCTGCCCCGTCATCGCCTCGCCTTGCTGGAGGCGCTTGCGGTACTCGCCCCATTCGTAAGTGACGAGCTTGGCGTTCACCCCGATCTTTGAAAGATCGGCCTGCATCATCTCGCCGATGCGCTTCGGGTTCGGGTTGTAGGGCCGCTGCACCGGCATGTACCAAAGATCGATGTCGAGCGGCGTCGTGACACCGGCTTCCTTGAGGAGCGCCTTCGCCTTCTCGGTGTCGTAGGGATAATCCTTCACGTCGTCGTTGTAGGACCAGATCGTCGGCGGGATCGGGTTCTTCGCCGCCTGACCGGTGTTGCCGTAGACATCGCGAATGATCGCCGCCTTGTCGATCGCCATGATGAGCGCGCGACGCACGCGCACATCGTCGAAGGGCTTCTTCTGCTCGTTGAAGGTCCAGTAGGCGACATTGAGGCCCGCCTGGTGCATCACCTGCAGGTTCTTGTCCTTCTCCATTTCCGGAAGATCGGAGGGCCGCGGGAACCCCATAAGCGTGCATTCGCCCGCCTTCAGCTTGGCGAACCGCACCGTCGGATCGGGGACGATCGAGATGATGTAATCATCGATTGCCGGCTTGCCGCGGAAATAGTCGGGCCTGGCCTTGAAGCGGATCACCGTGTCCTTCTGGTAGGCCACGAAGCTGTAAGGGCCCGTCCCGACCGGCACCTGATCGATCACCTCGGGCGTTCCCTTCTTCGTGAGCGCATCCGCGTATTCGGCCGATCCGATGGAGGCGAAGTCCATGGCAAGATTGGCCATGAAAGGGGCATTCGGCTCGGAAAGATGGAAGACGACGGTATAATCATCCTTCTTCTCGATGGATTGGATGATCTTGCCCATGTCCATGTCGTTGAAGGTGTCGAACTTGCCCCCCGTCACCATGTGGTAAGGGTGATCGGCCTTCAATTGCCGATTGAAAGAGAAAAGCACGTCGTCGGCGTTGAAGTCGCGCGTCGGCGTGAAATCCTTCACGGCGCCGAATTTCACGCCCTTGCGCAGATGGAAGGTGACAGTCTTGCCGCCGTCCGAGAATTCCCAGGATTCGGCAAGGCCGGGAATGAGATTCGTGGTGCCGCGCTCGAATTCGACGAGCTGGTCGAAGACATGACGCGACGCATCCAGGCTCGTATTTGTCGTCGTGAGCGCCGGGTTGAAATTTTCGGGCGAGCCCTCGAGGCAATAAACGAGAGCTTTCGCGTTTGCGGCGCCGGCCGCAAGGCACATCGCCATCGCCATGCCGAGCGTGGTCATCAACAATCCGGGCTTCATTGAGCGTCCCTCCATCCCTGTTTTTTTTTCGTTCGTAGCATCCGGGCCAAAGTCCAGTCATCGTCGTCATGCGCGCGCTCGGCGCGAGCATCCAGCCTCCGCCCAAGCCGGGTGCGCCGGCAAGACATGATGACCGGGCCGAACCCGGTCATCACGCAGATGCGCCTTATTTCAGGTCGACGCCATAGAAGACATGCGCTCCCAAGGGGCTCATCTTGTAGCCCACCACATTGGCGCGTTCCGCGTCGTAGACGATCGAATGCGCGATCGGGAAGTCGGGCGCGTCCTCCTTCTCGATCACCTGCATCTCTTCGTAGAGCTTCGTGCGTGTCTTCACATCGGTCGTCTGCTGCGCCTTATTGAAGCGATCGTCGAACTCTTTGTTGCACCACCTCGTGATGTTCTGCCCGCCCTCGCGAGCCGAGGCACAATTGCGCAGGAAGAAGAAGTTGTCCGGATCGCCATTGTCGCCTGTCCAGCCGAGCTGCGCCGTCATGTGCTCGCCGTTCTGGGCGCGCTTGCGGTACTCGCCCCATTCGTAAGTGACGAGCTTCGCATTGACCCCGATTTTCGAGAGATCGGATTGCATGATCTCGGCGATGCGCTTGGCATTCGGATTATACGGGCGCTGCACCGGCATGTACCAGAGGTCGATGTCGAGCGGCGTCGTCACGCCGGCCGCCTCGAGCATCGCCTTCGCCTTCTCGGGATCGTAAGGATAATCCTTCACCTTGTCGTTATAGGACCAGATGGTCGGCGGGATGAGATTCTTCGCCGGCTGGCCGGCTCCGTTATAGACTTCCTTGATGATCGCTTCCTTGTCGATCGCCATGTTGAAAGCTTGCCGCACTTCTTTCTTGTCGAAGGGCGGCTTCTTCGTGTTGAAGGCCCAGTAAGCGATGTTGAGGCCGGGCTGTGAAAGCAGCGTGAGATTCTTGTCCTTTTTGATCTCGTCGAGATCCTGCGGACGCGGTCCGAAGATATAGGTGCACTCGCCGGTCTTGAGCTTGGCGAGGCGTGATGTCGGATCGGGCGTGATCGCGTAGACGAGATCGTCGATTGCGGGCTTGCCCGCATAGTAATTCGGATTGGCCTTGAAGCGGATCACGGCGTCTTTCTGGTAAGTCACGAACTGGAACGGACCGGTGCCGACCGGAATCTGATCGAACTGCTCGGGCGTGCCCTTCTTCATGAGGTAGTCGGCATATTCGGCCGATTGAATTGTCGCAAAGTCCATGGCGAGGTTGGACAGGATCGGTGCGTCGGGTTGGGTGAGGGTGAAGACGACCGTGTAGTCGTCCTTCTTCTCGATCGAAGCCAGGAGCTTCGGCATATCCATGTCGCTGAAATAATCGTATTTGCCGCCCGAGATCTTCGCGTAGGGGTGATCCGGCTTCCATTGGCGGTTGAAGGAGAAGAGGACGTCATCGGCGTTGAAGTCGCGCGTCGGGGTGAAACCGTTCACGCCCGAATGCCATTTGACGCCTTTGCGCAAATGGAAGGTGATGACCTTGCCATCCTCGGAAACGTCCCATTTATCAGCAAGGTCGGCCGTAACCTCGGTCGTGCCGCGCACGAATTGCACCAGCTGGCTGTAGACCGGCCGAGCCGCATCGAAGCTCGTGCCCGTCGTGTTCAGGGCGGGGGTGAAATTTTCGGGCGATCCTTCAGAGCAATAGACGAAGGTCTTGGCGCTGAGCGCGGTCGCGCTCAAGAGCAGCGCCGCGAAGCCGGCTCCGGCCAGCGTGAGAAAGCGTTGCGTGTGCATGGGCGTCTCCCTTGCGAGCGATTACTCGCTTTGGTGAAGGTGCTTGCCTGGATAAGGAACGCATAGGCATTGCGCACCTTCCGGCTTG
>JAFBAK010000212.1 GCA_019247795.1 Hyphomicrobiales bacterium | reverse complement strand
GTGGAGCATAATCTTTTCGAAAAATAGTTCCCATTTTTTCGGATCATGCTCAGGGCATGATCGCGAAAAGTGGAACGGGGGCAAGCCTCAGCCGGCGAGATCGGCGACCACGGCATCGAGCACGAGGAAACCCTGCGAGGTGACGCGTAGACGGCCTTCCCGCTCTTCGATGAGCCCAAGCGCCAGAAGATGGAGGATGCGCTCACGGGCGAGCTCGCATCCGGCGAGCTCGGCAAAACGGCGAGGCTCGATCCCTTCCGCGAGGCGAAGGCCCATCAGGAGAAATTCGTCGCCCTCGTCGTGTCGCGCCAGAAGCTGTCGTTCGACCACGCCATGGCCGGTCGCCATGACCCGCTCCAACCAGGCCTCCGGATGTTTCTCGGTCGAAAGCGCGAGCCGGCCGCGCGGCGCGACGAGCCGGCCATGCGCTCCGGGCCCGATCCCCGCATATTCGCCGTAGCGCCAATAAGTGAGATTATGGCGGCACTCCGCGCCTTTTCGTGCGTGGTTCGACACTTCATAAGCGGGCAATCCGTGCTTCTCGCAGATCTCCTGCGTCACCTCGTAAAGGAAGCGAGCTTCCTCCGATTGGAGCGGATCGAGCTTGCCGGCGCGCCACAGAGCCTCGAACGGCGTGCCGGGCTCGAGGGTGAGCTGATAAAGCGAAAGATGTTCCCCGGCGCGCGCGATCGCCGTTTCGAGCTCCGAACGCCAAGCGGCAGGCGTCTGTCCCGGACGCGCATAGATGAGGTCGAAGGAGACGCGCTCGAAAATCGACATGGCCGTGCTGACGGCTCGCATCGCCTCCTCGACCGAGTGCATGCGGCCGAGCGCCCTGAGATCGTGATCGTCCAATGCCTGCACGCCGAGCGAGACGCGATTGACGCCGGCCTCACGATACCCGCGAAAACGACCCGCCTCGACGCTTGTCGGATTGGCCTCGAGCGTCACCTCGACGCCCGGATCGAGGGGCCAGTTTTGCGCGACCGCATCGAGGATCGCGCCGACCGTGTTCGCCTCCATGAGCGAGGGCGTGCCGCCGCCGAAGAAGATGCTCGTCACCACACGGCCAGGCGCAAGCTCCGCCATATGCGCGAGCTCCGCTTCGAAGGCGCGGACGAACTTCCGCTGATCGGGCGAAACGTGCCGCACATGGCTGTTGAAGTCGCAATACGGGCATTTGGCGAGGCAGAAAGGCCAGTGGACATAGACGCCGAAACCCGCATCCCGCGTCGGATGCGCCGGCGGGCGGGGTTCCTTCACGGTGGCGACGACGCTCATGGCCGTCCGAGGCAAGCGCGCGCGAGCTCGACGAAGGCGCGGGCGCGGTGGGAGAGCGCGCCATGGCGGTCGCCTGCGGCCTTCCAGTCGATGCCGTGCTTCGCTTCGGCCGTCATCTCGCCGAAAGTTTCCTCGTGTCGCTCCGGCTGGAACATCGGATCATAGCCGAAGCCTTTCTCTCCGCGCGGCGGCCAAACGAGATGGCCATGCACGCGTCCCTCGAACAACTCCTCGTGACCATCCGGCCAGGCGATCACGAGGGCGGAGACGAAATGCGCAAGGCGATCCCGCGGTGCGAGCGCGTTGCGGCGCCGGAGCTCGCGCTCGATGCGTTCCATCGCCGGTCGAAAATCCTTGTTCACTGCCCAATCGGCCGAGAAGAGCCCGGGCGCGCCATCGAGGGCATCGACGCAAAGTCCCGAATCATCGGAAAGAGCCGGCATTCCGGTCGCCTTGGCGGCGGCATGGGCCTTGATCGCCGCGTTCTCGCAAAACATGTGGCCGGTCTCGACCGGAATCGGAAGACCGAGTTCGCCTGCCGAGACGGCTTCGACACCAAAAGGCGCGAGAAGCTCGCGCATCTCGACGAGCTTTCCGGGATTGTGCGTGGCGATCACCACGCGGCCCGCAAGGAGCCGATGCCTTGCCGTGGCGTTGCGAGGTTCGGAATTGAGCGCGGGATGGATCGGCATCGGGTCCTGGATAAGACGCTCCGACAAGCGCGGCAAGGTGGCTTGCGAGACCACGCCTATGCTGGCCACAAATCAAGTTTCGGAAAAAATCACTAAGCAGGGCGATCCCGGCGTCACGATTGCAACTTCTGCCAATGTAGCGCGACTTGAATGACCCCGGTTGGCAAAACGCGACAAAAACCTTTCGGTCCGGTGACAGCGTTCCTCTCCCCGCGGCAAGCGCTTTCAGCACTCCCAGGCAACCATATCTGCTATTTGAGATGCGCATACTTTATATGATAGAATATGCTCGCTGGAGAGGCTCACAACATGAGCGGCATTGAACGATTGACGATTACCCTGCCTGTCGAGATGGCGGCCGCCGTGAAAAGCGCCGTGACGGTCGGCGACTATTCGTCGACGAGTGAAGTGGTGCGAGCGGCGCTGCGCGATTGGAAAATGAAGGGGAAGCTTCAAATGGAGGAACTCGCAAAGCTGAAAGCAGAAATCGGCATCGGGCTTGCCGATGTCGCTGCCGGTCATATCAGAGATTTTGACGTGAGTCGGGTCGTGAAGCGGGGGAGGAAGCTATTAGCCCGCCGCTCATCCTCCGTCTGACCGATGCGGCTGAAGCTGATCTCGCTGAAATTTGGGCCTACCTCGCCGCCGACGCTTCAGTTCTCGTCGCAACGAGCCTGATCAAAAAAAATCATGAAGGCCTGTGGGCTCTTCTGCCATTTTCCGCTTGCCGGAGCTCCACGCGAGCAGCTTGCACCTGGCCTCCGGGTGGGCTTTTCCGGCAGATATGGCATCTACTACTTACATAACAAGCGTGAACTTGTGGTGATCCGCGTTCTTCACGGCGCGCGCGACGCCACGGCATTAGCGGCGCGGGGGGGATTTCAAAAAAGCTGATCCTCGCGGCTATAGCGCCGCGTCACCAAAGAAAGGTCGTGCGCAGAATGGATTGTGGCGCTCGCGCTTCTATCTCACATTTGCCGTAGAGCGCGGACCGAGAGGTGAGACCGTCATGATGCCAGCCGTCGACAGGATCAAAACCGATGCCGCGCTTCCGGCGCGCGCCGATGTCGTCGTCATCGGCGGCGGCATCATCGGGGTGAGCGCCGCCTTCTTCCTGTCGCGGCGGGGCATCGACGTCGTCCTTTGCGAGAAGGGATACGTGGCTCACGAACAATCCGGCCGCAACTGGGGCTGGGTGCGCGCCATGGGCCGCGATCTTGCGGAAATCCCGCTCTGCCTCGAAAGCCAACGGCTTTGGGCCTCGATGAACGAGGCGTGTGCGGCGGAAACCGGATTTCGCCGTTGCGGCATCCTGTATCTCTGCGACACCGAAAAGGAGATGGCGAGCCAAAAGGCGTGGCTCGACGCGGCGCGGCCCTTTCAGATCACCTCGCGTCTCATCGACACGCGCGAGCTCGCCGAGCTTCTTCCCGGCACCGGCCGCCCTTTGGTCGGCGCGCTGATGACACCGAGCGATGCACGCGCCGAGCCGCAAAAGGCGGTTCCGGCCATCGCCGAGGCGGCACGCCGGCACGGCGCCAAGATCATCGAGAACTGCGCCGTGCGCGGCCTCGACATCGTCGGCGGCAAGGCCAAGGGCGTCGTCACGGAAAACGGACGCATCGCCTGCGAGACCGTGATTCTGGCGGGCGGCGCCTGGTCGCGGCTCTTCCTCGGCAATGAAGGGATCGACCTGCCGCAACTGAAGATGCTCGGCACCGTGTTTGCCACCCCGCCGATGCCGGGCGGGCCCGAGGTGACGGTCGGCGGGTCGACCTTCTCGTTCCGTAAGCGCCTCGACGGCGGCTACACGGTTTCGCGCCGCAACGGCAGCATCTCCCACATCACGCCCGATTCCTTTCGCCTGTTCTTCGATTTCCTGCCCTCGCTGATCAGCGGATGGGACGAGTTGAGGCTTCGCTTCGCCGGTCGCTTCCATGAGGAGTGGCGCATGCCGCGACGCTGGCAACTCGATGCCCCCTCGCCTTTCGAGGCGATCCGCGTTCTCGATCCCAAGCCCGATCAGGCGCAAATCGAGGAGGCAAGGAGCACGATCGCGGCAGGGTTTCCGTTCTTCCGCGACATGACGGTGGAGAACGCCTGGGGTGGGCTGATCGACGTGACGCCGGACGCGGTGCCGGTGATCTCGCCGGTCGAGAGCCTTCCCGGCCTCGTCATCGCCACCGGCTTTTCGGGCCATGGCTTTGGCATCGGGCCCGGTGCCGGAAGGCTTGCCGGCGAGCTTGCGACGGGCGCGCCGCCCTGCGTCGACCCCGCACCGTTCCGGCTTTCGAGATTCAAGCGGAGCGCCAAGCCCGTCAAGCAAGCCCGTCAAGCGAGCCGCGTGAGCGCAGGCTGACCGGCGATGGCGAAAGTCCGGAAAGAAGAACGCACAGGCTTCGCCCTGGCCGAAACACCGACCTCCGCTATTTAATCGGCATCTGTTCCTTCCTCGATCGCACGAGCGCGATTGCTCATTTACGGAGAAGGCGGTCACGCCATGGGGCAAGATGATGAGGCGAAAGGCGCGCCCGTCGAGGCTTCGGGCACTTCGCCGCGCGAGTTCTCGACCGACATCCCGGCTCGGCTCGAACGGCTGCCTTGGGGACGTTTCCACACGCTCGTCGTCGTCGCGCTCGGCATCACCTGGATCCTCGACGGGCTCGAGGTGACGCTCGCGGGTTCGGTCGCCGGCGCCCTGAAGGAGAGCCCGGCTCTGCACTTCGGGGACCGCGATGTGGGCCTTGCTGGAAGCGCCTATCTCCTCGGCGCCGTGC
>JAFBAK010000070.1 GCA_019247795.1 Hyphomicrobiales bacterium | reverse complement strand
GGAGCGGTCCTCGGGTTCATACTCGCGCGATATGTTTTCAGAGCACCACTCGAGCGCGCCGCGCGCAAGCGGCCGAGATGGCAGGCTCTCATGCGTGCCGTAGATGCCGAGGGTTGGCGGCTCGTCGGCCTGCTTCGGCTTGGGGCGCCCATACCCGCGACGGTCCAGAATTACTTGTTCGGAATCACCCGCATCGGATTGTGGCCATATGTTCTCGCCACTTTCGTAGGCACGCTGCCGCAGACCGTTTTGTATGTCTATCTCGGCGCGGTCGGAAAGCTCACTCTTTCCGGACCGTCCCGATTGGGCAACATCGCTGGAATCTTGGTAGGCGCGCTCATCACGTTGGTGGTCGTCCTGCGGGTTTCTGCAAGGGCTAAAGCCATGCTGGCTCAGGGCTTGATTGAGCCGGGCGAACTCGCAGAGGCGCCGAGCGGTCAAGCCTGAGCGATCGAGCGTAACGGCGACCGAACGAACTCATAGCTGTCATCATCTTCAACGACGTCAGCGCTGATTTCAGCCTGGAGCGCCTGCGAGAATAGCCGCGCGCCGACCCAGCTTATCCGTCATCGACCTGTGATGGTGTCAGGCAGGGTCCGAAAAGGAAAGTTCCTGCGAGCCCCAGCGGGCTTGCTGCGATCAGTTTTCGACGTTTTCCTTGCCCCTTCAATGGCCGGCGAATTCAATCAGCGTGCGTACCGGAACGCCGAGCTTCCTGATCTTCTCCGCACCGCCGAGCTCGGGCAGGTCGATGATGAAGCAGGCGCCCACCATGTCGGCGCCGATCTCCTTCAATAGCTTGACCGCGCCTTCGGCCGTGCCGCCGGTAGCGATCAAATCGTCGACGAGCATCACCTTTTCGCCGGGTGAGACGCCGTCGCGATGGATCTCCATCTCGTCCAGGCCGTATTCGAGCGAATAGGCAACGCGCACGGTGTCGTGCGGCAACTTGCCTTTCTTGCGGATCGGCACGAAGCCGGCCGAAAGCTGATGGGCGACCGCGCCGCCGAGAATGAAGCCACGCGCCTCGATGCCGGCGACCTTGTCGATCTTGGCCCCGACGAAAGGGTGCACGAGCTCATCCACGGCGCGACGAAAGGCGCGCGCGTTGCCGAGAAGCGTCGTGATGTCGCGAAACATGATCCCGGGCTTTGGATAGTTCGGGATCGTGCGGATCGTCGACATCAGGTCGTACGGGACCGTCACATTCATCGCTTCGTTCCTTGCACCAACGACGCCTCGCGGGCTCGAGCCTTCACCACGGCGCTGCGACCGGATGGAAACAGTCCTCGGTCAGGAATCATGCCGCCACTCCGGGAGCGACCCTCATCCTTCGCGCGGCCTTATGCACGATCCTGCTCTAGCGAGGGCGGCGCCGGCTGTCGAGCACGAGTGAGAAGCGCGAGTGATGAGGTCAGGCGCCTTTGGCACGGCTACTCGTCCTCATCCACCCGCGACACCGCCCATCTCGCAAATGAGGCGCCATTCGCGCTCCGTCACCGGCTGCACCGAAAGCCTTGAATATCTCACGAGCGCCATGTCGGCGAGCCGCGGATCCGCCTTGATGGTCACGAGGGACACCGGATTGGGAACGGGCTTTACCGCCTTCACATCGACCGCGGAGAACCTGCCGCTCTCATCGGTCGGATCGGGATAAGCCTCACGGATGACCTCGATGATGCCGACGATCTCCTTGCCGATATTCGAGTGGTAGAAGAAAGCGCGCTCGCCCTTTTTCATGAGCTTGAGGTTCTGCTTCGCCGTGAAGTTGCGGACGCCGGTCCAGGGTTCGCCCTTCGCGCCCTTCTTCACCTGCTGCTCGAAGGACCAGGCATCCGGCTCGGATTTCAACAGCCAATAGGCCATGGCTTTGCTTCTCCCATCCTCACGCACTGCCGATGAGGATGCCGGCAAGGAACACCAGGATACCGCCGATGACAACCTGGAAGGCAGCGCGAAGAAGCGGGGTATCCATATACCGGGCCCGCACCCAGGAGATCACCGAAAGCTCGATGATCACGATCACGGCAGCGATCGTGGTGGCGATGGAGAAGGCGTTCGGCACTGTTTGGGGCACGAGATAAGGAATCGTGTGGAAGATGCCGCCCACCGTGGTCATGAGGCCGCAGACGAAACCTCGGATGAGCGGCGAGCCGCGGCCGGAAAGCTTGCCGTCGTCCGACAGCGCTTCGGCGAACCCCATGCTGATCCCGGCCCCGATGGCGGCTGCGAGGCCAACCAGAAATGTCGGCCAATTTTCTCGCGTGGCGAAGGCGGCGGCGAAGAGCGGGGCAAGGGTCGAGACCGAGCCGTCCATGAGACCGACGAGTCCCGGCTGGATATATTGCAAGATGAAGATCCGCCGGCTCGCCTCGTCTTCCCTTTGCCGTGCCGGAACGGTGAGGTTTCGGTCCTCGCTTTCGGCGGCGCGATTGCCATGGTCGCGCTCGACCTCTGCGAGATGGACGAAGAGCTCGCGCACCCCGAGGTCCTGCGCCTGTGCCGCCGCCTTGTCGTAGAAATTCGCGGCCTGCAGCTCCATCACCTCGGCTTCTTTTCGCATACGCTCGAGACCGAGATTGTCCATGAGCCAGACGCTGCGCCGTTTCATGAAGCCACGCACGTCCTCGCGCCGGATCGGCGGCAAATGCTCGCCGAAACGGCTGCGATAGGCGTCGTAGAGAGTCGAGCGATGCGAGCGTTCCTCCTCAGCCATTTCGTCGAATACGCGCGCCGAGGCAGGAAATGCCGCGCGAAGCTTTTCGGCAAAGGTCTGATAAATGCGCGAATCCTCTTCCTCATTGGCGATCGCCAAGGCGAGGACCTCGGATTCGGTAAGCTGGGAAAGGGATTTCATGACACCTCCTTCTTTAGAATATATCTAAGGAAAGAGGGGTTGCAAGGCTGCGGCCAAAAGGCTGCGGCCAAAAGGCTGCGGCCACAAGGCTGCGATCACGAAGTGCGCTCACATTTGCAAAAGCCGCGTGAGGGAGCGGCGGTAAGGCGCAAACAGAATGCAGCAAAGCGCGTCGAACCCACGGCCCGCCAAGGGGCCGAGGCAAGCTTCAGTGAGCGCCGTCCGCGAAGAGCGTGGAAAGGATGAAAGGATCGCTTGTGTCGAGATCGGGCCGCCAGTGAAAAGAGCGGCCGCTCAGGAGCGAGATGATGAAGGCCAGCATGCGTCACCTGTTACGCGCCCGGATTATGATTGAGAAGCAGGAAAGACGGCTTTTCCAGAAGGGACCTGCTCTGAGCGCGTAAGGGCGATATAAACATGATTGCTTGGCAAAATAAGGGGGCGATTGCGGCGCGCGGTCCTTTTTGCGTCGCGCCGCGGTCTCACTTAAAGAACGCTGCCTTCGGCGACGAACTCCCATCCCATCCCACCACCATTGCTCACCCGATGACCACATTACCCCTGCTCATCCGCCGTGAAGATCCTTCCGACGCGGATGCGATCGAGCGCCTGCACGAGCGCGCCTTCGGGCCGGGCCGATTCGCGCGCACCGCCTTTCGCTTGCGGGAGGGCGCGACGCCGCGTGCCGATCTTTGCTTTACGGCCCATGTCGGCACTTATCTCGTTGGGTCGATCCGGCTCTCGCCGGTGACCATGGGCGGGGCACCGGGCCTCGTGCTCGGGCCGATCGCGGTCGAGCCGGCCTTCATGAGCAGGGGGATCGGTTTCGAGTTGATCGCAGCGGCGCTCGATGCAGCCCGAAAGAAGGAGGACGCCCGGGTCATTCTCGTCGGCGACGAGCCCTACTATCGGCGTTCCGGCTTCACCAAGGTGCCCGTAGGACGGCTCGAGCTGCCCGGCCCGGTCGATCCGGAGAGGCTGTTGTGGCTCGAGCTTGTCCCGGGCGCCTTCGACGGCGTCTCGGGCGCCGTTTTGACCGGGTAGGCGCTTCAAATCTCGCCCGATCGTCCGCAGTACGGATGTACGGCGAACCGGAAAGCAGCTGGCGTCCTCAGGTCAGGACACCGGTTCCGATCGGGCAGGAGACGCCGGTGCCCCCAAGCCCGCAATAGCCATTCGGATTTTTCGCGAGATATTGCTGGTGGTAGTCCTCGGCGAAGTAAAAGGGGCCTGCCTTGGCGATCTCCGTGGTGATCTTGCCGTGGCCTGAGGCCTCGAGCCGCTTTTCGTAAGCTGTGCGCGAGGCTTCCGCAGCGGCCATCTGCTCGGGCTTTGTCGTGTAGATAGCGGAGCGGTATTGCGTGCCGACGTCATTGCCCTGCCGCATACCTTGGGTCGGATCGTGACCTTCCCAAAAGATGCGCAGAAGCTCCTCGAAGGAGAGTTTTTTGGGATCGTAGACGACGAGCACGACCTCGTTCTGACCGGTCAGTCCCGTGCACACTTCCTCGTAAGTCGGATTGGGTGTCGTGCCGCCCGCATAGCCGACCGCGGTGACCCACACGCCGCCGATGTTCCAGAACGCTTTTTCGGCGCCCCAGAAGCATCCCATTCCGAAGAGCACCTGCTCAAGCCCATCGGGATAGGGTGGCGCAAGGTCCCGTCCATTCACGAAGTGGCGGCGCGCCGTCGGGATCGGCCGAGACCTGCCGGGAAGTGCCTCGCCAGAAGAAGGCATGGCGACTTTCTTGCGGAACGAAAACATGAAGACCTCCACTGCCTCGAACGAGCAACACGGCGTTGAAGGGAAGCGCCATTATGCTCTTGTTTACGTCTTGAGAACGATCCTGCGGGCGACCGGATCGAATATCCGGTTCGCCTTCACTTCGATCCGCGCCGGGCAAGAACCTTCGGCCGGATCACCTGAGCTTCGAGTCGAGGTTGAAAATAGTCGCTTCTCACCGAATCGGCTAGCGTTCGTTTGCAATTGATGCCCTAAGGAAGTCACCAGCAGGGGACTTCCTGGCACGGGACCTACTAACAGAGGACTTGCCAGCACAGGACTTGGACATGACGAAAAGTTCGGCGCCGAGCTCTACTTGTTGTCGATGAAACGCCGACGGCGGCATAAGCTCTCGTCGATCCGCGGCTCCAACGCAAGCTCGTCATGATCAATCTGCCGAACTTCATCACCATCGGCCGTCTTTTGCTCGTGCCCTTCCTGATCGTGATGATCACGCAGGGCCGCTGGCTCGCGGCCGTCATCTGCTTCGTCGTCGCGGGCGTGTCGGATGCGGTTGACGGATATATCGCGAAACGCTTCTCGCTGCGCACGGAGCTCGGCGCCTATATCGATCCGCTCGCGGACAAGGCGTTGCTCATGTCTATCTATGTGACGCTTGCCGTGATCGGAACGCTTCCGGGATGGCTCGCGATCACAGTCGTCTCGCGTGACGTGATGATCCTTGTCGGCGTGGTCGTCGCCTGGCTGATCGGTCGTCCGCTCGCCATCAAGCCGCTCGTGGTCAGCAAGGTGAATACCGCGGCTCAGATCGGGTTTGCCGGGCTCGTCCTTGCGGCGAACGCGTTCAGCTTCGATCTGGGCATGGCGCGCGACTGGATGATGGGGTTGATCGGCGCCTTGACGGTTGCGTCGGCAGGCGCCTACCTCCTCACCTGGTTCGCCCATATGAACGAGGCCGCAAGTTGAGGCACCGCACCCGATGATGCTCACCTCCGTAAATCTTGCCCGGCTGTCCGGCATCGCGCACGCCTTCTTCACCCGGCAGGGCGGTGTGTCGGAAGGCGTCTACGCCTCGCTCAATGGCGGCCTCGGCTCGGGTGACGAACGCGGACGCGTGCTCGAGAACAGAAAGCGCATGGCAGGAGCTTTGGGCGTCTCGCCCGAGAGTTTCGCCACCGTTTTTCAGGTCCACTCACCCGATGTGATGGTGATCGACAAACCATGGGATGAGGGGGTTCGCCCGATTGCCGATGCGCTCGTGACGCGCCGGCCGGGGCTCGCCATCGCGGTCTCCTCGGCGGATTGCGGCCCCCTGCTCTTCGCGGATGAGGAGGCTCGCATTATCGGCGCCGCGCATGCGGGCTGGAAAGGCGCGCTCACGGGCGTTATCGAGGCGACGATCGCCTCGATGGAGCGCGAAGGCGCGCAGCGTCACCGGATCCACGCGGCGCTCGGGCCCATGATCTCGCGCGCGGCTTATGAGGTCGGACCCGAGTTCAAGGCGCGCTTCCTCGAGGCGGATGCGGAGAATGCACGATTCTTGGCGCCGTCGACGCGTCAAGAGGAAGGCCAAGAGGAAGGCCATGCCATGTTCGATCTTCCGGGTTACATCGCCGCTCGACTCCATGAAGCGGGCGTCGGGAGCGTCGACGATCTCGGCCGCTGCACATATGGCGATGAGGCGCTCTTCTTCAGCTATCGCCGCATGACGCACCGGGGAGAGACCGATTACGGGCGCCATCTTTCGGCGATCGCGCTCATGGAATGAAGTTCGCGCCTTCAGTCGGAAGTGCGCACGGTCCAGCTTGCATCGCGCACCAGCGGAGCCGATTTGAGCGTCCGGATTACCGTCTCGATCTCGGCAGGCTCGATGGCCGTACTGACAAGCGTCGCGACGACCTCGACGCGGTCCTCCGGCCGCTCCTCGATCTCGATATCGCTCACCGGGTAATGGGCCGCCTCGAGCGTCTCGACGAGGAGCTCGCGCGCGCCAACGACATTCGCCGCCTCCGTCGCGAGACGCACCTCGTAGGTCGCCTCGGTCTTGCGTTCGTCGATGGGGGCGCGGTTGATCAGGTTGATCAAAGGGCGCAGCAAAGTGTTTCCCGCTAGCACTGCGAGGGTGAGCAGCATCGCCTCGCCGATGAGATGCGTGCCTGCAAAAGCGCCCACTGCGGCGGAGCACCACAAGGTCGCGGCGGTGTTGAGCCCGCGGATGTTGAGCCCTTCCTTCATGATCACGCCGGCCCCGAGAAAGCCGACGCCAGAGACCACATAGGCGGTCACCTGCACCGCGCCCGACGTGCCAGTGAGACGCATCCCGATGTCGACGAAGGCGGAGGCTCCGATGGCGACGAGCACATTGGTTCTGAGGCCGGCCGTGCGCTGTCGATATTGGCGCTCCGCGCCGATCAACGTGCCGAGCACGAAAGCGACCGCAAGCCCGATCGCGGAATTGAGAAATCCGGCGAACGGCGCGACCGCGGCTGACGCGTCTGTCATTTTTCCCTCGCTTTTTGGCGCGTGTCCCGGCTTTCTATTCGTCGCCGTTCCTCTATACATTGACCACGAAAGAGAGTTTCCGCTCGCCCCGTGCCTCGCTTCAAGTTGATCCTCGAATATGACGGTTCGCCATTCGACGGCTGGCAAGCGCAAGCCAGCGGCCGCTCGGTCCAGGACAGATTCGAGGCGGCAGTGGCCAAGCTGACCGGCGAAACCGTACGGGTGCGCGCCGCGGGACGCACTGACGCCGGCGTGCATGCCTCACATCAGGTCGTGCATGCCGATTTGTCGAAGGAGTGGCGCACCGACACGTTGCGCGATGCGCTCAACGCGCATTTGCGGCCCTCTCCGATCAGTGTGCTTTCGGCGGCGCGCGCGCCCGACAGCTTCGATGCGCGCGTTTCGGCGATCAAACGGCATTACCGCTATCGCATCCTCAACCGACGCGCGCCGCCGGCTCTCGACGCGGGCCGCGTCTGGCATGTACCGCGCCCGGTCGATGCCGAGCGCATGCACGCGGCAGCACAACTTCTCGTCGGCCGTCACGACTTCACGACTTTTCGCGCCGCCGACTGTCAGGCGCGAACCCCCGTGAAGACACTCGAGCGTCTGGATGTCGCTCGCCAGGACCATGAGATCGTGATCCTCGCCTCCGCACGTTCCTTTCTGCATCATCAGGTGCGCTCCCTCGTGGGCACGATCGAGATGGTTGGCGCGGGCCGCTGGGCCGTCGAGGATGTGAAATCGGCTCTCGAGGCGCGCGACCGCTCGCGTTGCGGACCCATGGCGCCGGCTTCCGGTCTCTGCCTCATCGGCGTGGACTACCGCGCCGATTAGCTCGATCGTCCGATTTCAAAATCGAGGGCCTTTCATGCTGCGCTTTTCCGCCCATCTCAGCTTCCTCTATCTCGAGCTGCCGTTCGCCCGGCGCATGGAGGCGGCCAAGAGGTCAGGCTTCGCGGGGGTCGAATGCGCGGTCCCGGAAATTCCAGCGACAGAGATGCGCGATCGCGCCGACGAACTCGGTCTCACAATCGTCGGCATCAACACGGCTCCGGGCGAAGCGGAAAGCGATCGCCTCGGCTATGCCGCCTTGCCTGGCCGCGAGAAGGACTTCGCGCGCAACCTCGACGCGGCGCTCGACTACGCCGCGACGGCCGGCGCGGGCCATGTGCATGTGCTTGCTGGCCTGATCGACGGGGTCGCCCGCGTGCACGCCGAGGCGACCTTCATGCGCAACATGGAAAGCGCCATCCCCAGAGCCGAGAGAGCCGGCGTGAGACTCGTCGTCGAGGGGCTGAACTCACGCGATCGGCCGGGCTATTTCTTGTCGCGCTCGGAAGAGGCATTCGCCATAGTCGAACGCTTCGGCTCGCCTTGGCTGAAAGCGATGTTCGACACTTATCACGCCCAGATCATGGAGGGCGATATCCTCGCCCGCATCGCGGCCAATCTCTCGCGTATCGGGCATATCCAGATCTCGGGCGTGCCGGGTCGGTCCGAGCCCGATCATGGGGAATTGAACCACCGCGAGGTTCTTGGGGGGATCGATCGCCTGGGTTGGACGGGGTTCATCGGTTGCGAATACAAACCGCGTACGACCACGCTCGAGGGCATCGGCTGGATGAAGACGCTCGTTTCCTGAATTCCGCTCGCAGGGGGGCGCATTTTTGCGATGAGCGCGCGCTCGCTATATGAGGTTGTGGGTTGCAGAACATCTTGCCTCGAAGCGCCAATCATCTTGCGCGGGAAGGATCGACATGAGCGCCTGTCAAATCCGCGATCTCGACGATCTCGCTGCCGCCATCCCTGATGGCGCAAAGCTTGCCGTGTCGGCCGACTATTCGGGGCCCGCAATGGCCGCAACGCGAGCGCTGATCCGTCGGCGCGTCAGAAACCTTCATCTCGTCTGCGTGCCGGTGAGCGGCCTGCAGGCCGAGCTCTTGATCGGGGCGGGCGCGGTCGACGTCATCGAGACCTCGGCCGTGACGCTCGGGGAGTATGGAGCTGCGCCGCGTTTCGTCGCGGCGGTGCGTCGCGGCAAGATCACGCTCAAGGATGCGACCTGCCCCGCGATACACGCGGCGCTTCAGGCGGCAGCCAAGGGACTTCCTTTCATGCCGTTGCGCGGCATTCTCGGCAGCGATCTTCTGAAGCATCGCCCCGATTGGAAGGTCATCGAAAACCCCTTCGCGCCTGGCGATTCGGGTGGCGACCCGATCGTCGCGCTTCCTGCGATCAAACCCGATGTGGCTCTCTTCCACGCGCCGCTCGCGGACCGGGACGGCAACGTTTTCATCGGTCGCCACCGCGAACTCATGACGATGGCGCATGCGGCGACGCAGACCTTGATCACCGTCGAAGAAATCAGCGAGACGAATCTTCTGGAAGATGAGCGCTTCGCGGCAGGCGTGATCCCGGCGCTCTATATTTCAGGCGTGGTGGAGGCGCGGTCGGGTGCGTGGCCCCTCGGGCTTTGGAACGCTTATGGGGAGGACGAAGCCTTCCTTCGGCGATATGTGGCCGCCGCCAAGACCGACGCGGGCTTTGCGGACGTGCTCGCACGCTGGCTCGGCGAACCGGCGATGGCGGCGGAATGAACGCGACGCTCTGCTCGGAGGCGGTCGCGCCCACGCGCCAGGAATTGCTGATCTTCACGATTGCGGGCCTTCTTGCGGGCTGTCGGCATGTGGCAGTGGGGGCTGCCTCGCCGATCCCCGGCGCGGGCGCGCTTTTGGAGCGTGCGCGTTCGAACGGGACGCCTCGGGTCTCGGTGCTCGGCTCGACGCGCAACAACTTCTTCACCAATGGCGGTGTCGAGCTTTTCGATTGCGCCGCCCAAGGGCGGATCGATGCCTTCTTCCTCGGCGGTGGGCAAATCGACGGGTCGGGGAACGTCAACCTCGTCGGCACGGGCTCCTATCCTTCGACTGAGGTGCGCTGGCCAGGCTCCTTCGGATCGGCCTACCTCTATTTCCTCGTGCCCCGCGTCATTCTCTTTCGCGAGGAGCATACGCGTCGCGTCCTCGTCGAGAGGGTGGATTTCATCAGCGCGCCGGGCACGAGCGAGAAGGGCATTTACCGTCCCGGGGGCCCGCATGCGCTTTTGACGAATCTCGCGCTATTCGACTACGACCGGGAAAGGCGGCGCTTCCGGCTGAGAAGCGTCCATCCGGGCCACGGCATCGAAGAGGTGCTCGATAATACGGGCTTCGCCTTCGATCGCCCGGATACAGTGCCGCAGACGCCCTTGCCCGACCACGAGACGCTCGCCTTGATCCGCGGCAGGGTTCGCGACGAGATCGGTGAGGTCTATCCGCGTTTTGTCGAGACGGCTTTTCCGTCCGGGGTTTGACCGATGACCGCATCCGACCCGCTGATGATGCCTTTCCGCCTGAAGCATCTCGCCTTGCGCAACCGCATCATGTCCACGGCCCATGAGCCGGCCTATACCGAAGAGGGGATGCCGAAGGCGCGCTACCGGCTCTACCACCGCGAGAAGGCGAAGGGCGGCATAGCGCTCACCATGATCGGCGGCTCGGCGATCGTCGCGCCCGACAGCCCGCCCGCGTTCGGCAACATCCTCCTGTATCGGGACGAGGTGGTTGGCTGGCTCAAGGAGCTCACCGACGACGTTCACGAACAGGGCGCCGCCGTGATGATCCAGATCACCCATCTCGGGCGTCGCACGAGCTGGAGCAAAGAGGACTGGCTTCCCGTGCTTGCGCCGTCTCCCGTACGGGAGCCGGCGCATCGCGCCTTTCCGAAGGCAGCCGAGGATTTCGACCTGAAGCGGATCCGTCGCGACTATGCGGATGCGGCGGAGCGCTGCAAGGCGGCCGGCCTCGACGGCCTTGAATTCGAGATGTACGGCCATCTTCTCGACCAGTTCTGGTCACCCGCGACCAATCGGCGCGATGACGACTACGGCGGTTCGATCGAGAACCGGATACGCTTCTCGCTCGAGGTGCTCGATGCCGTGCGCGAGCGCGTCGGGCCCGACTACGTCGTGGGTTGCCGCCTCGTCTGCGACGAGGATTGGGATCGCGGTCTTTCTCGCGACGAGGGAGTGACCATCGCGCGCCGGCTCGCCGCGACCGGGAAGGTCGATTTCCTCAACGTCATTCGGGGCCATATCGATACGGACGAGGCGCTCTCGCATGTGATCCCCGGCATGGGCGCGCGCTCGGCGCCGCACCTCGATTTTGCCGGCGAGGTGAGGAGCGAAGCGCGCCTTCCCGTGTTTCACGCCGCGCGTATCCAGGATGTCGCCACCGCAAGACATGCGGTCGCGAGCGGCAAGCTCGATATGGTCGGAATGACGCGCGCCCACATTGCGGACCCGCACATCGCTCGCAAGGTCGCGGAAGGCCGCGAGGATGAGATCCGGCCTTGTGTCGGCATGGGCTACTGCATCGACCGCATCTATCTCGGCGGGGAAGCCTTGTGCATCCACAATGCGGCCACCGGTCGCGAAGCCACGATGCCGCATGTCGTCGAGCCTTCCCGGGGTTCTCGCAAGAAGGTGGTAATCGTCGGCGCCGGTCCTGGGGGTCTCGAGGCGGCGCGTGTTGCAGGCGCGCGCGGCCATCGCGTGGTGGTATTCGAGGCGGCGGGCGAGGCCGGCGGCCAGGTGCGCCTCACGGCACAGCTCAAGCGCCGTCGCGAGATCATGGGCATCGTCGATTGGCGGCTCGCTGAATGCGCCAAGCACGATGTGGAGTTTCGCTTCAACGCTTATGCCGATGAGAGCGCGATCCTCGCGGAGGAGCCGGAGATCGTGGTGATCGCGACCGGCGGCATCCCGAACACCTCCTTCCTCGACGCCGGTGAAGAGCTGGTGACGACGAGCTGGGACATCCTCTCCGGGAATTCCAAGCCCGCCGAGAACGCCCTGTTATATGACGATAACGGGGCTCATCCGGGCCTGACGGCCGCGGAATTCATGGTCGGCGCAGGCTCGCGGCTCGAGATCGTGACGCCTGAACGCGTGCTCGCTCCCGAGGTCGGCGGCACGAACTACCCAGCGTATTTCAAGGCCATATCGGCCGCAGATACGAAGATCACCCTGAATCTTCGCCTCGAGCGCGTGACGCGCGAGGGCAACCGGCTCGTGGCGCATCTCTTCAACGATTACAGCCGAAGGCCCGAGGAGCGCCGCACCGAGCAAATCGTCATCGAGCACGGGACATTGCCGAACGAGGAGGTGTATTTCGCCCTCAAGCCGCTGTCGCGCAACCTTGGCGAGATCGATCATGGGGCCTTGATCGCCAACCGGCCGCAGGAGCTTTCCTCGAACCCTGAAGGACGCTTCGTGCTCTATCGGATTGGGGATGCGGTTTCCTCGCGCAACATCCACGCCGCGGTTTACGAGGGACTTCGCTTGGCAAAGGATTTCTGAAAGGCCGGTCCGGCCCGCCAGCCGCAGCAATGTCCGAGGCCGTCATCATCGACACGGATCCAGGACTCGATGACGCGCTTGCGCTCTTTCTCGCATGCGCCTCGCCCAAACTCGAGATTCTCGGCATCACCACGGTCGCCGGCAATCTCGCGCTTTCAGGCACCACCGGGAACGCGTTGAAGCTTCTCCATTACCTCGACCGCAACGAAATCCCCGTGATCGCCGGATGCGCCGGGCCGCTTCGGCGCGAGAGCTTCGAGGTCGCCGATATCCACGGCAAAGATGGTCTTGGTGGTGCAGAGCTGCCTTCACCGGAACGGCAAGCGCTCGACATCCACGCGGTTGAATGGCTCGGCGAGGAGCTGTTGCGGCGGCCCACCAACACGGTGCGCATCCTCGCGCTAGGCCCGCTCACCAACCTTGCCCATCTCGTCGAGAGCCGCCCCGCCGCCGCGAAGCGCATTTCCGGCATCGTTGCCATGGGCGGAGCGGTTCGCGAAGCCGGCAATGTCACCGAATTCGCCGAGTTCAACATCGCAACCGATCCGGAGGCCGCCGCGATCGTCTTCGGCTCGGGAATTCCGGTGACACTCGTTCCCCTCGACGTGACCCGCAAAGTTCTGGCTGATCGCGAATGGAACGCGGCGCTGTTGGCCGGAGGCGGCAGGATCGCTCGCATGGCGAATGGTCTCATCGAAGCCTATTTGCGCAACCTGGTTGCCCGCCGCGTGGCGAAAGGCGCGTCGACACATGGACTCGCGGCGAAATTCCCGATGCACGACCCTTGCGTCATTCTCCACGCGCTCGATCCGAGCTTTTTTCGCGCCGAGGATCTTCCGCTTCGCGTCGTGACCGACGGCTTCGAGCGCGACGGCGCGACCGTGATCGATCCACACTCGAAAAGCCTCGTCGAGGTGCTGACAGGCGTCGACGGCGATCATGCGCTCGCTTTCATTCTCGAGCGGCTGACGGCCCTCCCTTGAGGGCTGCCGAGAACGGCATCCGGGCGAGTTTTGCCTCAGCCCGGAGATCGCAAACATGACGGGGCAAGAAACACTACTCGGGTCCCTCGATTTTCGTGCGCCGTCCGAAATTCTGCCAATCAGGCTCCGGGTGAAGCTTGCACGCGGCTTTCTGGCATCCGCATTCCGGGCGCGACCCAGTCGAAGCGCTTGGCGCGCCCGACGCGCTTCGTGTGATCCCAAACCTCGACGGCCGGGTAATCCCGGTGACGCAGCGCGGCGCGCGCAGTCCTCAACGCCGCACTGTCATCAACGCATTCCACGTCCTCGCCAAGTGCGATTCGGTCCGCCTCATCGACGAAATACATCTGATAAACGGTCATTGGGATGACCTCCTCCAGATTACGCGCGGTCGCTTATGAACGGCGGTACGGAGCGCCTCTTGGAGGCCTCGCGCCTCCGGGCAAGACCCGCCTCGTCGCATCCAGGAGACCGCGCTTCGGGTTCGCTTGCACCATGGGCCCAGAATACGTCGTCCAGATGACGGGGGCTGCGTCATTTCGCCTGCCGCGCGCACATGAAAGCCGTGAATCATCGGCTCGGGCGGGCAATCGGACAATCCTAAGCACTAGACCGTTCTGGCGGTTGGAAAGCCAAAGCCCCACCAATATTTCGGCACGACCCGAATGGCTTAACCGTATTGCTCTGCCGCAACGTGACCGTTATAGAACAGCCAGCCGCGGCGCGATTGCCCCCCACTTGCGCCCTGGCCGCCCTCGCAATGGTTCGCCGTTGCGAGGGCTCTTTGTTTGGTGCCGCAGCCGGCGTGCTCGCGGCAAGGCCTTCGCTGGGTTCATCGCCGCGACAGGCGACCCTCGCCGTGTAGGCGAGTGGAAAAAAGCTCGTCCCAAAACGCGGTGATCACGCCGTAATTGCCCGGCATTGGGTGATAGTGATGCGCCATATGCCGGATCCTCGCCGTATAAAGAAGGCTCCCTGGTCTCGGGATCACATGGTGCGAGGCATGGTGCACCAGCATGTAGAGCATGTAGCCGAGCAGGATGCCGCTCGCGAAACCACTCGCGATAATGAAACCGAGCACGAGCAGAGGTGCGAAAAAAAGCGCAAGAAGCACCAGGATGGCGAGGAAGGAGGGAGCTCCGATGAGCCCGTCCGGATCGGCATGATGCGCATCGTGAAATTTCTCGAAGAACGGCACCCGGTGGTAAAGCCATCGATGCACGGCATATTCGACGAGCGTCCAGGCGCCGATCCCGATCAGAAAGGCAAGGGCCCATAATCCGGCACCGAGGTATCCGCGTCCCGCCAAAGCCCAGATCGCAAGGACGAGCGCGGCGAGCGGCGTCGCGACGAAATCACCGAAATATAGAGCTTTGCTCAGCTTCATGCGTTGTTGTGCCGCGCGGCGAAAAAGGCTCGCCGCGAATCAGTGTGGTGATACTTGCCAGAAAATCCTTACGACTTCTTGGCAAAAACCGAGGGTACGTTTCAGTTCAGTCTTGTGCTTATCGCGCAAGCGGTCCCAACAGCTCCACTTTTTCGCGCTTTGCCGCTCCCAACCTTAACGGTGATCGTCACCTGATCCCCCATCACGCGCGCTGTGCGGTGCGCGCGCACACGGCCTTTCCTGCGAGGCCCTCCCTGAGATGCTCATCGCAGCGAGCTTGGTCAACTCTTTGGCAAGTCAGTTCCGCAGTAGCAAGTTACCACTGGGCGTGTTTCTCGGCTTTGTCGGTGAGATCGTAATAATCCGATTTGTCGGCGACGAAGATGTGCTTCGTCAGCCGCAAGCCCGTCGGGGCGTCGAGCGTGCCGGCCATGATGCTCAGATGATCGCCGCCTATGGGGCGCCAGAACAGGTTACCGCCGCAGACGCTGCAAAATCCACGCTCGGCCGCCTCCGAGGAACGATACCATCGAAGCGTCCCATCCTTCTCGAGAACGAGATCATCGAGGCCGCAATTCGTGGCAGTGACAAAATTCCCGCTGGTGCGCCTGCATTGCGAGCAGTGGCAGCCCACGACATTCCGAAGCTCGCCGCTCACGTGGTAGCGGACGCCGCCGCAAAGGCATCCTCCGCTTTGGTTCTTCTTGGCCATCTCCATTCTCCCGGACGGAAATTTGGACTCGAGACTCTCAATTCCACTGTCCCACAGGAAACTCGAGCAGCCAAATCTGTCGGATAGGCCGCTGCTCTCGAAATAGTGAATTTGGCCGTGACTCGCCTCGTGCGAGCAGCCGAAAGGGACTTCATCAATCTGGAATGCACGTTCAACTCGGAGAGCGCTCATATGCGGGTCGTGGCTACGCTCGTGATATTGTGCCTGCAGCTCAGCTCGGCAGAGGCGCGCTCGGGACATGCATCCGGGCATGATGGACAGGGGAGCGGAGATGTCGGAGCTGTGGTACGAAGCGTCGAAGAACTAAACCCGCACCAAACATTGGAAGTCGACGTCATTAGCGGGGTCGAAACGCGAGTCGGTAGAGCATGGAATTGCGTGCATCCGGACCGAATTCCACTCCTTACTGTAATTGAGTATCCGACCCATGGTAGCATCGAGGTCAGAGACTTGCCAAACGGTTCGCCATGCGGAGACGGACCAATTCGAGGTCTGCTTTATCGATCGGAATCTGGGTATCGAGGCGTAGATCACGTCCGCTATCGTACGAATCTAGGTCCCGATGGGGGCCAGACATTCACGAAGGACCTGCTCGTAAACTAGAGACTGTAACGCGACTACGCGTCCACGCGCCCACGCGCCCCCATCCGCTCACCCCGCCTGCAGGACGCGGACCGGGTTGCCGGCGAGCCAAGCCTTCACATTCTCGAGAGCTTCACCATAGGCGACGCGGTAATTGTCCTCGGTGACGTAGCCGAGATGCGGTGTGAGCACGACATTGTCGAGCTTACGCAACGGGTGCTCTACCGGCAGGGGTTCCTCGTCGTAGACGTCGATCGCAGCGCCTGCGATGCGCCGCTGCGCGAGGGCGGCGGTCAGGGCCTGCATATCCACGATCGGGCCGCGCGAGGTGTTCACGAGGTAGGCGCTTTTCTTCATCGCGCCGATGGCATCGACATTCACGAGGCCCCGCGAACGATCGCTCAAAACCATATGGACGGTGACGATGTCGGCGCTCGCAAAAAGCGCCTCCTTCTCGACCCTTTCCACACCCGCCTTGGCGGCGCGCTCCGCCGTGAGGTTCGGGCTCCAGGCAAGGACGTGCATATGGAGCGCTTGGCACAGCCGCGCCACCTCGCCGCCCAGCTTGCCGAGCCCGACGACGCCGAGCTTTCGCCCGTTGAGGCTCATGCCGAGCGTCCGTTGCCAGGCGCCTTCACGCATCCCTTGATGCTCGAAAGGGATGTGCCGCGCGAGCGAAAGGATGAGACCGAGCGTGAGCTCGGCTGTCGGATGGGGCAGCATGCCCGTGCCGCAGACAAGAACATCGTGATCGAAAGCGGCCTTCACATCGATCGAGGCGTTGCGCATGCCGGTGGTGACGAGGAGCTTAAGCTTC
This sequence comes from Hyphomicrobiales bacterium, assembly GCA_019247795.1. GTDB lineage: Bacteria > Pseudomonadota > Alphaproteobacteria > Rhizobiales > Beijerinckiaceae > GAS188. The sequence goes on along the minus strand of JAFBAK010000070.1, from coordinate 20,059 downwards.
GGCAAACGCTCCAGGAGCGCGCGCGGGAAGGGGGTACGCTCGCGCATGGCAATGAGGATTTCATGATCCTTAAGTCTCGCGGCGGCGGCGTCGACGCCGCGCAAGGGTTCCCTCATCACTTCGATTTCGATATTCGGCTCAAGGCTCGACCAATCCGCCATCGAGAGGGCGACGCCTTGGTAATCGTCGAGAATGGCGAGCCGCTTCATGCTTTCGCATCCGCTGTGTTGACAGTCCCGAAGTATGGGTTTGTATACCGGCTATCATCGGGCCGGAAAAGCGGCAAGCTTCGCCGGCAAAGCTGGCCGGATCGGGTCCGCGGTGAGCGTGGCCGCAAAACCGCGCGACAGGGAGATAGACGACATGAGCTCAAAGCCTTTTGGCGGTGCGGGAAGGCACGTCGCCGCAAACGGATGGCGTGTTTTGCGCAACGGGCTTGGCCATTTCGTCTTTGCGGCGGCTGCTGTGTGCCTCTTCCTCATCGGCGCACCGACGGTTACGCGGGCTCAGCAGAAGCTCGTCATCTATTCGGCGAACGATTCCACGCTCAATGACCTCGTCTTCAACGCCTTCACCAAGGAGACCGGCATCCAGGTCGAGACCGTGTCCACCGGCTCGGGCGTGCTCATGAAGCGCATTCAGGCCGAGAAGGACAACCCGCAAGGCGACATCATCTGGGGCGTGAGCCGTTCGCTGCTGCAGACCAACAAGGCCTATTTCACGCCCTACAAATCTTCCGAAAACGCGGCGATCCCGACCGACTTCCTCGACCCCGACAATCTGTGGACCGGGACCAACGTGCATCTTCTGGTGGTGACGCAGAACACCAAGCTCATTCCGGAAGGGGAAGGCCCGAAGACCTGGGACGATCTTCTCGATCCGAAATACAAGGGCAAGATCGCCTTCACGGACCCGGCGAATTCAGGCTCTGCCTACACCAACGCGACCCTTCTCATCGACCATTGGGGCGGTGGCGATGCGGGCTGGGCGAAGCTCAAACAGCTCTTCGCCAATACCAAGATCCTCAATCGCTCGACGCAAGTGTTCCAAGGGGTCGGCACCGGCGAATACGCGCTCGGCATCTCGCTCGAATATGCGGGCGATCTTTGGGCCAGCAACGGCGCGCCCGTGAAGAACATTTACCCGTCGGACGGTACCCTCGCTCTCATGGAGGGCGTCGCCGTCATCAAGGGCGATCGCAATCCGGACGCTGCCAAGAAATTCGTCGATTACATCAATCGCAAGGATATTTGCGAGTTGATGCTCAAGGCGACGTTCCGTCGGCCGGCACGGACCGATCTCGATCTGTCGAAGCTTCCGGGCGGCATGCCGGCGCTGTCGAGCCTGAAGCTTCTCCCCTATGACGAGAATGGGTGGACCGAAAAGCGCTCCGAGACCCTGGAGAAGCTCAAAGACCTCATCCAGGAAACTCGCTGAAAGATTGGGTCGCGCTGTCCGACATCATGCCCGGCCTTGTGCTGGCTTGTGCCGGCCATCCAGGTCTTGCGACCTTGCAGCATGAAGTCGCGGACGGCCGGGCCTGATCCCAGCAATGAATCCGAGACAGCCAGGACGTCAACAGACCGCCGCCAAAACAGGACGCCTACCAAGCCTGTAGAGCACAGGACCCTAAAACATTGGCCAACATCACGCTCGATGGCGTGAACCGTTCCTTCGGGTCGGTTCGCGCCGTCCACGACATCTCGCTCACGATCGCGGATGGCGAGTTCTTCACGCTGCTCGGTCCCTCCGGCTGCGGCAAGACCACTCTTCTGCGCATGGTTGCGGGATTCGCCGAGCTCGAGACGGGGGAGATCCGCTTCGGCGAGCGGCGCATCGACACGCTGCCGGCACATCGGCGCAATACCGGCATGGTCTTTCAGAATTACGCGATCTTCCCCAACCTCAAAGTCAGCGACAATGTCGCCTATGGACTGCGCGCCCGAAAGATCGGCGCCCCCGAGATCGCCGAGCGAGTTGCGCGTGCGTTGCGGCTCGTGAAGCTTGCCGAGCATAACGATCGCTGGCCCCATCAGCTATCGGGCGGGCAACTGCAGCGCGTCGCCATCGCGCGCGCCCTCGTCATCGAGCCCGAGGTGCTCCTGCTCGATGAACCGCTCTCCAATCTCGATGCGAAGCTGCGGGTCGAGATGCGCGGCGAGATCCGCCAGCTGCAGCAAACGCTCGGCATCACCGCGATCTACGTCACGCATGATCAGGAAGAGGCTCTCGCCATTTCCGATCGCATCGCCGTGATGCGGGCTGGCCGCTTCGAGCAGATCGGCGCGCCGGAAGAGATCTACCGCAGGCCCTCGACACCGTTCGTCGCGGAGTTCATGGGCACGACGAACCTGTTGCAAGGAAATGTCGGGTCGAACGGCGCGAGCATCAAGGTTGGCGGGACGGAATTCGCGGTCCCACGTCTCGAGGCGCCGGAAGGAACGGCGATCTCTTTCTCGTTGCGACCGGAGGCTTTGCGCCCGCTCATCGATAACGAGGCAGCTCCCGACGGCTGGGCTGTCGTGTCCGCAAAGCTCGCACGGCTCGAATTCCTCGGTGCGCTCACCCGCATCGAAGCGAACCTCAGTCACGGCGCGCCGTTGCGCGTCGCCTGGCTCGATCTTCCGCTTCACCGCCTGAAGGCTGGCGATCCATTGCGCTTCGCTTATGATCCGGCCCGCGTCACGGTCTTTGCCTGAGTGACGCGCCGAACCTCACCCGATCCGCACATGAAGACGAGCAGCTGACCCATGATGAGCGTCGCGCTCCCACGTCAACGCTTTGCGCTCCTCATCGGCATCGTCGGCTTGGCGCTCCTCTGCCTCTTCTTTCTCTTTCCGCTGTCGCGCATCTTCGATGCGAGCTTCCTCGATCCGAAGGGCACGCATCTCACGCTCGCCAACTATGGCAAGATCCTCGGGAGCGGCTTTTATCAGCAGGCCATCGCCAACAGCTTCGAGATTGGCGCGTTTGCGACGCTGCTCACGGTCCTGCTTGCTGTCCCCTTGGCCTTCGCGCTCGCACGGCTCTCGATCGCGGGCAAATCCGCGCTTCTCGCGCTCGTCGTGTTGCCGCTCGTTCTCCCGAGCTTCGTCAGCGCCTACGCGCTATTGCTCATGCTGGGGCGCGCCGGTCTTGCCACACAGGCATTGCGCGATCTCGGCATCCCATTCGGCTCGATCTATGGTACGCCCGGCATTGTCGCGGTCTACACCCTCACGCTTTACCCTTACGTGCTGTTGCCGACGCTCGCCGGGCTCAAGGCGATCGACGTCTCTGTCGAGGAGGCAAGCCGCAACCTCGGCGCTTCGCGATGGCGCGGCTTCTGGACCGTCACCTTGCCGATCGTGGTTCCGTCGGTGCTCTCGGGCGCGCTCCTCGTCTTCATCGAGACGCTGGAGAATTTCGGCGTGCCGATCGTGCTCGCCGAGGACAAGCCCATCCTGTCCGTCGAAGCTTTCAAGCTTTTCGTCGGCGAGACCGATCAGAATCCTTCATCGGCCGGCGTCCTCGGCGTCCTCCTCATCGTCTCGACGGCGCTTGTGCTCTTGATCCAGCGCCATTATCTCGCGCGGCGCCGCTTCGCCACCGGCGCGCGGCGAAGCCCTCCGCTCATCCCGATCGGGCGAGCCTCGCTCGTCGCCGCCAGCGTGGCGTGTTGGGCCGTAGTGCTGTCATCGCTTCTTCCTTTCTTCGCGGTGGTCGTGCTGTCCTTCATGAAGTTTCGCGGGCCGGTTCTTCAGGGAGGCTTCAGTCTCGACAATTTCGCCGACCTTCTCGGCCGCTCGGCCCGTCCGCTCGAAAACACCTTGATGCTTTCGGGCCTCGCCGCCGTCATCGCGGCGCTGATCGGCGTGCCGATCGGCTACGCCATCACGCGCTTTCGCTCGACGCTCACGAACATCCTCGAGATCGTCGCGACCATGCCTTTCGCGGTCGCCGGAACGGTGCTCGGCATCGGTTTGATCATCTCGTTCAATTCCGGCGCGCTGGTGCTCACCGGAGGCTGGCTCATCATGGTCATCGCCTATGTGGTCCGAAAGCTGCCGTTCAGCGTGCGCTCCTCGGCAAGCATCTTGCACCAGATCGATCCGAGCCTCGAGGAAGCCTCGATCAATCTCGGCGTCGCGCCGGTGATGACCTTCGCGCGCCTCACGGTCCCATTGATGCTCGGCGGCATCATCGGGGGCATGGTGCTCACTTGGGTCACGGTGTCCTCGGAGCTCAGCGCGACCGTGGTGCTCTACAGTGGAGAATGGCAGACGCTCACCGTCGTGATGTTCCAGGCCCTCGAAGGGACCGGCGCGGGCACGGCCGTCGCTGCCGCCTCGCTCCTCGTCGTCATCACGCTCGTGCCGCTCGCCTTCGTTTATCGCCTGTTGCGGCGTTACGAAGCCTCGCTTCTCTGACCACGGAGTTTCGCCATGTCCACGAGCCTCATCGACCTGCGCAGCGACACCGTGACCTTGCCCACCGAACGCATGCGCGAAGCGATGGCGAGCGCCCCGCTCGGCGATGATTCCCGCGACGGCGACCCGACGGTGCGGCGCCTCGAGGCGCTTTCGGCCGAGCGCACCGGCAAGGAGGCGGGCCTCTTCGTGCCGAGCGGCACCATGGCCAATCTTCTGGCCCTTCTCACGCATACGGGACGCGGCGTCGAGGTTCTGGTGAGCGCCGGCAGTCACATCTCGCGCACCGAGATGGGCGGCGTCGCCGGCCTCGCGAGCCTCTTCCATCGCGAGCTTCCGGCCCCGCGCGGTGCCATCGATCTTGCGGCGCTGGCCGAGGCGCTGAGTCCCGGGCTCGCCCACAACCGGCTGGCGACCGGCCTCGTCGCGATCGAGACGAGCCACAATGATGCAGGCGGCACAGTGCCCTCGCTCGAGCATCTGGGAGCCGTGCAGAAGCTCGCGCGCGAGCGCGACGTGCCGGTGCATATCGACGGGGCACGGCTTTTCAACGCGGCGATCGCACTCGGCGTGCCGGCGAGCCGCGTTGCCGCTTTCGGCGATTCGGTCGGATTTTGCGTATCGAAAGGTTTGAGCGCGCCCGTCGGCTCGGTGCTTTGCGGCTCCGCGGCGTTCATCGAGCGCGCCCGCGCCTTTCGGCGCATGGTCGGCGGCAATCTTCGCCAAGCCGGCGTCGTCGCGGCCGCCGGCATCGTCGCGCTCGAGGAGATGATCGAGCGTCTCGCCGAGGATCACCGCCGCGCCACGGCGCTGGCGAGCGGGCTTGCCGCACTCGACCCGATCCTTTCCGATCCCCGCGAGGTCGAGACGAATATCGTCAATGTCGATCTCTCGCGGAGCAACCGCATGGCGTCCGAATGGGCGGTGGCGCTCAAGGCGCGCGGCATCCTGGTCGGCCCGACGAAGCCGAAACGAATTCGTCTCCTCACGCATCGCCACATCAGCGACGACGATGTCGAGCGTGCGGTCATCGCCTTTCGCGAGGTGCATAGGGGGTTTGCGGAAGGAAAACCCGCGGACGCCGCCTCGTAAAAAGGGCCTTTGCTTTACCTGTTGTGGTTCGTTCTTGCGATCCGGGTCCGGCACGGTGACGCGGCGCAGGTGACCTCCGCCGGCGCTTATGGGCTACGCGCTACAAGGCTCACCCGCTTGGCTCGGATGGCAGCCACAAGCTTTGTGCGTATTTCATTGAACAGAGCAAAGGGCAGCGGTCCGTGGCATACGCTGGTCGGATCCCCAGACGTGAACGGCCGAAGGTCCGGTCCCGGCCAGGTGAAGCGGTTCGCTTCGGTCAGTACCACCCACGAGCGCTCGTCGTCTAGATTGAGCCGCCGTTTGGCCGGTGGCGGTATTTCGACGGCCAGATTGGGATCGGCGGGCGGCGTGTGTGAGATGGGCAGAACGGTAACTTTATATTCCCCATCATTCTCTACGACGAGGATGATGGCGCAGGGGCGATTCTTGCCTCCTTCTTCTTGGTCGCGCCGGTGTTCCTTCAGCCACAAGTAGCTGTAGCGGATCACCAGTCCGGGGACTGGATCGGGGAATGCCACGCGCTATGATTTGAGCTCGTGGTCAAATGCCTTGGAGGATTCCGGCGCCGATGTCCGTTCCAGCGCGGATATGTCGTCTTCCGTGAAATCCTCAAGCCCAAGGACTTGACGGTCACGCCGTCTGAGACGTTCGTATTCCTCAGCAGAGATCAATACGGTTCGCTCGCGCCCGTTGCGAGTAACCGCCACCGGCTGTGTAAGGGCCAAATCCTGATATCTGCCGATGTTACGCTGAAATTCGGCCGCAGCGACCCTGATCATCTTAATCATCTCAATGACGTGATTTTTGCATGATATATGCAAACGATGTAATTCATGCAAGTTTTCGAGCGCCTTTTTCAGCTCACCTCCCTTCATACAGGCGGCGCGCCCCTCATCTGGAGAGATTATGCGCGGCTTGCAGGCGAAGCGACGCATCCGCCGTGCTGCCGAGAATTTTCTTAAGCCGATAGGCCATCTCCGGCCCGATCGCGCTCCGCCAGCGATCACGTTTTGGAGCCGTTGACGGGTCACGCCGAGCGCCTTCGCCGCCTCGACGACCGTTACGCCCAACTCCTCGAGACTGTCGCCGATCATCTCGCCTGGTGCGGAGGGGTCTTCATTGTGAGCATGTCGGGATGGCTCTTCTCAATGACAGTTCCTGATCTTAGCCGTCAACGTTTCGCTGGCCTATCCGATAGTCTGAAGCCCTCACCGGTTCTCGAAAATCCGCGTCACCTCCTCGATCACCGCATCATGGCGCTTGATAATCGCGTCATGGCCGGGGTTCCAGGGCTTCACCTCGGCGAGTGGCGGGTTGCCGGGTGCGGGCGCCACATCGGCGCGCACCGAATAGGCTCCCCGCACTTTCACGAGCTGCGACTGGCCTAGCTTCGAGAGATACCAATTGCCGAAGAGCTCGCCCGCATGTGGATGCGGCGCGCCGGCGAGCTGGACCATCGGGTAGTTCGTGTAGGGGAGGCCTTCCCGCGGGTAGACGGGCTTCAGCGGCGCGCCCTGGCCGACACGCGCCGGATATTCGTTCACTGCCGCGCCGACGCCGACGAGCGATTCCCCGCGCGCGACGGCGAGCACCGCGGGGTTGTAGGCGGTGAAAAGCTTCGGCTGCTGCGCCACGAAGCCTTTGAGATATTCCGCACCGAAATGATCGAGGAGAAAGGCGTATTGCAGCCAGGCGGTGCCGCCAATCGAGATCGGTGAGCTCGCGATCTTGCCCTTCCATTTTGGATCGAGCACGTCGTTCCAGCTTTTCGGCGCCTCGGCTTCCTGTACGAGGCTCGTGTTGTAGAAGGGGTACATCAAAGAACCCGAGGCTGCGTACCACCAGCCTTCACCCTTGGCGTTCGCGGGATAGCTCGCGCTCATCGGTGGCATCCAAGGTCGAGCGAGCTTCGCCTCGATCAGCTGCTGCGTGAGCGCCTCATCCGTGACGATCGCGACATCGCCCTGCGTCTTCCCAGCCGTTGCCTCGGTCGCAATGCGCTCGTAGAGGCGCCCCGTCACGGCGCTGATGATGGAGACGTTCACGCAAGGGAATTGCTGCAGGAAAGGCGCGATGATGGCGCGTTCATCCGCATCGCTTTGCGCGGTGTAGAAGACAACTTGCCCCTCGGCGCAAGCGGCCTTCACAAGCTCGGGCGTGGCGATCGTCTCACCCTCGACGATCGGGCTTTGGGCGCTGGCCGGAGCCAAGGCGAGGAGAGTGAGGATCGCAACGAACGCGAGGCGTGCGCCGACCTTCCACTTCGAATGAAAACGGATTTCAAGCTGCGTCTCATCTATCATCGCTTCTGGTTCTCCTCGAGGGCCGTTTTTGCCTTCGTGTTCAGGGATGCGGTTTCAAGCCGCATGATGAGATTGCCGAATGCGTCGACCTCCACATGCGCCATCGGCCCGACAACGCATGTCGATTCCGCTTCCTCGATCAAGGCGGGACCTGCGATCTTTCTCCCCGGCTCAAGGCGATCGCGCGCATAGACCGGCGTCTCGACGAAGCCGTGAAGCTCGGTGAAGAAGGCGCTCCGGTGCTCGATGAAGGCCTCGCCCGAGGTCGCGTCTCTCGAATGTTCCGGGAAGCGGATCTCGGAGACCGAGGCTGGCGCGACGAGGCGCACCCGCCAGGAAACCACCTCGATCGGCACGGCGCCAAGATTGCGGCCGAAGCGCTCTTCATAGCGTGCATCGAAGGCATGCTGGAGCGCGACTGCGTCATGGCGCTGGAGCGCCTTCTCGTCGAGCGGAACATTTACCTCAAAGCCTTGGCCCGCATAGCGCATGTCGGCCGAAAGCTCGCGGGTGATGTCGCCATCCGCAATGCCGCCATCCCGCAGCACGGCACGGGCTCTCGCATCGAGAGAAGCGACGATCTCCTCGACGAGCGTCCAATCCAGCGTGTCGAGCGCGGCGATCAGGCTTCGCGCATATTCGACGCTGCGCGGCGCAACGAGCATGCCGATCGCCGAAGCGACGCCCGCGCCGAGCGGAAAGATCACTTCGTCGAGGTTCAAGAGGCGCGCAATCGAATAGGCATGCGCCGGCCCAGCACCGCCGAAGGCGACCATGCGGTAACGGTTGGGATCGGTGCCGGCCTCCGCGATGTGCACCCGCGCCGCCGTCGCCATGTTGTTGTCGACGACGCTTGCGATGCCGGCTGCCGTCTCGGCCAGGCCGAGGCCGAGCTTCTCTCCGAGCCGGCTCACCGCCGCGCGCGCCCGCTCGAGGTCGAGCCGCATGCGTCCACCGAGAAAGCGCTCGGGCGAGAGGTAACCGCGTATGAGGTCCGCATCGGTCACGGTCGGCTCCTCGCCACCTTGCGCGTAACAGGCAGGTCCCGGCACTGCGCCGGCACTGCGCGGACCAACGCGCAAGAGACCGAGCGGGTCGGGCGCCGCGATGCTGCCGCCGCCGGCGCCGATCTCGATAAGCTCGATCACCGGCAGGCGAAGCGGCAAGCCGCTGCCCTTTTTGAAGCGCTGCAGGCGTGCCGCCTCGAGCTCGTGACTGCGATGCGGCCGCCCTTCATGGATCAGGCTGATCTTGGCGGTCGTTCCGCCCATGTCGAAGGCGATCACGTCGCGCCATTCGGCCTGTCGGCATAGGAAAGCGGCACCCATCGCGCCTGCGGCAGGGCCTGATTCGACGAGCGCGATCGGCTGCTCGCTCGCATTGCGCGCCGTCGTGATGCCGCCGTCCGAAAGCATGACGAAGAGCGGCACGCCGAGGCGGCGCTCGAGCTCGACCAAGTAGCTTTGTGCGATCGGCGCCACATAGGCGTTGGCGACCGCGGTCGAGAAGCGCTCATATTCGCGGATCTCCGGCGCGATCTCGGCCGACGTGCAGACCGCGATGCTCGGTATCATCACTTCGATGATCGCCTTGGCGGCAAGCTCGTGCGCCGGATTGCGATAGCTGTTGAAGAAGGCGATGGCGAGCGAGCGCACGCCGGCTTCGGCGAGCTCGCGCGCGGCGGCGCGCACGCCCTCCTCGTCAAGCGGCAATACGACCTCTCCCCGCGCACCGATGCGTTCCTTCACCGTCTTGCGCAAAGGTCGCGGTACGAGCGGCGCCGGCCGCTCGAGCGCAAGATCGAAGGTGTCGTAGCGAAGCTCGTTGCCGATCTCGAGGACGTCCCGATAGCCCTCGGTGGTGATGAGTCCGACCGGCGCGCCGCGCCGCTCGATCAAGGCGTTGGTGACGAGCGTTGTGCCGTGCACCACCTGGCCGGCTCGCGCCTCCATCGCATTGAGGCCCTTGATGATGGCACGCGCCGGATCGTCGGGAGTTGTGAGCAGCTTGTTGAGGGTGAGCGTGCGTGCTTGCGCATCATAAAGCGCAAGATCGGTGAAGGTGCCCCCGACATCGGCGCCGGCGAGAAATCGTATCATAGACCGTAGATCTCCTTCGCGGCGCGGGCCGAGACGAGCCCGGTCGCGACGTCTTCGCGCACCGCCTCGCGCTCGCGTTCGCGCGGCTCGCCGTAACCGCCTCCGCCGGGATAGCGCACGACAAGGCGATCGCCGGGCTCGATACGGCTCTTCCCCTTCAGCGGAAAGCCGGTCTCCTTGCCGTTCCATCGAATGCGCGAGGGCGCGCCCGGATGGCCGCCGAGGACGCCGAGAGCGGGGTGACGGACGCGCTCGACGAGAAGCGAGAGCGTGCCTGGCCGCGATCCCGTGAGCTCGATCTCGACATCCTGTCCCAAGCCTCCACGGAAGCGTCCGGGGCCGCCCGAATCGGGAGCGAGCTCCTTCTTCCAGATGCGCAGTGGCGATTGCGCCTCGATCGTCTCCATCGAGCCGCACACGACGTTCGAGGGAAAGCAGGTCGCGGACAAGCCGTCCTTTGCGGCGCGCGCGCCCATGCCGCCGTTGATGAAAAGAATGGAGGTGTAGCGCCGATCATCCTCCCGATACCCCGATACGATGACGCGCAAGGTGGGCGCGCTCCCCGATTCGGCGATGATGCGCTCGCCGAGGACCGGCGAAAGCGCCTTGTAGATCACGGCTGCAAGGCAATGGCCGACGAGCTGGCGCGCATGCACGGGCGCGGGAAAGCGCGGATTCAGGATCGATCCCTCGGGCGCGCTGACCGTGATCATGCGATACGTACCCTCGTTGCGAGGCGTTCCCGGATCGAGCGCGCATTTCAGGGGATAGCAGGAATAAGCTTCCGTGTAGGTCATGACGGTGTTGAGGGCGCGTCCCACCTGGGGCGAGGTGCCTGCATAATCGAGGAGCATCTCTTCCCCGCGGATCTCGATTTTCACCTCGAGATGCACGTCCTCCTCGCCCGTGCCGTCGAGATCGAGCGCCGCGCTGTAGACGCCGTCCGGCATCGCCGCGATCGCGTCTCGCATGTTGCGCTCGGTGCGTGCGCGGATCTCGCGCGAGATGGATTTGAGATCATCGATCGCCTCGCGTCGCACGAGATCGCGCAATCCGCGGGCCGCCGTCTCGCCGGCAGCGATCTGGGCCGCGACGTCGCCGAGCACTTCTTCCGGCAAGCGGACATTGGCGCGGATGATGCTCTGCAAATCGGCGTTGAGCACCCCTTCGCGCATGTAGAGCAAGGGCGGAATGAGGATGCCTTCCTCGAATACCTCGCGCGTGTCGGCCGACCAGAGCGTGCCGCCGATATCGGCCATATGCGCGATGCTGCCTGTCCAGGCGATGAGGCGCTGCTCGTGGAAAACGGGTGCGAGGATGGTAATATCGGGGAGATGCCCCGAGGTGAGCCATGGGTCGTTGCAAATGCCGACATCCCCATCCCGCCATTCTGCCGCCGGCCGAATCGAGAGGAAATGCGCGAGCGTGCGCGACAACGTCATGTTGAAGGACGGGATGCCGATCGTGTTCTCGGCGATCGCCTTGCCGTCGGCATCGAAGATGACGCAGGAAAAATCATTGGATTCGCGCACGATCGGCGAGAACGAGGTGCGCCGCAACGTGGCAGCGGCCTCATCGGCGATTGCGATGAGGCGCGTCCAGACCACCTGAAGCGCCACCGGATCGTCGACGATCGAGCGCCGCGGCCTCACATTCGAAGGGTCGTTCATTTCATCTTTCCGCAACCGACAGGAATTTACCCGCTTTTCTCGTGCCGCTAGACGAACGCCGCCTTAGAGGCCTCGATCACCTCGCGCGCAACGCCTCGGCCGCCGCGCGCAGATGCGCGCTCATGCTGCGCTGCGCTGCCTCCACATCGCCGGCGCAGATGGCTGCGACGATCTCTTCATGCTCGGCGAGCGAGCGGCGCGACCGCCCCGGCAGAAGGATCGAGCGATATTGGAAGCGCACCACTTGCGAGTTGAGGTTGGCAAGAAGCTTCGCGGTCGTGCGGTGCTCGGCGATGCGCAAGATCTCGGCGTGCAGGAGCCCGTTGATCTTCGAATAGGCAATGAGATCTCCGGTCTCGACCGCCGCACGCATCTTCTCAACGAGATCGCGGAGGCCCGCATGGTCCGTCGGCGTCGCGCGCGCCGCCGCAAGTCCGGCCACAAAGGTTTCCAAGGCGCCGCGCGCTTGCGTGATCTCGATTGCATCCTCATGGCTGACGAGGCGCACGCGTGCTCCCCGATTGGCTTCGTGCACCACAAGCCCTTCTTGCTCGAGCTGGGCAAGCGCCGTGCGCACATTCGCGCGGTTCGTGGCGAGCAAGCCGGCAAGCTCCGTCTCGATCAATCTTTCATTCGGTTGGAAACGCCCACTGGTGATCGCCTCGCGCAAGCGCGTCGTCACGTCTTGGGTGCCGCCCTTTTTCGCCATTGCGGCTCTCAATCGGCGAAAGGATCGGCCGGCGCGCCCGTCGCGAGCTCGACCACCACGGTCTTGATCTCGGTATATTCCTCGAGCGCCGCGAGGCCGTTCTCACGGCCGAGCCCGCTGAGCTTGTAACCGCCATAGGGCAGCATCCAATGCACCGGACGGTAGGTGTTGATCGAGACGAGCCCGGCGTCGATCTTGGCCGCCACCCGGTGCCCCCTGCCGATATCCCGCGTCCACAATCCCGCGACAAGACCGTAGGGCACGTCATTGGCGAGCGCGATCACCTCTTCTTCCGTGTCGAACGGGATGATCGCGAGCACCGGTCCGAAAACTTCCTCCTGGGCGAGGCGCGAACGATTGTCGACATCGGCGAAGACGGTGGGCTCGATGAAATAGCCGCGTTCGAGCTCTGCGGGGCGAGCGCCTCCGGCGACCAGCCGCGCACCTTGCTCGCGGCCGAGCGCGATGTAGCGCTGCGTCTTTGCGAGCTGCTCGGCCGAGCTTTGCGGGCCGATATGCGTCCTCGCATCGAAGGGAAGGCCGACTCGGATTCGGCGTGCCCGCTCGGCCATGCGCTCGACCACTTCGCTGTAGATCGAGCGCTGCGCGAAGAGGCGCGAGCCCAGGGAGCACGATTGTCCGGTCGAGCGGAAGGCGCCATGTGTCGCCACGATGAGCGCCTTGTCGAGATCGGCATCCTCGAAAAGGATATGGGGCGACTTGCCGCCGCATTCAAAGGAGCAGCGCTTCAGGTTCACGCTCGCGCCGCGCATGATCTCCTGCGCCGTATGATGCTCTCCAGTGAAGGAGATCTTGTCGACGCCCGAATGGGCGACAAGCGCCGCACCAGCGAGCGGGCCGAAGCCTGGGACGATGTTCACGACGCCTGCCGGAAAGCCCGCTTCCTCGATGAGCTTGCCGAGCGCGAGCGCCGAGACGGGCGTCTGTTCGGCCGGCTTGAGCACCACGGTGTTGCCGGCGGCGAGCGCAGGGCCGAGCTTCCAGGAATAAAGCGAGATGGGCGAGTTCCAGGGCAGGATGGCGCCGACGACTCCCACCGGCTCGCGCCGCGTATAGGCGAGCGCGTCGGGCCGGAACGGGATCTGCTCGCCGTTGATCTTATCGGCGGCGCCGGCAAAGAAGGTGATCCAATCGGCGGCCCGTTGCACTTCGCCTTGCGTTTCGCGCAGCGGCTTGCCGTTGTCGCGGCTCTCGAGCGTGGCGAGGGTCTTGGCGTCACGCCGGACGAGCTCGGCGAGCTTGAAGAGCAAGGCGCCGCGCTGGCTCGCGGTCAGCTTCGTGGCCCACGGACCGCGCAAGGCGGTGCGCGCCGCCGCGACAGCGCGGTCCACATCCGTTTCGTCGGCTTCCGCCACGTGCGCCCAGACCTTCTCGGTCGAGGGATCGATGGAAGCGATCACGCGGCCCGAATGCGGCGCGCTCCATTCTCCGCCGATGAAAAGATGGGGAGCTTCATGCTCGGTCGCGTCTTGCATCATCGCGCTCATCATCGTCCTCACGTGAAGATTTGGGTCCGCTCCCGCCGGATGCGCCGCGCGAGCAGGACGAGGAGCGCGAGCACCAGCGTCTGCACGAGCGCCATCACGGCGACGAGGTTGGTCGAGCCGCGCAGCCAGAAGTCGAACATGGTGAGCGAGAAGACCTGCGTCGTCGAGGTATAGAGGAAAAGTGCCGTCGCCAACTCGCGAAACGATAGGATCAGCAAGAGAATCATCGCGGACAGGATTCCAGGCCAGGCGAGCGGGACGACGATGCGGCGCAAGGTGTAGGCGAGGCCGGCGCCGCAAAGGCGGGAGCTTTCCTCGAGCTCGGGATCGATCTGCACGAGCGAACCGGAAATCGCGCGCACTCCTTGCGGCGAGAATTGCGAGACATAGGCGAGGATGATGATCCAGAGCGTGCCGTAGATGCCGAACGGCAGGCTGATCCAGGTCCAGAGATAGCCGAGCCCGATAATGAGGCCTGGAATCGCGATGGGGAGTATCGCGATGAGGTCGAGCGCGCGGCGTCCCTTGAGGTTCGTGCGCTGCACCACATAGGCGATGGTGAAGTAGAGGAGGCTCCCGACCGTGACGGTCCCGAGCGAGACAAGGAGCGAGTTGAGAAAGGAGCCACGCACGACGGGATCGCTGAAGGCGAGCGCGAATTGATCGAGCGAGAGCTGCCTCGTGTCGGCGAGCGCCCCGAGCGTCGCGTAAAAGAGATTCTTGCGAAGCGCGATGAAAAGCAGCGCCGCATACGGCATCAGCACGACGAACAGGATGTAGCCGAAGCCGAGACAGGCGAGCGGCCAGCGCGCGGTGCCGAGCGCGAGGAGATCGGGCCTGAGCCCTTTGCCGCTCACGGTGACGAAGCTCCTTTTGCCGAGCACACGGTATTGGATGAGAACGAGCGTGACGGTGATGAGGAGCATGAGGACGCCGAGTGCGGAGGCCTGATTGACCTTCGGCGGCGTGAAGCCGACCATTTCCCAGATGCGCACCGACATGAAATGCAGGTTGCCCGGCTCTCCGAGAATCGCCGGAATGGCGAAAAGCTCGATCAGCAGAACGAAGACGAGAAGACCCGAGGACAGAAGCGCGGGCAAAACGAGCGGCAGCGTGATCTGCCAAAGGCAGCGCCAGCGCGAGGCGCCGCTCATCCAGGCTGCTTCCTCATGCACCGGATCGATATTGCGCAACGCAGCCGCGACGAAGAGGTGCACATAAGGCGCGTAGTAGATGGCGAAGACGAAGCCGATGCCGCCGAAGCTGTAGATGTTGAGGGCCGCGTCGAGGCCGAGCGAGCGCAGTGCGATATTGATGATGCCGCTTTTCGGCGAGGCCAGGATGTCCCAGGCGAAGGCGCCGACAAGTGGGGGCACGAACATTGGCAGGATCGCGACGTTCTCGAGAAGCGACCGTCCGGGAACATCCGTTCGGATCGCGAGCCAAGCGAGGCTCGCGCCGATGACGAGCGCGCCGGCCGTGCCGATCACGGCGGCGGCGAGCGTCACGCGCAAGAGCGCGAGGACGTTACCTTCGCCGAGGATCTCGCGATAATTCGCGAGCGTCAGCCCGGACCAATCGATGGCGAGCGCGCGTGGCGGTGTCGGCAGGAAGGAGCCGATGACGAGCGCGAGCACGGGAAGGACGATGAGGAAGGTGAGCGCCGCGAGAAGGCATGCGACGAAGGCGCCGCGCGGCGAGAAGGCCGATGCGAAGAGCCTTCGGCTGGGCGAGCGGCGTGACGTGCTTGCTGCGAGCCCCGTCACCGAGTGCCTCGCGCACTGTTTCGGACGATGATCCGCGCCCGTTCGCGCGGCACGGTGAGCGTGACCTCCGCGCCCTCCGCTAACGGCGCTTCGCTTCCGAGGACGACCACGTCGAACATTTCGCCTGCCCAGTCGAGCGTGTAGCGCGTCGAGGTGCCTTGATACCGCCGCGAGACGATGCGGGCTTGATAGCCGTCGGGCCGACCGCTTTCATCAACGCTGATGCGGCAGTCCTCGGGGTGGATCACGACATCGACGAGATCGCCTTCCGAGACGGTGCCGTCATGCCGCACCGCAAGCTCGCGCCCGGTCATCGTCTTCACCGAGGCGAAATCATCGGCGAGCCGTGCCAGCACCTGGCCCGCGAAGATATTGGCGGTCGAGATGAACTCGGCGACGAAGCGGCTCTGGGGTTGATGATAAAGCTCGCGCGGCGCGCCGACCTGCACCACGCGCCCGTTTTCCATAACGAGGATCCGGTCGGCGAGCTCAACGGCTTCAGCCTGGTCATGCGTCACATAGATGCTGGTGAGCCCGGTACGCCGCTGCAGCTCCTTGAGCTCGAGCCGAAGCCGCTCGCGCAGTTTCAAGTCGAGATTGGAGAGCGGCTCGTCGAAAAGAAGAAGCGTCGGATCGAAAACGAGCGCTCGCGCGAGCGCGACCCTTTGCATTTGGCCGCCGGATAGTTGCGCCGCCGAGCGGCGCGACTCGGCTGAGAGACCGACAAGCGCGAGAACGCTTTCCACCTTTCGCTTGATCTCCTCACCCCTTTGTCGTCGGACGCGCAAAGGATAGGCGACATTCTCGAACACGTTCATATGTGGCCAGATCGCATAGGATTGGAACACCATCCCGATGCCGCGCCGCTCCGCCCGCACGAAGACATCGCGGGCGGGATCCGCGACGGATTTTCCGTCGAGCCGGATCCGCCCTTCGTCGGGAGCGGCGAGCCCCGCGACGAGGCGAAGCATCGTGGTCTTGCCGCAGCCGCTTGGGCCGAGAAGGACGACGAACTCGCCTTCGTCGACGTCGAAGGTCACAGCATCGACGGCCGCTCTCGCGCCATAACGTTTCGTGAGCGCTTCAACCTGGCATTTTGGAGCCTGGCTCTTGAGAGCCGCGCGTTCGAAGGCCATGGAGGGGCTCGGGCTCGGCAAGAGAAAGTCGGGTCATGAAAATTGTTGAAATGATTGTTGACAATGTCAAGCCGAATGGAAAGATCGATGTCTGTCGGCAGCAGAATCGAAAAATCTGCCCGAACGAGCCGGGACGAAGACATGGGCGCCGAGCCGAGAAGCGATTTGAGCACGGGACTGAAGCCTTGGCACGCCATCGTAAGTGAGGCGCTGAAGCGCAACGAAGTTCGTCTCGTGACCTATGTGCCCGATCGCGTGCTGACGCCGCTCATCGATAGCGTCCACAAGGATGATTTCTTCACCGCTTTCGCCAGCACGCGCGAAGAAGAGGCGCTCGGCATCGTCACAGGCGCCTGGATGGGCGGCATGCGCGGCGCCGTGCTCATGCAGACGTCGGGTTTCGCCACTTTGCCAAACGCGCTGGCTTCCCTCGCGGTGCCCTATCAGATCCCGCTTCTGATGTTCGTTTCCGAACGCGGGACGCTCGGCGAGTTCAATCTGGGCCAGGCCCTCGTCTGCCGCACCATGCGCCCTGTGCTCGATGCGCTCGGCATCGAGAACCACACGATCACGCGTCTGGACGAGCTCGACTTCATCGTCGACCGCTCGATCAAGCAGGCGGTTGCGACGCAGGCGCCTTGCGCGCTCATCCTCTCGCCGCTTCTCACCGGCGGCAAAAAATTCGCGCATTGAAAGAGGCTCGACCGATGGATATCGCCTCGTCGGCAGCGCACCACGCCAATCTCAAGGTGACGAACCGTTTCGAGCTCAGCCAGCGCCTCGTCGCACTGCTCACGCAAGGCGAAGCGGTCATCGGCGGCATCGGCAACACGAATTTCGATCTTTGGGCCGCCGGACGCCGACCGGAGAATTTCTACATGCTCGGCAGCATGGGACTTGCCTGTCCCATCGCGCTTGGCGTCGCCCTGGCACAACCGAAGCGACGCGTGATCGCGTGCGAAGGCGACGGCTCTCTCCTCATGCAGCTCGGCTCGCTCACGACGGTCGCGACGCTGGCCCCGAAGAACCTCACCATCATCGTGATGGACAATGGCTGCTACCAGATCACTGGCGCCCAGAAGACAACGACCGCCTTTTCGGCCGACATCGTCGGCATCGCTTTGGGCGCCGGCATCAAAGAGGCGCGCTGGGCGGCCGATGAAGCCATGTTCGAGAGCCTCGTCCGGCGCGCTCTCTTGGAGGACGGCCCGCAGCTGATCGCCGCGCGGATCGACGACAAGCCCGCCGTCGCCACGACCGAGCGCGACCCCTCCCTCATTCGCGATCGTTTCATGCGCGGTATCGGCGTGAAGGCTTGAACGACGGGCAGGTGCGTCTTGGTGGTCCGCCTCACGATCTTTTGCGCATCGTCGCTGGATTTGGTTGTGAGGACTTGCTCAAAGCCACCGAATATGCCGCTATAGCAGGCATTGAGTGGGGGCTTGCCGGTCTTCCTGCCTTTTGATCTTCCGAAACCGCCTTGCCGACTTGGTGTTTCTCCGACAATGGATGCCGAGCGCCACATGGGTGACGAAGAAGCTCAGGCCTACAGCCACTTGGCCGTGGACACGGAGAATTTGTCGCGCGCCGAGTTCGTCTACAAGAAACTTTGGCAAGGCATTCAGGATGGTGAGTTTCATTCGGGCCAGCGCTTGCGCGAGGCCGATCTCGCAACCCGCCTCAAGGTGAGCCGGACGCCCGTGCGCGAGGCCTTGCGCCGCCTCACCTCCGAAGGGCTCATCGAGTTTGCGCCCTCACGCGGCATGATGATCGTCGAGCTCGACAAGCAGCAGGTGCGCGAGCTTTACGCCTTGCGTGAGACGCTCGAAGGCGCGGCGGCTCGCTTCGCGGCCCAGCATGCCTCGCCTTCCGAGATCGCGGCGCTCGTCGAATTGCTCGAGCGCCAAGACCGTACGACGCTTCCTTCGGAGGAGGCGGCCCGCCTCAATCGACGCTTTCACAACGCCATTCACGAAGCGGCGCATAACCGCTACCTCGTGTGCTCGTTGCGCCAACTCTACGCCTCCCTCGCGCTCTTGCCCGGTACGACGTTCACGGCGCCCGGGCGCATCGCCTCGGCGCGCGAGGAGCACGGCGCCATCCTCAAAGCAATCGAGGATCGCGATGCGGTCCAAGCCGAGGGAGCCGCGCGCCGCCACATCGAGAATGCCGGCCGCATCCGCATGCAGATGATGTTCGACCGCTCGCGGGAACGGTGAACTCACTTCGGGAGAGGGCAGCTCACCGCGGGAGAGGGACCGCGAAGCCTCGATGCTTGGCGATGTAGGGCACGAGCCCGCCTTCGGTGAAGATCGAGACAAGCTCCGGCGGTACACCTTGCGCGGGGATGCGGCGGGCTCCTTCGTCGAGCATCACGAAGGTGCTGCCTGCCGCCACCGCGATCTCGATGCGTGTTCCCTCCTTGACCAGGCTCGTATCGGCGATCACGGGCAAAAGCCCGTTGTTGATGGCGTTGCGGTAGAAGGTGCGCGCGAAGCTTTTCGCCATGATCGCGCGGATGCCGGCGGCGCGCGGCACCGTTACTGCGACTTCCATTGCCGAGCCGCAACCGAAATTCTTTCCGGCGACGATGATGTCGTCGCGCTCGAGGCTTGCCGCGAAGGCGGGGTCGATGTCCTCGAAGAGAAAGCGCGCCATTTCCTCTTCGTCGCGCGCGTCGCGTTTGCGGCGCGACGAGATGATGTAGTCGGTGTTGATGTCGTCGCCGAAGACGCGCGCCCGCCCTTGGAGAGAGAGTTGCAAGCTCATGGCGCGAGGGCCTTCGGCTGGGTGATGCGCCCTGTTGCCGCCGCCGCGCCGCAAGCGGCCGGCGAGGCGAGGAAGATTTCGGCGTGCGGTGCGCCCATTCGCCCTTTGAAGTTGCGATTGCCCGTCGAGATGACGGTCGCTCCGTCGCGCGGGATGGCGCCGCTCGTGCCGCAGCAAGCACCGCACCCGGGGGTCGTCAACACGGCACCGAGCGCGGTGAGCTCAGCGAGCGAGCCATCCGCGATGAGAAGCTCGAGCTCGGCGCGCGAGGCCGGCGTGATCACGAGCTCGACACCGGGGGCGATCCCTCCGGCTTTGCGGATGGCGGCGAGCGCCGCGCGGATGTCCGAAGCACGACCGCCCGTGCAAGTGCCGATGAAGACCATGTCGACCGGCCGCCCCTCGGCCTCCCCGATCGGCACGACCATGTCGACATGATGCGGCAACGCTAGAGCACGTTGATTTTATATGGAAGCATAACCGGAGTTTCTGAGGTAGTTGGCGCATTCGGTTGGAGAGAAAAGGTCGAGGATTTTTCCCACTCTTTTCCAGGTCTCCTCGACGGTTCTGGGTTGTGCCCTTCGGACATGACTTT
>JAFBAK010000249.1 GCA_019247795.1 Hyphomicrobiales bacterium | reverse complement strand
TGGCGCAGGCAAGGGCATAAGCGGGGTTTTCCTTGTAACCGTCGAAAAAATGTTCGCAATCGATGATGGCCTCGCGCCCTTTCGCGACGATCGAGCCGACGCTCTCGGTGATCGCAGCGAGATTATCCTCGAGCGTGGTCTCGAGCGCCACGCGCACTTGATACTCGGAAGCCTTGGCGACGAGCACCACGGCATCGGCGGCACTGTCCAAGAGAGCAGCGAGCCCGGGGTCGTTCGCGGCCGAGCGGCCCGAGCGTCGCGTCATGCCAAAGGCGGCGAAGCGCGCCTTTCGCGTGCGCTTTTCCCTGAAGAATTCAGTGTCTTGCGGATTGGCGCCTGGATAGCCGCCCTCGACATAGGCGACGCCGAGCTTATCGAGAAGAGAAGCGACTTGCCGCTTGTCCTCGAGCGAGAAGTCGACACCCGTCATCTGGGCGCCGTCACGCAAAGTCGTGTCGAAAAGATGCAGACGTTGGCGGGAGGTCACGCGGTGATCCGATTTCATCCGGTCAAAGTGCGGAGAAGACTGGGATAGCTAAAGTAAATCCAAGCCACTCCGACGAGCACCACGAGCACCAATAGCCAAAAAATCAAGGTCGTCGCGCGCGAGCGGCGCGGCCTCTCAATCTCGCTACCCCGTCGCGCGTCGGCGGCGCTTGGCTCGCTCGCCAAGGATGAACGAAGCGAGTTGCCCTTCACCGGCGTGATGCGCTGCGGCGACGGGTCAGGGACGGAAGCGGCCGGCAAAACCGGCGCGGGCTTCTCGACGACCGCCGTCTTGCGGCTGATGAGCTCCTCGGCGAGCCGCCGATAGGTCGCGATGCGTCGCTGGGTGCGCTCGCCCAAGATAAAGGAATCGATCTCGTCCTCGGTCGGCTCGCGCCCGTGGATCTTGACGAAAGCGGCGAGCCAATCGCGCTTGCTCAGCTTGTAAAGCGCGTAGCCTACGAGGCCGGGCAGGTCCTCTTCGCCTTGCACGAGCTCGCTGAAAATCGGGTTGCGTCGCTCCGGCGTCGAGCCTGCCGCCGCGGCAGCGCCGGAAACCTTCTCGCTGACCGTGCGGGCGGAAGCCTTCTCCTCACCGGCGCCGCTGCTCGTCGCGTTGGCCACCGACGCTGGATCGTCCTGCGCCTTCGCCTGAACATCCGGCATGGGGATCTCCTCGCAAAAATCGCTTGAATGCCCCGCCGAGGCCTTGACCCTAAGCCCGCAGGCCTTTCTCATACGACAACGCCGCGAATCAGCCAATAGAGCGCGTTGCGTTTGGACCAAACCGGCAGCGTCAGCTTATCTTTTTGTTTTTTCGCATGATCTTGTCGCAAACGTGGATCATGCCGTAGCAGGCTCAACAGATGGCCCCGACCCGCCATTTCGAAAATTCGATGTTGCGGCAAGGCCATCAGCTCGTCGCCGGCGTCGACGAAGTGGGGCGCGGCCCGCTCGCGGGGCCCGTTGTCGCCGCCGCCGTCATCTTCGATAGGCGTCGCGTGCCGAAGGGAATCGACGATTCGAAGGCACTCACGCCGGAGCAGCGCGCCGATCTTTTCGACAAGATCCTCGATTGCGCGGAGGTCGGCATCGCGGCAGTGAGCGCCACCGAGATCGACCGGATCAACATCCGTCAAGCGAGCTTGCTCGCCATGCGCCGCGCGATTTCCGGCCTTCCGCGTCGGCCCTGCGTCGCTCTCGTCGACGGCGATGACCCACCTTCGCTCGCTTGTGTGACGCACGCCATCATCGGCGGAGATGCACGCTCCCTCTCGATCGCCGCGGCCTCGATCGTCGCCAAGGTCTTCCGTGATGCCCTGATGCGCCGCCTCGAGGCGTGTCACCCGGGATACGGCTTCGCATCCCATAAGGGATACAGCACGAAGACGCATCTCGACGCGCTCGCGCGGCTGGGCCCGTCGCCCGTGCATCGCCTGAGCTTCGCGCCGGTGCGGCTCGCCGTGGGCGCCTGAATATCCAGCGCGGCGCGCGCGGGCACTTCTCCATCATCTCAATTTGGGACGCGGGGCGCCGGCGCGTCGCAACCTCGCCTTTACTCCGATCTGGCAAGGTGCGTCGTGTTGGTCGCGTAACGGTTGCTTGGCATGTGTGCAGTGCGTACCAAGCGCGCCGACCCACATCCCGGAACAGGGTATGGCGTACCGGGATGGGCGCGTCGGCGGCGCTGGATTTGTGTTCCGAGCAACAGCTCGATCATATCATGGAAGGCGATTGCCTAGCCGAGCTCGCGAAGCTCCCGGCGAGCAGCGTCGATCTCGTCTTCGCCGATCCCCCCTACAATCTGCAGCTCGCAGGAAGCCTGTCGCGGCCCGATCAAAGCCTCGTCGATGCGGTCGACGAGGACTGGGATCGTTTCACATCCTTCTCCGAATATGACGCCTTCACCCGCGCTTGGCTCGTCGAAGTCAGGCGGGTCATGAAACCGAACGCCACGCTCTGGGTGATCGGCTCGTATCACAACATCTTCCGCGTCGGAGCGCTGCTGCAGGACCTCGGCTTCTGGGTGCTCAACGACATCGTCTGGCGCAAGGCGAACCCGATGCCCAATTTTCGCGGGCGCCGTTTCACCAACGCGCATGAGACGCTGATCTGGGCATCGCGCGCCCCGCAGGCCAAGGCCTACACCTTCCATTACGAAGCCCTGAAAGCGGGCAATGAGGACACGCAAGCGCGTTCGGATTGGTTTTTCCCGATTTGCTCGGGCGAGGAGCGCCTCAAGGATGAGCGCGGCCGCAAGGCCCATCCGACGCAGAAACCCGAAGCTTTGTTGAGGCGCATCATTCTCGCCTCGTCAAATCCCGGCAATGTGATTCTCGACCCGTTTTTCGGTTCGGGGACGACGGGTGCTGCCGCCAGGGCACTCGGCCGGCGTTTCATCGGTATCGAGCGCGACGCAGCCTACGCGGCGCTGGCGCGCCGGCGGATCGCGGCAGTGAGCCCTTTGCCGCCGGCCACCATCTCGACACTGCCCGGCAAGCGTGCGGAGCCGCGCATTCCATTCCTGAGCGTCGTCGAGCGCGGCTTCGTGACCCCCGGCGCCTCGGTGACGGACGGACGAGGTGCGCGAAGCGCGCTCGTGCGCGCCGACGGCACGCTTTCGCTTGGGCCCGCGATCGGATCCATCCACAAGATCGGCGCGCTTGCGCAAGGGCTGCCCGCCTGCAATGGCTGGGTCTTCTGGCATTACGAGGAGAAGGGACGCCTCCTCCCGATCGACACATTGCGTGACCGGCTGCGACGCGAGCTCGCCGAGGCCGCCTGAGCCAGACGCCCCGGCGGCGCGCTCAGCTCAACGAAGCGCGCGAGCGCGGAACATGCGCAAGCGCGCCGGCGAAGGCCAGCACCTTCATCATCAACGTCGGAAGCGCGGCGCTCGCAATTTCGGTGGACGGCAGAAACCGGCAACCACGCGGCGCGCGTGCCTTGTGGCTCGCACTCGCGACGAAGACGGCGAGTTCGAGCGGGAAATGGGTGAAGACGTGTCGCACCTCGCCATCGAGGCGGCGCCAATCGAGACGAGGCTCGCCTGCAAGGCTCGGCGCATGAGACATCGCGAATTCCTCGTCGAAATCCGCCGCCCATTCACTGCC
Organism: Hyphomicrobiales bacterium; assembly: GCA_019247795.1. Lineage (GTDB taxonomy): Bacteria > Pseudomonadota > Alphaproteobacteria > Rhizobiales > Beijerinckiaceae > GAS188. Next base: position 12,065 of record JAFBAK010000249.1, on the reverse strand, counting down.
CGGAACTTCTGTCATGCCGCCGAGAAGGCCCGTTTCCGCGCGACTGCGCACGAGGATGGCTCCGTCTTGACGAACGAGCACGAAGGCCGCGCCGCGCCGAAGCTTGCCTTCGCGCTTGGCGCTCTTCCTTGGAAAGCTTTCCGGATCGCCACGTGCGAAGGCACGGCAAGCGTTGCGCCAGGGGCAAAGCATGCAGAGAGGTTGCCCTGGCCGACAGAGGGTCGCGCCGAGATCCATCAGGGCTTGCGCGAGGTCACCAAAGCGCGCGTTCCCGGAAACATCTTCCGCCAAGCCCTGAGCGAGCTTGCGCAGCAACGGCTTGGCGGCAGGCAGTGCCTCTTTGACGCGATGGAGCCGCGCCACCACGCGCTCGACGTTGCCATCCACCGGGACCGCCTTCTCATCGAAGGCGATGGCCGCGATGGCGGCCGCCGTATAGGGTCCGATTCCCGGCAATCGGGCGAGCTCGGCCTCGCTGCGCGGCAATTGTCCGCCATGCTCCTCGACGATCATCTTCGCGCAGGCATGCAGGTTGCGGGCGCGGCTGTAATAGCCGAGCCCAGCCCAGGCGGCGAGCACGTCGGCGAGAGGTGCGACCGCGAGTGATTGCACGTTCGGGAAGCGGGCGAGAAAGCGCTCGTAATAAGGGACGACGGTCGCGACCGTCGTCTGTTGCAACATGATCTCCGAAAGCCATACGCGATAAGGGTCGGCGTGCTCGCCAGGCAAGGCGCGCCAAGGCAAAACGCGCCGGTGGCGGTCATACCAGGCAAGGAGATCGCCGGCGCGCGGATTGGCGACCGGGGGGTCGTTCGCCTCTCGCCGCAAGCGGGGTATTTCCGTGCGCGAAAGCTTTGCGACGGCAGTGGCGGAGGCCCTCTTCTTCATGCCTGCCGCGCGATCTCGCGCCGCCCTTCATCGAAAAGACGCATCGAGGCCTCCTCGATCCGCGTGCGCAGCTCGGCGAGGAAAGCTTTCGGACGCATGCCCGGCGCGATCGGGTCGAGGATCTCGACTTTGATGGTTCCAGGCCGCCGCTTCAGTGCGCGCCGCGACCAATAGACCCCGGAGTTGAGCGCAATGGGAACGCAAAGCGCTCCAGTCGCTGCGTAAAGATGCGCGACCCCGGATTTGTAATCGGGAGGCGCGCCTGCCGGACGCCGCGTTCCCTCGGGGAAGATGACGAGCTGACGACCCGCCGCGATGGCCTCCTTGGCGCTTTGGCCGAGCGAGACGAGAGCGTCGCGTCCCGTTTGTCCGCGCCGGACCGGAAGCATCGCGCCTTTGACGAGAAACCAGCCAAACAGAGGAATGAGCATCAACTCTCTTTTCAGCACGAACATCGGGTCGTCGAGGATAGTGAAAAGCGCGAAAGTCTCCCAGGTCGATTGGTGCTTGGCCGCAACGAGGCAGCCGCCCTTCGGCAATTTTTCGAGGCCGGACCAATGCACGTCCGTTCCGGCAATCAGCTTCAGCAGAAAGACGCAGCTGTGACCCCAGCGCCGCGCCATCCGCATGAAGAAGCGCCGCGGCAGGAAGAACGTGGGAATGGCGATGATGAGCCAGACAAGGAGGTTGACGTAGAAAGCGAGGTTGTAGAGCGCCGATCTGAAAGTGAGCATGTGCGGAATTTCCGGGATCGACGCTTTGCGCCAGCCAGTCGCCCAACCAAATCAGCCGCGTCGCCTTCGTGAGCACGACCGCGATTCGGGGTCGGCGCCAGCCGACGGTCGAGAAGGGGCACTCATCCTTAAATCCGGCTCTCCCGACGGGCAAGCGCGCCGAAACGGCGGCATCGCTCGGTCGCGGAACAGGGCAGTCCTTTCCGCCAGGACGAGAGCACCGGTGCCCCCTGAGACGACGACCGAAAGAGGCTCAATAAAGCGTCGCCTTCAATCGGGCGGGAGCCTCGCGATCGTAACTCGCCGCATCGACGCTATTGGCGCTGAGAAGCGCCATGATCTCGCCCATGCTGGGCAGGTTGGGCGGTTCGCCCTGTGCCGCCCTTTCCCAGAGCTTTGAGCGCATGAATGCCTTGGCGCAATGCACATAGGCGCTTTCGACGGTGACGCTGATGACGCTGCGCGGCGGCTTGCCGTCGACCGCGAAGGAAGCGAGGAGTTGGGCTTCGGTAGAAATGGCCGCCTTGCCGTTGACGCGCAAGGTCTCGCTGCGGCCGGGCACGAGGAACAGAAGCGCGATGCGCGGATCGACGATGAGGTTGCGCATCGTGTCGATCCGATTGTTGCCGAGCCTGTCGGGGATGGCGAGCGTCTTCTCGTCGAGGACATAAACGAATCCGGGCATGTCACCTTTGGGTGAGCAGTCGAGGCCCCCAGGCCCCGCGGACGCGAGTACGACGAAGGGCGAAGCCTCGATGAAGGCGCGGTAATGCGCGTTGAGGAAGGGGATTTCCTTGAACACGGCGCCACCCTTGGGAAAGCCGTAAATCCTCTCGAGCTCCTCGATGCTGCGCAGAATGGTCATGGCGCTCGCCTCTTGTTTGAAAGGCTATGTCGTCACAGGCTACTGGCGATTTCTGTCGAGAGCGAGAGGCGCGTCCGGACTTCCGATACGAGATATTTGGCGTATTCGAACATGATGAGCCGGATGGTGCGCTCGTCGGCCCACCAGCTGTCGAGGTCGAGGCCGGGCACCAACACCGGGTCCGGATAAAGCCGAACGCCGGGAAGCTTGTTACGCAATTCGTTGAGCGCGCGTGGCATATGATAGGCGCCGGTCACCACGATGACTGAACGATAGCCGTGCGCATTCACCCAGCGCGCGATTTCCGACGCGTTGCCCGCGGTATTGCGCGCTCGGCGATCGATGTCGATACAGCATCGAAACAACGCCTCATTCTGGTCGGTGACTTCGGCGATTGCCGCCGCGGAGGTGTGATCGTTCACCCCACTTATCAACAGGCGTCGTCCTTGCCCGGATGCGATGAGATCCAAGGCCTTGGATACGCGGCTTTCCCCGCCCGTCAGCACGACCACGGCATCAGCGGACACGGGAGACGAGCGAGGACGCGGCAGCGCATCGGCAAAGCGCACAAAACCCGCGCCGAAGAGAGCGAGGCCGATGACGCAAGCGATCGCCAACGCCTGGCCGGCATGGCGGCTCCATCGCATACGCGATGAGAGCGATGCGGCCTCAGCCGGCAGTGGCGAAAGCCGAGGGGCCGGCGGTGCGCTCGCGTTCATCCGCGGCTCATTCAACGACATCGCCTCTCATGGTCGTTCGTCGTGGCGCAAGACGCAAAATTCAAGCGAATTCCTTCACGGAAGGTTAATCCTGAACGTCCGCGCCGCCAATAGTGTAACAGGGCTTACGTGCATCCGGTAACACGCTTGATTCGTTCAAGTTAGCCGGTTCGAGCAAAGTACTAACATGCAGCTCGTGAGCCGGCTTTAAGTCTTCGGAGCATCTCTACCCGATCATCTTCGAAAAGGCTGGTGGACGGCATGGCGGGGGACCTCATGCCATCGTCCGCAGACGCCTCTTCACCGTCATCCGCGATACGACGGAGGTGGAATACGCGACGGTCATGGCGACCATGGCAATGATGGCGTAGCCGAGCGCGCCGAATTGGAAGGAGCCGAATACCGCCTCCATCTGGTCCGCGGCGGCGCTCGAGGCGAATTTCGTCGAAAGAATTCCCGCAATAAAGTAGCAGATCGCCGCGGCCGCGGCGCCGAGTGCCCCGCCCTCGATGCCGAGCGCAAAGAAGCGCCGCTGAAATTCACGCGCCACGAAATTATCGTCGGCGCCCACGAGATGCAGAACCTCGACCACCTCATGGTTGAGCGCGACCGCCGAACGTGTGGCAAAGCCGACCGCAAGCGCGCTCGCCGCGAGGACGAGCGCGACAATCCCGACGGCGACGACGATCAGCGCATTCGCCATGGTCGATAGGCGCGAGATGAAGGCGCGATGGTCGTCAAGGGACGCCGCCGGACCGATCGCCGCGAGCCTGCGGCTCAGGTCGGCCGTATCGGGTCTTGCTTTCGGCTCCTGCGACAGGGTGATCATGCGCGGAATGGGCAGGTCGGTGACGTCGAGGCCCGTGCCGACCCAAGGCTGAAGCAGCGCCTCGGATTCGGCGCGCGTGTAGACCTTCACACCGGAAATGCCCGTCGTCTTGCGTGCTGCCTCGGCAGCGGCCGCGACATCGGACTCGATATCGCGGCCGGGCATCGGACGAACCTCGATGGTCATCTCGCTCTGGATCGAAGAGGTCCAATCATTGACGGCGCCGGCGACAAGATGGGCGGCGCCGGCGGCGAGGCATGCGAGGAAGGTCATGATAGCGATGACCATCACGAGCGAGCGCCCAGCGATCGAGCGTTGCGGGACGAGCGAGCTTTGACGACGGAAGAGCGTGGCCTCTCCCGCCGCTGTGCGCGGGACCGTCACTCGCGCCTTACCCGAGGCTTCCTGGGCTTCGGAGGCAGCGGTACCCCGGGCGCCGCCTCTCATCGCTGCGGCTCCTCGAGGACCGCTTCATGGATGTGCAAGCGGCCGTCGCCGAGCACCATGCGACGCGCCTCGAACTGCTCCATCAAGGAGTAGTCGTGCGTGGCAATGATGATCGCCGTCCCGAGACGATGCAGCTCGACGAAAAGGCGCAAGAGCCGGCGCGCCAAGGTCGGATCCACGTTTCCGGTCGGCTCGTCCGCGATCAGGAATTCGGGTTTTGCGATCAAAGCGCGCGCGATGGCAGCGCGCTGCTTTTCGCCGCCCGAGAGCACTGGCGGCAGCACATGCATGCGGTCGCCGAGCCCGACCCATTGCAGAAGCTCGACCACTTCCGGGCGGTAGCTTGCCTCGGCCCGGCCTTGGACACGCATCGGGAGCGCCACATTCTCGAAGGTCGTGAGGTGATCGAGGAGGCGGAACTCCTGAAACACCACGCCGGTCTTTCGGCGCACCATCGTCAATTCCGTTTCCGACATGCGTGCCACGTCAGAACCGTACATCTCGATGACGCCGCGCGTCGGACGCAAAGACAACATGATCAGCTTGAGTAAGGTGGATTTGCCGGCGCCCGAAGGCCCGGTGAGAAACTGGAACGAACAGGGAGCGATCGCAAAGGTGAGATCGCGCAGGATCTCGGGGCCGACCCCGTAACGCATGCCCACATGCTCGAAGCGGATCATCGGCGCGCTGTCGCGTGCGTCATTCATCGGCTGTTAACCATGCTCGACGACCATGCGGCCTGCCGCAAACCACCATAGCGCTGCCTCGGCTTCGACGACACGCGCGACTTGCCCGTACCGCAAAGCGGAGACGAACCCGGCGCGACTTTGACCGTCCAGGAGCTCAAGGTGAGCCTCACTTATGACGCTTGGGAGCATTATCCCGCAAGACTGAACACAAAGGATGCGAAATTGCCCGGCGCGCGCCAAGCCGGCGCGACACGGCGCCGCAAGCTTCGGCTCGCCGGTATCGGCGTCGGGCTCCTGGCTGTTCTTTTCGTCGGTGCCTGGGCGAAACCCGGCATGGTCGTGCGCCTCCTGCCGCGGACGGCCGAGGTTTACGCAAGCATCGGCCTGCCGGTCAATCTTCGCGGCCTCGCCTTCGAGCATGTCACTGCGCGTTACGAGGAGGCCGGCAAGGGGCGGTTCCTCACGGTCGAGGGATTGTTGCGCAACGTCACGAGCGAGGAGCATGATGTTCCGCGGCTCAGGGTCGTGCTGTCGGACAGGGTCGGAAAACCTGTTTATAGCTGGACCGCGAACTCGGGCATCAAAGCGCTGCCACCCGGTGAGACCGCTCCGTTCCGGGCGAGACTAGCCGCCCCGCCCGAGGAAGCGCAGAAGGTCACAGTCGATCTCGCACCCGGATGATCCGCGCGATTTCCCTGGAAGTGCTTTGCCTCGGAGGGAATGCAGGCATCCACCTCGACGCAAGACTGCGGTAAAAGGACGCGAAGGGAGGTCGTGACACGCCCGCCATTGAGGCGCGGGGTCCGCGAAACCTCCGAAAACGGCCAGGGAAGGATGCCGCATGAACGAGGACGCTTCGCGCTCCGGCGCCAATGATCGCGCCTTGTCGCCGCGCACGCTTGCGGTGCAGGCGATGGGGTCCGTCGATCCGATCACCAAGGCGATCGTCATGCCGTTGCACTTGGCGACGACTTATGTGCGCGATCCCGACAATCAGTATCGCTCCGGCTTTTCCTATGGCCGTCCGCATAACGCGACGGTGCGGGAGGCGGAGGCCGTGCTTGCCATGCTCGAAGGCGCCGCGGGCGCGCTCATTTTCGGCTCAGGGATGGCGGCCATCTCGGCCGTATTTCAGGCCTTCGAAGCGGGCGACCATATCGTCGCGCCAGAAGTTACCTATACGGGCTCACGCAACTGGTTGCGCGATGAAGCCAAGCGCCGCGGCCTTTCTTTCGCGCGCGTAGACACGAGCGACCTCGATCTCTTGCAAAAGGCTGTCAGATCGGGCCCGACAAAGCTCGTCTGGATCGAGACGCCGGGAAATCCGCTTTGGACCGTGACCGACATCGCGGCGGCAGCGAAGATCGCGCATGCGGTCGGCGCCAAGCTCGGCGTCGACTCGACGGTCGCGACGCCGGTGCTCACGAATCCGCTCGCGCTGGGCGCCGATATCGTGATGCATTCGGCGACGAAATATCTCAACGGGCATTCGGATGTGATCGCGGGCGCGCTCGCCTTTGCCAGGCGGGATGCGCTTTTCGAGCGGCTCGAACAGATCCGCACGATCTATGGCGGCGTGCTTGGCCCCTTCGAGGCTTTTCTCCTCGTGCGCGGGTTGCGCACGTTGCATTTGCGCGTCGAGGCGCAATGCCGCACGGCGATGTTTCTCGCCGAAAACCTGAGTTCCCACGCGTCTGTCGTGCGGGTTCTTTACCCCGGCCTGCCGTCGCATCCCAATCATGAGGTGGCGCGCCGACAGATGCGCGGCGGCTTCTCGGGGATGCTCTCGATCGCCGCGCGCGGCGGGGAAGCTCACGCCATCGCAACGGCCGCGCGGGTCAAGGTGTGGAAGCGCGCGACCTCGCTCGGCGGGGTCGAGAGCTTGATCGAGCACCGCGCCTCCGTCGAAGGGGAGGGGACGCCATGCCCGCCGGACGTGCTTCGTCTCTCGGTCGGCCTCGAGGATCCGCAGGATCTCCTCGCCGATCTAGATCAGGCACTTACGGGGGATTAGCGAGTAGCGAGGAGAACTCGCCCGCTCATCGCTTGATGATCGTGCCGGCGCCGTGATCGGTGAAGAGCTCGACCAGCACCGCGTGCGGCTGCTTGCCGTCGAGAATGACGACGGCCTCGACGCCTTGCTCGATGGCATAGATGCAGGTCTCGACCTTCGGGATCATGCCGGCCGTGATCGTGCCGTCGGCAATGAGCGCGCGGCAGCGATCGACCGTGAGCTCGGAGATGAGCTTCTTGTCCTTGTCGAGCACGCCCGGAACATCGGTGAGGAGAAGCAGGCGCTTGGCCCGCATCGCGCCCGCGATGGCGCCCGCGAAAGTATCCGCGTTCACGTTGTAGGTCATGCCGCCGGGGCCGGGGCACACGGGCGCGAGCACTGGGATCAGCTCGGCCTTGAGCACGGCGTCCAAAACCGTGCGATCGACCTTCTCGGGCTCGCCCACGAGGCCGAGATCGACGATCGCCTCGATCTTGCTGTCGGGGTCGACGACGCTGCGCGTGAGCTTCTTGGCGGTGACGAGCGAGCCGTCCTTGCCGCACAGGCCGACGGCCCTTCCGCCCTCTGCCGAAATCCAGCTCACGATCTGCTTGTTGATCGAGCCGGCGAGCACCATTTCGACTATCTCGACAGTCTTCTCGTCGGTCACGCGCAACCCGTCGCGGAATTCCGATTTGATGCCGAGCTTGTCCAGCATGGTGCCGATCTGTGGGCCTCCGCCATGGCAGACGATCGGCTTGACGCCCGCCTGCTCGAGCAGCACCACATCCTCGGCAAAATCCTCGGCGGCAGCGGAGGAGCCAAGCGCATGGCCGCCATATTTGATGACGACGACCTCCTGGTCGTAGCGCTGCATGTGCGGCAGCGCCTGCACCAGGAGATGGGCCTGGGCCGAGGCGGTGGGCAAATCGGTCATGGCAGGAAGCGGTCCGAAGGGTTGCGGCCGCCTCTTACTATGGACGATGGCGAATGGCGAGCGATGAATAGCGAGGCGTTTTTTTCTCCCTCACAAGCTCTCATTCTTGCTCCTCGCCACAGCCTCCTCGCTCCCATCACTTCTCGATCGCCGCATAGACCATGTTGCGCAACAGACTGCGATAGTGGATTCGCTGCTTAGGCGATTGCATCATGAAAACGGCAAACATGTCGTTCTTCGGATCGACCCAGAAATAGGTGCCGCCCGCGCCTCCCCAGTACCAGTCGCCCGGCTCGCCGTTGGCAGCCGGGCCGCCGCGCGTAAGGCGCACCGCGACGCCAAGACCGAACCCATAGCCGGGGCCCGGAAGGTAGTAGGGGCCGGGATGCACTTGCGTCCCCAACTGGTCCGTCGTCATGTAGGCCACGGTCTGCGCTCCAAGATAGCGCTTGCCTTCGAGGGTCCCACCGCTGAGCAGCATCTGGAGAAGACGCGCATAGTCCGCCGCCGTCGACACCATGCCGCCGCCACCCGATTCCCACGGACGCACTTCGGTCGGGTCGCTCATGGTAAGATCGACGCCCATCGCCTTGTCGTCCGCGAAGGGCTGCGCGATCCGCGCTTTGCGCGCCGGCTCGGTCACGTAGAAGCTGGTATCCGTCATTTGCAGCGGATCGAGCAGGCGCGCTTTCTCATATTGATAGAGCGACTTTCCGGTGACCACCTCGATGATGCGCCCGAGCACGTCGATCGAATAGCTGTAATCCCAGGTGGTGCCCGGCTGATAGGCGAGCGGCAGCTTGGCAAGCCGCTCGACGAGATCGGCATTGGTGCATTTGCCGCTCAACAGATCAACGCGCTGATAGGCCTTCTTGACGAGAGTGTCGCCGAAGAACCCATAAGTGATGCCGGAAGTATGCCGCATCAGGTCGAGGATAGTGATCGGCCGGCGTGCCGGGACGAGCTGCATCACGTTCGTGTCGCCGCCAGCCGGGTCCGCCACGGCGACGCCGACATTCACGTCGGCGAATTGGGTCAGATATTTCGAGATCGGATCGTCGAGCGAGATCAGCCCGTCCTCGAGTAGCGTGAGCGCCGCGGTCACGGTGATCACCTTGCTCATCGAGTAGATGCGGAAAATCGAATCGGTGCTTATCGGCGCATTCTCTTGCGGGTCGCGAGCGCCGACCGCCTCGAGGTAGGCGATCTTGCCATGCCGCGCGATGAGCAGAACGCCGCCGGCAAGGGTCTTTTGCGCGACATCGTTCTTCAGGGCGGCGGTGATCTTGTCGAGGCGTTCAGCGGAAAGCCCGACCTCGCCGGGGGCGGCGCGCGGCAGCTCGGCGCAAAACGCATTCGTCGCAAAGGCGAGGCCGGCGAAAAAGGCAGAGAAGGCGGTCTTGAACCTCATGCTTCGCATCTCCATCCAGCTGTCGGAAAGTGATTATCGGCGGCGGCCACCACCCTTGCGACGATAGAGCGGTGGCTGGGGCAGGACAACGCGAGTGCTCGATTTCGTGATCGACGCAGGAGGGTAAGCAGCGTTCGTCGGAGCCAGCCGCGAATAGCCGGGATGGAAACGGGAACTCCGCGGTTTTTTCAGAATGCCTTGAAGGTGATCATCGTGCGCGTGTCGAGGATTTCGGGGATGGTTTGGACCTTCTGCGCCACGAAATGCCCGATGTCGACATCAGGGTCGAGGTGGAATTTAGCGATGATGTCGTAATTGCCCGCGGTCGAGTAGATCTCGGAGGCGATCTCGGCATCGGCGAGCGCGCTCGCCACTTCGTAGGTCTTGCCGAGCTTGCATTTGATCTCGACGAAGAAGGTCTGCATTCCCTTAGGCTTCACGGGCATGTCGAAAAGCTCTCCTCGTGGGCGTAGGCGCTCAATCTAGCATCGAGGTGCTTTTGCCGCCATCACTGATGACCGAAAGCGCGAGCGCGAGGAGAACGCCTCGACGGAACGCGAAGCTCGCGATCTGAGGCAAGGCCTAACCTCGGGCAGCCCCCTTTGACGAGCCGTCCCGACCATGTAAGAGGGGCGTCCCGAGCGGGCGTGGCGGAACTGGTAGACGCGCGGGACTCAAAATCCCGTTCCCCCTAAAGGAGTGTCGGTTCGATTCCGACCGCCCGCACCAGGGCCATGTCAGCGCTGTCCGTTCGCTCGTTGTCTCGAATGACTGCAAATGTCGAGCGTCTACCTCTCGCGAAGCCGCGTTCCGCGCCCTCCACCTCTCAAGCCTCCGTGTCCGCCACTCGCCTTCGTCGCTACCCCGCTACCCGGCTTTTTGCATGAAGCTGTCGAGCACCATCTTGCGGCCCGCCTTGTCGAAATCGACCGTGAGCTTGTTGCCGTCGATGGCAGCGACAACGCCGGGCCCGAATTTCTGGTGAAAGACGCGCTCGCCCGTCGTGAAGCCCGCGCCTTGCGCGATCGATGACGCGATGACCTCGCCCTCGATGAGGCGCCCGCCCGGCCAGGACCCGCGAGCGCCGCGTCCGCGCATCCCTGAAGCTTGCGCGCCACGCTCGCCCTCCATGCGCTGGCGCGCCTGCGCGCGCTTCCAGCCCGGCGTCGCGTATGCGGAGTCGGCGAAGACCGGAAGGTTGTCGAAACGCGAGGGCCCGTAGCGGCCCGGCCCGCCATATCCGGCTTGGCCTTCCGCCACCTCGACATGAGCTTGCGGCAGCTCGTCGATGAAGCGCGACGGCACCGTCGATTGCCAAAGTCCGTGTAAGCGACGGTTGGTGGCAAAGTAAATCCTCGCATTTCGGCGAGCCCGTGTGATGCCGACATAGGCGAGACGGCGTTCCTCCTCGAGGCCGGCGCGGCCATTCTCGTCGAGCGCGCGCTGATTGGGGAAGAGCCCATCCTCCCAGCCCGGCAGGAACACCGTGTCGAATTCGAGGCCCTTTGCCCCATGCAAGGTCATGATCGAGACCCGATCCTCATCCTCGCCTTCGCTGGCCTCCATCACCAGCGCCACATGCTCGAGGAAGGCGCGCATGTCGGGAAACTCTTCCATCGAGCGGACGAGCTCCTTGAGATTGTCGAGCCGACCGGCGGCGTCGGCGGAGCGGTCGGCCTTCCACATGTCGGTGTAGCCCGATTCCTCGAGGATTTGCGTGGCGACCTCCGTATGCGGCGCGCCTTGCTCGAGCCGCGCGGCCCAACCCGAGATGGCGATGAGGAGGTCGCGAAGCGCGACCCGCGGCTTCGGCTTGAGCTCTTCGGATTGCGCCAGGGCTTCCGCCGCCTGGAGGAGGGGCACGCGCGCCGCGCGCGCATGGTTATGCAAGAGCGAAAGCGTCGCCTCGGCGAGGCCGCGCTTGGGCGTATTGATGATGCGCTCGAATGCGAGGTCGTCCGCCGGCTGCGTCACGATGCGAAAATAGGCGAGCGCGTCGCGAATCTCCATGCGCTCGTAGAAGCGCGGGCCGCCGATGACGCGATAGGGAAGGCCGAGATTGACGAAACGGTCCTCGAATTCGCGCATCTGCGCTGAGATACGCACCAGCACGGCCATTTCCGAAAGCGCGTGGGCCTTCGCTTGCAGCGCCTCGATCTCGTCGCCGATGAGGCGCGCCTCTTCTTGCGAATCCCAGGCGCCGGTTACTGTCACCATGGCGCCATCCTCGGCGTCCGTGCGCAGTGTCTTGCCGAGCCGCCCCTCGTTATGAGCAATCAAGCCGGAGGCGGTTCCGAGAATATGCCCCGTCGAGCGATAGTTGTGCTCGAGGCGGATCACCTTGGCGCCCGGGAAATCATGCTCGAAGCGCAAGATGTTGTCGACCTCCGCACCGCGCCAGCCATAGATCGACTGATCATCGTCGCCGACGCAGCAGACGTTGCGGCGGCTCTGGGCGACGAGCCGCAGCCACAGATATTGGGCAACGTTGGTGTCCTGGTATTCGTCGACCAGGATGAAGCGAAAGCGCTCGTGATAAAGGGCGAGCACGTC
>JAFBAK010000157.1 GCA_019247795.1 Hyphomicrobiales bacterium | reverse complement strand
TCTGAGACCGATTTGCTCTGGGCGGGACGCAATTCCGCTAGTGACTTCCGATCAAGCACGACCCGATCTCGCCCGGCTTCCTTGCCGAGATAAAGGGCGAGGTCGGCGCGCCTGATCAGCTCTTCAACGCTGTCTCCTTTCGCGTATTCGGTTGCGCCCACGGTAATCGTCACATGCAGATCGCTGTCGATCGCCGACCAATCGTGAGCGCAGATGCGCTCTCGGATGCGATTGAGAATAGCCTCGGCATCCTTGAGTCGCGTGCCGGGCAGGACGAGCAGAAACTCCTCGCCTCCGAAGCGGCCCAATCGATCGTTCGCGCGCATCGCGATTGCAGCAACGCTCGCGAAAATCTGCAACGCGCGATCGCCCGCCAAGTGCCCCCAGGCGTCGTTGATGCGCTTGAAGTGGTCAATATCGACGAGCGCTACACAGAGAGAAAGCTCCGTGCGATCGCAAATCGACAATTCATCGGCGAGCAACCGGCCGATGCAGCGACGGTTAGGCAGGCCCGTGAGTTCGTCCCTGTTCGCCATGGCATCGATCTGTTCGACCGCTGCCTTCAGAGCCTTGTTCCGGTCGCTGAGACGCCGTTGAAGATTGCGGAAGAAGGCGGCCACCCAGATGCAGCGTGCGATGAGCCCGAGAACCACCCCCGAGGTCAACACTTGTCCCGCGAGGGTCGCGGTCGGCATCGCGAGAGCCGGCCCCATGTCGAAGATCACGGTCGCGCCGCCAAGCGCGGCGGCGCCGGCGCCCACGAGCTGGCTGCGTCGATCAGGTGCCATGAAGGCGAAGGCGCTGATCGCAAACAGCGTCGCCAAGGGCTGGAACGCGATTTGCGGCGCTGCGATTGCCGCCACGAGCGCGACCGTGATGGCGTAGAGCTGCTGCGGCAGGAAAAGCGTCGGGTCTTCGCAGTCGCGGCTCCAGCCGCTGTGATGCGCCAGATTGACGGCCCCGACGAGAAGCGCGAGCGCCGCCGTGACGCTCAAAGGCACCGCGATGCCGATATATCCGGCGGCGTAGAAGCCGAACAGAATGAGCGAATCATAGGCGTAAGCGGCGGCAATCGTGATTTGCGTACGTGCTATGCTGCGCCTCAGCTTGTCCGAATGCGCATGGCCGCTTTCCGCTATGAGCTGGGGCATGAGCCCCTCCTGCGTCAACCGCTTCCGGTTCGAGCTGCAGGTGGAGAGACCTCGTTTGCGGCTCGTTGACCGGTTCAGCCTCTTTGGAAACTCAGACGAAATAACAAAGATTTAAATGGGTTTGTCGAAAGCAATTCTTCATTCCAAAAGACCGAATTTGCGCCGCTGCAAGCCTTCATGTTGTTAATTCCAGGTTTCTGCACGGCTTGGAGCGCCTGCAGTGCGCAACAATACCGCCGGGGGCTGCCGCGGGTGATTTGGCAAGACGCTCCGTGGAATTCAGGAACATGCCGGGCGGTCGGTTTGCGCCGAGTTCAAACGTGGAAGTCGATATCCTTGAGCGCCGATCGCACCTCGCGCCACAGCGTGATCAAAGAAGCCGCGAAGGATGACAACGCGAGGATAAACATGAGCCCGGCGCCATATTCGTGCCGGAACCGCAAGAATGCGCTCAGGAACGCAAGGATCACGAGCACGGTCGTGAAGATGCCGCTTACGACCGCAAATTCGATCGCTCGGTTCATCAATCTCGCGCGCTGACTCAAACGGGGCAGCACGGACTTGAGATGTGCCCAGCGGGGGTCGTCATCGGGGATCGCGATGAGCGCATTGCTGCGGTCCGCGAGGCGGTTCATGCGTGTGATCAGCACTGAGATGAACGCCGCTACCGCGCCCAGAAGAAATGCGGGTGCGGTCGCTTGCGAGATTACGCGCGAAATCTGGTCCGCGGTCGCAAGGTCGGTCAGCATGGCTCAAATCCTCGGGATTCCCGTCGTGGTCCGGCCGACAATTGTGCCCATTTGATCGTGCATCGGTTTTTGCAAATTGGGGAACCGTCGCTATCGATCCGCTAGATCGCGCCTGCCACCTCCACGTCCAGAAGCGGTCCATATTGCTGGCTGCCGAAGATATCTCCATCGCCCGGGCTCCCACTCGGCATCGTCCGGCTGATCGTGAACTTGATGGCCAGCGCCGGATCGAAATGCACATGATCGGTGATTCGCGTCGACGGGATGCCGAAGATGCGGCAAACGGACTCCCGCGACAGGGCTCCGCTGCGGCAAACGAGATCGTAGCTCGCCCGGTCGGTGAAGATCACATCGAAAGTGATACGGTCGACGCCGGCGTTCTTGCTTCGGATCGTCTTTGCGAGATCGAAGAGCTTGCGCTTCGCCATCACACGCCTGCCTCCATCATCGCCGTCTCGAAGAGCGCCATGGGATCTGAGACGCGCATCGCGTGGTTGATCGTCCAGCGGTAGGCAGGGCTCGCGGCCAGCACTTCGTCCAAGGCGAAAGCCACGCCGCCGGCCGTGCCCTTCACCTGCGGCAAGCGCGCGTAGAACATCTGGCGCAGGCCGATCATGCAGACTTCCTCGGCCATCTCGCGCGAGGGCGCGATCGATTGCACCACGATGCATAGTTCGTGGCCGGGTTTGTCCCGCAGCGGCTCGAGCGCACCCATCACCCCATCGCGCCCATACACGGAGTAGTGCAATTCGTATCCCGTCTCCCCGAACCGCTCGCACGCCTGGCGCCGCGCCCAAGCGATCACCGCATCGATATTGGCGATCGTGTAAGGATCGCGCACGCCGACCATCCCGACATAGCGCTCACCCAGCTTGCCCGCGCCTTCCAGCTTCACCCGCAAGTCTGCGGCGGGCACGAAGCGTGGGCCGGTGATACGGCAAGTTCGCTCGTCATATTGCTCATAGGCGCACTCGCTCATGTCGATGTGACCGCCGAGGAAATGCTCGAAATAAGGATTGGTGCGCTCATACATCGCATGACCCGCGACGGACGCGATGGTGCAGCGCTGCTCCGGTAAAAGGGCCGTCACTTTCACGTCTTCCATGGTGATCTCGCCGAGCACCGATTCCTTCCCTGCGTAAGGTTCGGCGCAAAATGAGGCGCATTCGAGCACCTTGCCGTAATAGTAAGCGAGGGCCTCGGGAAAACCGGCCCGTAATGCCGGCGCTGCAAAGATCGCACAATCGCTGCTGCGGCCGCCGATGATGACATCGGCTCCCTGGTCCAGGAGAGCCATGAACGGATGGACGCCGGCGACCGCAACCACCCGGTCCGTCGCCGCCAGGGTCTCGGGATCGAGCGGAGCTCGTCCATCGAGCCCCTCGATGGCTCCTCCCGCCGCCATCGTCTCCGAGATCAGCGTCTTCGGCACTTCCGAATAGAACCAGCCGAGGCGGAACTTGGGCAGAGCGTGCTTGCGCGCCAAGTCCTGAATGATCCGCACGAACAGATCCACCCGGCTGTTGCTGCCCGTATCGCCCGCAGAGCCGACGATCATCGGCACGCCAAGCCGCCGCGCGCCCAGCAGCATCAGCTCGAGATCATGGGTTTGCCACGCCAAAGGACTCGAGGAAGTATCGGAGCCCAGCGGACCTGGCCCGATATCGCAAGATCCGGAGTCGGCGCAAATCAGGTCGGGCTCGCATGTCAGCCCGTTGGCGAAGCTGTCGGGTTTGATGGGGGCAAAGCCGAGATGCCCGTTCGGGCAAACGATGCGCAGCGTCCGGTTTGCGGAGCGCTGATGCGCGATCGAGACGGTCAATGCGTCCTCCTTCGGGTGGTCAGGCTGTCACAAGAAAGCAGGCATCCGGCGGAACCGACCAGAATACCTGAGCGCCTTCGGCGAGATCACCGCGAGCGAGGGAACGCGCCCAGATCGTAAGTCCTCCGGCACACAACTCGTATTCCATCAAATCGCCGAGGTAAGTCGCGCGGATCAACGTCGCCGCCATCGCCTGAGCGTCAGGCCGCGGCGACAAACTTACGCTGATCGGCCGGAAGCAAACACAGCTCGGAACTTTTGCCGGTTCGCCGCGCAGTTGAAGACGCACGCCGTTATCCAGGATCGCGACGAAACGGCCGCCGTCTTGCTTCACTTCGCAGGGAAAGACATTTCGAACACCGACGAAATCCGCAACGAAGCGTGTGCGCGGGCGATCATGGATTTCCGCAGGCCGCCCCGTCTGCTCGACCAAGCCGTTGCGCATCACCAGGACGCGGTCCGCGAGCACCAGCGCTTCTTCTTGATCGTGGGTGACATAGATCGCCGTAAAGCCCAGCCGATGCTGCAAAGCCTTGAACTCCGCGCGCATTTCCATGCGAAGCATCGCGTCGAGATTCGAAAGGGGTTCATCGAGAAGGATCACGCTCGAGTTGCAGGCGATGGCGCGCGCCAGAGCGACGCGCTGCTGTTGCCCGCCCGAAAGCCGGGTCGCGGGTCGATCCGCCAGTGCGTGAAGCCCGACGGCTTCCAGTCCACGCCGCACCGATGCCGCGATCTCGTCGCGCTTTGCTCTGCGGGCGCGCAAGCCGAAGGCGACGTTCTCGAACACCGTCATGTGCGGCCAAATGGCGTAGGATTGAAACACCATCGAAAGTCCGCGTCGCTCAGGGGCAAGATCGATCCCGGCGGCTTGATCGAAGGCCACGCGACCCTCGAGCACCACGCGCCCGGCCGACGGCGTCTCCAATCCGGCAATGGCGCGCAAGCTCGTGGTCTTGCCGCAACCGCTCGGGCCGAGCAGCGTCATCAGCTCCCCACGTCGGGCCGCGAAGCTGAGAGAGCGCACGGCCTGGGTCGGGCCGTGCGCGACCTCCAATCCCTCGACAATGACGGCCTCCGCGCTCATGAGAAAGATGGCTGGTGACGCGCGCGCAACGCCAAGCCCACGACGACGAAGCTTGCGGCGAGCTGCACGAAGCCGAGCGCTGCGACATCGCTGGGATTGCCGTTTTCCCAAAGGTCGAACACGGCGACCGACAGCACGATACTGCTGCTCGAATAGAGCAGGATGGAGGAGCTGACCTCCTGCATCGCCATGATGAACAGCAAAGCCCAGGAGGCAATCATGGTTTGCCTCAGCAAGGGCAAAGTGATCCGCCGCATCGTGCCGAACCACGTCGCGCCGGCAATCCGCGCTGCCTCTTCCAGCTCCGGATGCAGCTGGCGAAGCGCGGCGCTCGCGGCGCGCACCCCGAACGGCAAATAATGCGTGACATAGGCGATCAGCAGGATCGAGAGCGTTCCGTAGATGGGCAGCGGCAAGCGCACATAGACCCACAACAAGCCAAGCGCGAAAACCATCGCCGGCACGCTGAGCGGCACCATGCTGAGTTGATCGATCAACCCGCGTCCGGCCTGGCGTGTGCGCAAAATTATCCAGCTGACGACGAGCCCGAGCAGGCACACGATCGTTGCGGTCAGCACACCGAGAAGTGTTGAATTGCGCGCCGCGATCCATGTTTTCGGGTAAGCGAACAGGACATTGTCGAAGTGCAGCGTGCTGAAGCGGGTAAGCCGGAGATCCCCGGCAACGAAACTCACGCTTGCAGCCCACAGCAACGCCAGCAAAGGCAGGACCGTCGCCAGTATCACATAGAGCCAAGCAAGCGTAGCGCGGGACCGGCGGCCGCGCGGCGGCTTGGTTGAGGGCCGGAACCCCTTGCCGGATATGGTCGCGAACGAGCGCCGTCCGAGGAGCAGCGATTGCCCGAAAGTCAGAAGAGCGGTGATGGCGAGCAGTAGCAAGCCCCATGATGCCGCCTCGCCGACGCGTGGCGGATAGCTCTCGAGCAGACGAAATATCTCCGTCGTCGCCACATTGAAATCCGCCGGCATTCCAAGCACCGCGGGGACGCTGAACAAGCCGACCGCCTGGACGAACACCAACAATGCCGACGCCAGCGCCGCCGGAGCCAGCAAGGGCAGCACGATGCGCCTCAGCACCGTGCGCGGCCCCGCCCCATGCA
Organism: Hyphomicrobiales bacterium; assembly: GCA_019247795.1. Lineage (GTDB taxonomy): Bacteria > Pseudomonadota > Alphaproteobacteria > Rhizobiales > Beijerinckiaceae > GAS188. The sequence continues at coordinate 27,317 of JAFBAK010000157.1, read as the reverse complement.
CGCGCGCCGCCTCCACCAAGGAAGCATCGATACCGGCAAGCGCATCGGAAACGAGCAGGAAGGGCAGCGGCATCACGGCAAGCGTGCTTACGACGATGACGCCGGAGGCCGAGATCACATTGATCGCGAAATCCGGGCCGAGCGCGTTGCGCAGCAGGAGATTGACGAGCCCGCTGCGTGGCGAGGCGAGCCAACTCCATCCGATCGCCGTCAGGAGCGGGGTGAGATAGAGCGGCATCACGATCAGCCGCTCGAGCATCGCCTTCGCGGGAACCCCGGGCACCAACGCAAGCGCCAGCCCTGTGCCACCGGCAACCGCCAGCATGGTCGTCGTCACGCCCAGCAGCAAAGTGTTCAGCACGATATCCGGCCGATGCAGGGGCGCGAATTCCGCCCCGACGCTCGCTGTCATCGCGGCAAGAAGCGGCGGCAGCACGAGCAGCGCGACGACGATGCCGGCACCGGCGCCGAGCCATCGTTCGGCTCGCAGGGACGACCAGGAGGTCCACCGCTTCTCGGCAGAGCCTCGGAGGACGTCTCCAGCCGTCATGCGCGGTGCTGCCTCAGTGGAAATACTCCTCGAAATGCTGGGGAAACGCGGCGCTTGCTTTCAGGTAATCGTCGAGATCCGTCGGAAGCAGCGGATGGGTCTCCGCCAAGGGTTTCTGCCCGGCGGGCGCAGTTACGTCGGTGCGCATCGAATACATTCCATAGAGATCGGTATCCAGCAGCTTCTGGCCCTCGGACGACAAGATGAAATCCATGAACAACTTGGCGGCGTTCGAATGCGGCGCGCCTGCGATTATGCCCACGGGCGCGAGCGTCAACGGCATGCCTTCGGTCGGATAAACTGCGGTCAGGCCGGCTTGCTCCGCAGTTGGGCCGAAGGCGCGCCAATGATCGAGGGAAGCGCCGATCATGACCTCGCCGCGCACGATCGCATCGGTCATCTGCGCCCCCGTCGGCATGACCACGGGATGCCGGGCCGCCAAGCGCTTGATGAAATCGGTACCCAGCGCGCGCTCCAGAAGGTAGAACTGATTGAATTGCGTGCCCGCGGCGGCATTCTGAATGGCGATCTGGTGATCGCCAAATCGCGGCCCGAGGAGGTCGAGCCAGGATTTCGGCGCGTCTGCGGGCGCAAGGACGTTCCTGTTGTAGACGGGGATGACGCCGATCGCTTGTGCCGCCGCCCAGTAGCCGTCGGCCTTGGCGCCCGCCGGAAAGGATGCGTATTCGGGTGAATCGTAGCGCATGATCTTGCCCGCGCGCGTCATCTCGATGAATGCCGCCATATTCGCCGCCAGCATGACATCGAAGCTGATGCGCTTGGCGTCGATCTCGGCGTTCACGCGTGCCAGGACGCGCCCGGTCGGTCCCGAGTAAAATCCGTTGGCAATGTCGAGAAACGGATATTTGGCCCTGAATGCCTCGAGGAACTTTTGAAAATTTTCACCCGGCGCAGAGCTCGCCACGGCAAGCGCGCCCTCGCGGCGAGCCGCTTCGACCACCGCCTGATCCGCACCCCGCGCCAACCCGGGTGCGATCAACAGGCAGCAGAGCAAGACAATGCGGCCGATCATTATTCCATTCCCAGAAGCGAGGGCCCGCCACGACGCCCGAGCATAGTCCTCGCTTCGCCGGCACGACAACGTCTTTGTCCGACGTTCCCGCTCCACGAGTTTCACGGATCTCCTTCTTCTCGCCAAGAGGGGCCGCCAGTTGGAGTACGCCTCTAAGGCGGGGTGGTCTGGCGGGAACTCCGATCAGCCTTCAGCCAGCGGATGAGCTCCTCTCGGCGCGCCACGAGGAGGCCTGCGCCGTCGCGCTTCGACCAGTCATAGACGCCACGCCCGCTCGGCAGACCACGATTGCCTTCTCCGACAAGCCCGTCGAGCGCCGGCGGCGGCAGCGGGCTCGCATCGAGACTGGGTTGCAGGAAGCGGGCGAACGCAACCATGGTGTCGAGCCCTCCGACATCGGCGGATTCGATCGGCCCTGTCACGCCAAGACGCCGGCCGATCGAGTTTCGCACCACGGCATCGATCGCTTCTGCGGACGCCACGCCGGAAGCCCAAAGCGACCACGCTTCGCGCAGCGCGGCGAACTGAATGCGATTGCCGATGAAGCCCGGCACCTCCTTGTCGATCACCACCGGCTCTTTTCCGACCGCACGCAGGATGTCGCAAGTCCGCGCCACCACGGCCGGCAATGTCGTTGGGCCTCCGCAGACCTCGACCAACGGAATGAGCTGCGGCGGGTACCAGAAATGCGCTGCGACGACACGTTCGCCCTTGCGGCCTTCGACCAGTTCGCTCACGAGATGTCCGCTCGAGGAAGCCAGCACGGCATCGGATGCGCAGATTTTATCGAGCCGCGCGAAGATCGTCCGCTTCAGTGCCATGTCCTCGGGCACGGCCTCGATCACGAACTCGGCCCCCTTTGCGTCCTCGAGCTCGGTCGTCGTGCGGATGCGCGAGAGCGCCTTCGCGCGCTCATCCGCGTTCACGAGCCCGTGGTCGGCGAACATGGCGAGGCTTTCGCCGATCTTGGTCAGCGCGGCCTCGAGGCTTTTGGCGCTGCGTCCGATGAGCGTCACGCGCCAACCGGCTTTGGCGAACACCTCGCTGACACCGTGGCCGATTATGCCATTGCCGATCACCGCAATCGTTTGCGCCGCCATCCCTGTCCTCCTCCGGCGCCCGTGGCGCCGCTCGTGTGCCGCTCCAGGAGCGTGTGGACGATGATGGCGCCGAGCACGATGGCGCCACCGAGAATCGCCCGCGTTCCCGGATCTTCCCCAAAGGCGAGCCACACCCAGATAGGCGCGAGAATCACCTCGAGAACCGTGATGAGCCCGGCATCGGCGGCCGGGATCAGGCGCACGCCCGCGGTGAACATGACGAGACCGAAGCCCATTTGCCCAACGCCGAACAATGCGAGAAGGACGAGATCGCCCGGCGGCACGGCAAGCTGCGCGAAGGGCAGCGTGACGAAGCCCGTCAACACCGTCGCGAGGCACATCGCCGAGGTCATCGACACGTCTCGGTAACGCCGAGCCAAGACGATCATCACCGCGAAGCTGAGGCCCATGATGGCCGAGAAGAGATCGCCCCAGATCCGCCCCTTGGCGAGCGAGTCCGATTCCATGACCGCGATGCCGATGACTGTGGCGAGAATTGCGAGCGTCCCCTTCGGCGAGACGCGCTCGCCCAGCCAGAGCCAGGCAAGCACCGCGGCGACGAAAGGAGACGCGGCCTGGAAGATGAGAACATTTGCGACCGAAGTCTGCTTGAGGCCGATGATGAAGCACATCATGGACGTGCCGAAAGAGAGCGCGATGCCCAACTCGGGGAGGCCGAGCCCACGAAGGACGGCAATGGCGCCGCGCCGGTCGCGCAGCGCAATGTAGCCGATGAGGAAAAGCGTCGCGAAGAGCGACCGCCAGAAGAGCGTCGTCCAGGCGTCCGTCCCCGTTGCCCGTGTGATCAGGCCGGAGGTGCTCCATGCGACTGCGGCGCCGGCGACGAGAAGCGCGCCACGACGATATCGTGCCGCTGCCTCGGCGGGTGCAAGGGGAAGAGCGTCGACGATTTGCGCCACTTGGGTTCAGCCCGGCTCGGCGCGCATTGCGGACGCTTCGACGCGGCGGTGCCGAACCATCGCGGCTTCACCGTGTTCTTGCGCGCCGCTCATTCCGCCGATTTCCTGTGCTGCCCAGCCATTGCCCGCTCGCCAATACATCGCTTGCCATAGTATAGCGTGGCGAACTCCCAAATGGCCATTCATCAGGTGCGCACCGCCACCCGGCAAGTCTTGGAACATCGGCAAGCGCCGCTCAGTTCTGAGTGCGAGATTGCAGATGGCGCGCGTAGCGGGTCAAGGGAAAACACATCACGAAGTAGATGAGCGCAACGAGGCCATACACGGTGAAAGGTTCGAAAGTCGCATTGTTGATCGCGTTCGAAGCCCGCATCAATTCCTCAAAGCCGATGATCGAAGTCACCGCCGTCATCTTCACGAGCTGCACCAGGAATCCCACCATCGGCGCCCGGGTGATGGCAAAGGCTTGCGGCAAGATGACGAGGCGCATCTCCTCGACATAGTGAAGGCCGACGCTCTTGGCCGCATCCCATTGGCCGAGCGGAATGGCCTCGACGCCGCCACGCCAGATCTCGGCAAGGAAAGCGCTGGCACAAAGCGTCAAGCCGATCACGGCGGCGGACCAGGGCTCGATGCGCACGCCGATGAGCGGCAGGCCGAAGAAGACGAGGAAGAGCTGCATTAACAGGGGCGTGCCTTGGAACAAACCGATATAGAGCGCAGCGCATTTTCGCAGCCAGGCGCGCGAGGCGACGCGCGCCAGCAAGATGCCGAGGCCGACGAGGCCGCCTCCGATGAAGGCGACGAGCGACAGCAGCGCCGTCCAGCGCGCGGCGAGCAGAAGATTGCGCAGAATGTCCCAGAAAGTGAAATCCATCAGGAGACCCCGCCCGCGAGCAGCTTGCGTCCGCCTTGCACCATCAGGCGGCGCAGCACGACGCTCATGCCGAGATAGACGCCGGTCACGACGAGGTAGGTCTCGAAGGCGCGGAAAGTCCGCGCCTGCAACATGTCGGCTTGATAGGTGAGCTCACGCACCGCGATCTGAGAGACCACGGCCGATTCCAGCATCATGATCACGACTTGGCTCGTGAGCGCAGGAAAGATCACGCGCAGAGCTTGCGGCAACACGATCTTCAGGAACACGAGGCGCGGCCGCAGGCCGAGCGCCTGTCCGGCTTCCCGCTGACCTCGTGAGACGGCATCGAGCCCCGCTCCGACGATCTCCGTCCCATAGGCCGAAAGGTTGATCGTCATCGCCAGGATGGCGGCCACGGTCGCATCGAGCCTCAGCCCAAGGCTCGGCAAGCCGAAGAAGATGAAGAAGAGCTGCACCAGGAAAGGGGTATTCCTGATGAGCTCCACATAAGCTTCGATCGCCCCTCGCAGGGCCACGGAACCGCTGCGGGCGGCCATGGCTCCGAGAATGCTGCAGATCGTGCCCAGCACCGCGGTGACGGCGGTAAGGAAGATCGTCGCCAGCGCGCCCTGCAGGATGGGCTCGAGCGCTTCGTTCAGCCAGCCGAAATCAAGCGCGTAGCTCACCAGGAAACGGGCGCTCCCATTTTACCTCTGCTTGTTGGAGCGACCGCAAGCGTCCCCTTGTCTCTTGCGGTCGGGCTCGAACTTTTCGAAGTGTCAGAGGTCCTTGGGATCGAGCGGCTTGCCGAGCCATTTTTCCGAGATCTTGTTGAGGGTGCCATCGGAGATGAGCTTGGCGATGATGTCGTTGAGCGTCTGCTTCAGTCGCGGCTCATTCTTGTTGAGCGCAATGTGGTCGGGCGAGGTCATGAGCTGGAATTTCTGTTCCGGCTTCAGATTGACCTGCTTCGAAAGAACCTGCGCACCGACATCGTTGCCGACGACCATGAGCTGCGCTTGGCCCGAGAGAAATGCCTGGATCACCGAGTTGTAGTTGTCGAAGCGCTTGATATCGGCATTCGGCGGAGCCACCTCGGTGAGCGAGGTGTCCTCGAGCGTGCCGCGGTTGACCGCGATCGACTTGCCGGCGAGGTCCGCCTTGCCTTCGACCTTCACGGCCTGAGGCCCGATGACCGCGATGTAATAAGGCGCGTAGGAGGCAGTGAAATCGATCACCTTCTCGCGTTCGGGGCTTTGTCCGACGCTGAGCAGGATGTCGACCCGGTGCTCCGTGAGATACGGTATGCGGTTTTGTCCGGTGACGCTGACGGGATTGAGCTTCACCTTCAACGTGTCGGCGATGATCTGCGCCACATCGATGTCATAGCCTTTCAGGCTCATATCGGCGCTCGCCGACGAGAAGGGGGGAAAATCGGAGAAGACGCCGACATTGATCGTCCCCGCCTTCTTGATGTCGTCGAGGGCGTCCGCGTAGGCGCAACCCACGAAAGCCTCGAGGGCAAGCGCGGCGAGCGCGATCACGGACAATCGAGTGCTCGAGAATAGCTTCATGTGTTTTTTCCCTCCCTTTGACGTTTCGCCACCGCGGCGCCGCGCGCGCCGGTTCTGCTCGCCTCCCAGTTTGAGCTCTCTCGCGGTGAGATGGGACGGCGCGACGGAGAGAAAATGCTGGTCAGGTCACAGGCAAGAGTCAATGCCGTGACGGCAAAGAGTCTGCAGCAACCTTATCATGACGGGTTCGCCTCGCCGAAATATCGGACGCGCAAGGAGCATCCCTCGAGTGCCGTGCCTGCTCGCGACCGTTTATTGCGTCAGAAAATGCGGAAATGAGCTTCCGTCGGGCGCTTGCCGATGCCGTTGATGGGCAGCATGTCCTGAGGGCAGGCCGAGAACGCGATGACGAGGTCTCGCTCGGCCCGAAGGGTCACCGTATCTCCCGGCTTCGTCACGGGCGCCTCGAAAGTAATCTCGCCGTTTTCCGCCCAAGGAATGTTCATGAAAAGATTGAGCGGGCTTGGCGTCTCCGGAGCCTCGAGCCCGAGCTCTTTCATGGCGGCGTGCAGATTGTCGGTGCAGTTGTGGTGATATTCCTTGCAGCCGAGCCCTTGATACCGCCAGGTGTCGCAGGCTGCGATCAGGGTGTCGTGAATGCCGGGTGAGGTATCCTCGACGATCGTCAGGATGGGGCGACGGTGATTGGTTGAAAGGGCGTCGCCCTTTCGCGGAATGAGCCTGCCGAGCGCCGCGCGTGTATGCTCCATCGACATGAATTCGCCGAGATCATCCGCGGCAAACGCCCAGGTATCGACCACCTGCTCGCCATGGGTGTTGATCACGGCGATGTGCTGGCCTTTCTTCGCCCTCGCCGCCTTGCCGCGCCGCGCCGGAATGGTGATCACGCCTGACTCGGCCATTGTTGATGCCCTTATTCCCGCGGTTCGCTTGGTGTCTGCGGCACGTTGAGCAGCTTCTTGTTCTCGATGCGCGCCTCGAGGGCCTGCTTGTCGAGCTGCAAGCAGGTGAGTAGCTCGACATAGCTCGGAGCGCCGCCGATATTGGTTTCCTTCGTGCAAGTCGATCGGGGACCCGGCTTGAAATCGAACCAGGTGCGCGACAGCTCGCGCTGGGCGTCGGTCTCATCGTTGATGCAACCCTGATAGGCGCTCTCCTGGCCGGACAAGGGCTGTGCCCGACGGCAGGTCGCCTTGATGTCGAGCTTGGGCAATGCCTTCAAAGCCGGTCCGAACGGCTCGTTGCTGGCGGCCTCGGGCGATTTCAGGTTGTCCGGGCCTGCGGGAGCCTTGTCGCTATCGTTGGTCGGTACATCGTGCGCGGTGGGCTGGCGATGGCCTACAGGCGCCTGCGGTATGTTTCCGGCGGGAAGCGTCGTTTGAGCAAGCGCAATCCCCGGCGCGATCAGGATAATCGCCAGAAGAAGCGTCCTACCCAGATGACCGCGACCCGAAACTCGAACCTTCATGACGTTCTCCCTGGTGGTCCGGCCTCGACGAATGGCTTTCCGTTCGATCGAGGCATGACCACAACCCATTGATTGGACGAATGACCTCCCGACGAATGGGGACTTCGTCGGAAAAAAAACCTACCAGGCGCATCAAAGCCGTGCCTGATCTTATCGCAAAAATCGTTTCGCGTATCGGACCTCAGCTCGCGAATTTGGCGCCCGGCGGATCAGGTGACCGGGCGTGCAGCGCCATGGCGATCAGCGCCGAGCCCCCGAACACGAGATTGATGCCGGCGAGAAGCCCGAGCGCCCAGGCGGCGCTCAGCGGCAGGCCGGACAAGATGATGGCGGCGAGAACGAGATCCACGATGCCGCTCGCCAGCATCCATCCCCATCGCCCCGAAAGTTCGCGGCGATGCTCGAGCGCGAACATGATGCTGGCGACCCCCTCGATGATGAAGAAGGCGATGAGGACCAGGGTCAGGGAAATCGCGCCGCTTACGGGCCACGCGATAAGGACGATGCCGACCAGGATGCCGAGCACGGCCGATAAGAGCGACCACCAAAAGCCCGGCGCATGACGCATCATGAAGGTCGTGACGAGCCCGACGATGCCGCTCACCAAAAAGAGCCACCCCAGGAAAATGGCGATCGCCAAGGTTGCGATCGGCGGCACGATGATCGCCGCGAGTCCCAAAATGACGAGAATGATGCCTTCGACCAGGAACAGCACCCAATGTTCCCGTAGCGAGGACGAGAACGCGGTGGGAATTCGATCTGCATCGGGACGATCCATCGACATGGCTGACCTCCTCCAGGTTGCGGCGCTCTGCCGAAAGCTCAACGTCTCCTTTGGCCGCCGCGCTCGTCGCGGCGGATCACGGCGCCACGATCTTCATGACCGGCACGGTCGGTCGAACACCGGCGCCGAACGGTCCAGGAACCTTGTTCTTGATTGGTGGCAGGCTCTTGAGATAGGCCGCGATGGCCATCGCATCCTCACGGGTGAGGCTCGCAAGGTCGCGCCATGGCATGATGGGGGCGAGCTCTCGGCCGTCGGGACGCCTGCCGGTCTGCAGGGCCGCAACGATCTGCTCGCTCGTCCAATCGCCAAGTCCGGTTTGCGCATCGGAAGTGAGGTTCGGCCCGACGAAGACGCCGAGCTGAGGGATCTCGAAACCAACATCCGAGCCGCCCAGCGAATGCTCAATGTCTGGCTTGCCCAAGAGATACCCCGCCGTATGACAATCCCCACAACCAATGACCGCGACGAGATACTTGCCGCGCGCCACTTGTTCGGGATCGGCGGCGTGCGCCGTGATCGTCAACGTGGTGAGGAGCGCGAACGCGACGCAGGCAGGGAGCCAAAAGGCGATCCGCGAAAGCCTTTCCAGTCGTCGAAAACGCGCATCCATTCGAAGCCCCATCCCCGTTTCGATATGCAAACAGACAGTATCCGCAAATGCGGGTTTCGAGCAATGGCAAAGCGAAACGATCCGGACTCAGGCTCTTGATACAATTTTGTTCTCACTACACAGCCTCATCGCGCCTCCTCGAGAATCATGTCCGATGCCTTCTCGGCAATCATCACCACGCCCGCATTGGTGTTGCCGGAAACAAGGCTCGGCATGATCGAGGCATCGACCACGCGCAGGGCTTCGACACCTTTCACGCGAAGCCGAGGGTCGACCACCGCATCGGGATCCGAGCCCATTCGGCAGGTGCCGGAAGGGTGAAAGATCGTCGCTCCCGTGTCCCGGGCGAAGCCGAGGAGCTCATCGTCGGTGACGATGCCGGGACCGGGCTTCATCTCCTGTGCCACGTAGCGGCGCATTTTCGGGGTCGCCGCGAGCGAGCGCGCAAGCTTGATGGCGGCGATCGCGGTGCGGCGATCGAGCGGCGTCGAAAGATAATGGGGCTGCATTGCCGGCGGCTCGGCCGGATCGCGCGAACGCAGGCGCACAAAGCCGCGCGATTGTGGCCGAAGCTGGCAGACCGAGAGGGTGAAGCCCGAAAAAGGGTGCACTTTTCCTCCGGCCATGTCCGCCGAAAGGGTAGCACAGTGGAACTGTACATCGGGCCGAGGCGACTCGGGCAAGGCGCGTGCGAAAATGCCGCCCTGATTGATGCCGACGGCAAGCGGTCCTGACCGCGAGAGAACCCATTGCAGGCCGATGCGGGCGCGCCCCAAAAGAGAGCGAAGCTCATCATTCGTCGTGATCGGCTTGGTGCAGCGATAGATGAGCCGAAACTGCAGGTGATCCTGCAAGTTCTCGCCGACCTCACGGCTCGCCTGGAGGATCGGAACGCCCTTGTCGGCGAGCAGCTCGGCGGGCCCGATCCCGGAGAGCTGGAGGAGTTGCGGGCTTTGGATGGCTCCGGCCGCCAGGAGGACCTCGCGCCTTGCCCGCACCTGGCGCTCGGTGCCGCCTTGGAAATAGGCAACGCCTTTTGCCCGACGCTCCTCGAACAAGATGCGGCTCGCGAGCGCGTTCGTTCGGATGCTGAGCTTCGGATCGCGCCGGATCGGCCGCAAATAGCCGACCGCGGTGCTGCAGCGAAGTCCCCGGCGCGTGTTGAGCTGGTAGTAGCCCGCGCCCTCCTGCGTCACCCCGTTGAAATCGGGATTTCTCGGGATGCCGAGCTCCGAGGCACCGCCGATGAGCGCCTCGATGAGCTCATTCTCGGCGCCGATATCCGAGACGAATAGCGGTCCGCTCGCCCCATGTAGATTATCGGGCCCGCGCTCGTTGTTCTCCGATTTCACGAAATAGGGGAGCACCTCCGAGAAGCTCCATCCGGGATTGCCGGCCGCGGCCCAGCCGTCGTAATCCTCGCGCTGGCCGCGAATGTAGATCAACCCGTTGATCGCGCTCGAGCCGCCGAGCGTCTTGCCGCGCGGCCAATAGATTCGGCGCCCATTCATTCCCGGATCCGGCTCGGTCTCGAAGCGCCAATTGAAGCGCGGATGCCACATGGTCTTGCCGTAGCCGATCGGCAGGTGAATCCACATCGAGCGGTCCCTCGGTCCGGCTTCGAGCAGGCAGACGGTGCAGCCCGAATCGACGAGGCGGCGGGCCAGAACGCATCCGGCCGAGCCAGCGCCGATGATGACGTAATCGAATTCGCCGACGAGTTGTGACGAGCTCTGATGGCTCCGATGCGAGGGATGCGTCATGTCGGCGAGCGCAGGCGCGAAATGAGAGGCATGAAACGAAATCGCATGCCCGTGCCATAGCATGCGCAGACGTGTAGCCAAGGGCGACTGCCCGAGCAGACCGAGCGCAGGTGCAAGCGCTTTCGGGCTTTTTTTCGGCGCTCAGGCGCCTCCGGCGACGAGCTCGGCTTCCATCTCGCGGGGCTCGATCGTGATCACCGGCTGCATCGCGCGAAGCGTTGCTTCGTCGAGATGGCAAGCGATGACGTGGCGAGGCGCCATTTCCCGCTGGGGCGGAACTTGCGTGTCGCAAATGCCTTTCATCACGTAAGGGCAGCGCGTGCAGAACGGGCAACCGGGCGGCGGATTCGACGGAGAGGGAATCTCCCCCGTGAGCACGATCTTGCGCTTCTTGACGCTTGTGTCGGCGATCGGAACGGCCGAAAGCAGCGCTTCCGTGTACGGATGGTAGGGCGGGGAGAAAATCTCTTCGGTCGTGCCCTTCTCCATGATCTTCCCGAGATACATCACGATGATGCGATCGGCGAGATAGCGCACCACGGAAAGATCATGGCTGATGAACAGGAGCGTCGTCCTGTTCTCGCGCTGGATATCGGTCAGCAATCCGGTGACCGCCGCCTGCACCGACACGTCGAGCGCGGAGACAGGCTCATCGGCGATCACGATCTTCGGATCGCCCGCGAATGCGCGCGCAATGCCGACACGCTGCTTCTGTCCGCCCGAAAGTTGGCGCGGGCGGCGCTTGGCGAAATCGCGCGGCAGCTTGACGATATCGAGAAGCTGGTTGACGCGCTCCTCGACCTTTGCCGGATCCCGCTCGACGCCGAACTTGCGGATCACGCGGGAAATCTGCGAGCCGACCGAATGGCTCGGATTGAGCGTGTCGAACGGGTTCTGGAAAATCATCTGCAGGCGCGAGATCACATTCTCGCTTCGCCTTTGCACCGGAAGATTGGCGAGATCGACATCGCCGAGCTGCACCTTCCCGTTCGTCGCTCCTTCGAGGCCCATCAGCACCTTGGCGAAGGTGGATTTGCCGCATCCCGATTCGCCGACGATGGCGATGGTCTCCGCCTCGCGTGCCCGGAAGGTGATCCTCTCATTCGCCTTGACGGTCTTCTTGGCGCCGAGCAGAACCGCGCTGCCGCTCTCGATCGTGTAGTGCTTCGACATGTCCGACACGTTGAGGACGATGGCCCCGGTTTCGATGGGCGCGTGCTGATCGCTCCTCGTCGTCGCCCGGCTCCAATCGATCTCGTTGAAGCGCACGCATCGCACGAAATGGGAAGAGCCGGACTCGACCGGAAGCATCGGCAAGATCCCTTGGTCGCAGCGACCCGCGACGAAATGATCGCAGCGCGGGCCGAAATAGCAGCCGGTCGGCCGCGCAAAAGGCAAGGGCAGCTGACCTCTGATCGAGCGAAGCGGCCGCATGTTCTTGTCCGCTCCGGGCACCGGGATCGAGCTGAACAGGCCACGCGTGTAGGGATGCCGCATCTTGGTGAACACGGTCCCGATGTCGCCGCTTTCCACCGCCTCGCCGGAATACATCACGGTGAGCCGGCTGCAGGTTTCGAGGATCAGCCCGAGATTGTGCGAGATGTAGATGAGAGACGTGCCGAACTTCGCCGAGATCTCCTTGATGAGCTCGACGATGCCGGCCTCGACCGTGACGTCGAGCGCCGTCGTCGGTTCGTCGAGCAGGAGAAGCTTCGGGTTCGACAACAGCGCCATCGCGATCACAACGCGCTGCTGCTGCCCCCCCGAGATCTGATGGGGATAGGAATTCATGATCCGTTGCGGATCGGGCAAGCGCACCGAGGCGAGCATCTTTTGCGATCGTTCGATGGCTTGCTCGCGCGAGACGCCTTCGTGGTAGATCGGCACCTCTGCGAGCTGCTCGCCGAGTTTCATCGATGGATTCAACGAGGCCATCGGCTCTTGGTAGACCATGGCGATCTTCGAGCCGCGAATGCGACGAAGCTCCTCCCCCGACATGGTGCGCATGTCGCGTCCTTCGAAGAGGATCTCGCCGCCGACGATGCCGCCGTTCTTCCCCATATAGTTCATGATGGCGAGGGCCACGGTGGATTTGCCGCAGCCCGATTCGCCGACGATGCCGTGCGCCTCTCCCGGCATGAGCTTGAGATTGAAATCGACGACGGCGGGAATTTCACCCGCTCGCGTGAAATAGGAGATGCAAAGGTTGCGGCACTCGAGAACGGGTGTCTGCTCGCTCACGCTCATTGCCTTGCCTCCTCGCTCAATCGCGCAGGCTCATTTCACGCAAGCCATCGGCGATCAGGTTGAAGCCGAGGATCAGGCTCGACACGGAGAGCGCCGGAATGAGCAGCATGTAGGCGAATTGCGGGGACTTGGCGACGTTCGCCGCCTCCTTGATCATCAACCCCCAATCGGGATCGGGAGGCTGCAAGCCGAGCCCGAGAAAAGTGAGCGTGGTGATGGCGACCGTCGTGTAGCCGAGCCGGAGGCAGGCATCGACGATGATAGGGCCTCGCGCATTCGGCAAAAGCTCGTAGATCATGATCCGCAAGGGATGCTCACCGCGCGTCTGAGCCGCGAAGATGTAATCGCGGTTCTTGGTATCGAAGGTAAGCCCCCGCACGATGCGCATGATCGCGGGCGCGGACGCGAAGGTGACGGCGATGACGATGTTGAATCCGCTCGCTCCCAGATAATTCATGATGAGGATGAAGAGCACCATGACCGGAAAAGAGAGAAGCACATTGGCGATGAAGGAGATCACCTGATCCCACCAGCCGCCGAGATACCCCGCCACGAGCCCGAAGATGCAGCCGACCAAGTAGGCGACGAGCGTCGCGGTGACGCCCCAGACGAGCACGCGCTGGCATCCCCAAAGGGTGCGCGCCAGCATGTCCCTTCCCTTGAAGTCGGCGCCGAGGATGAAATAGTGGTTGTTCTTCACGGCGCCGATCGGCGCGAAAGGCGCGATCGGCTTGTTGGGATCGACGAGCGGCAGGAACGGCACCGAGACCGCGACGATCAGCCAAAAGAAGATCAGCGTAAGCCCGATGATGGCGATAGGCGATTCACGCCATGACAGAACGCCGACGCCATAAAGGATGAGCGCCGATGGGATCGCCGGCAGCAACAGGTAAGGCCTGACCGTCTCGCTGATCGAGCCGGCGAGCATCACGTTCAGCATCAATGGCAGCCACATCAGCAAGACGAGCACGATCAGCGAGCGCGGCTGCTGCAATATCTTCAGGATCGAGAGAGGGGGAGGCGAAACGGGGATCGAGGTGATCGCGGCCACGGCTTGCTCCCTCAGCTGAAGCGGATGCGCGGATTGAGGAACGAGTAGCCCACATCCGAGATGATCTGGGAAAGCACCGCCACGAACACCGCGACGAGCGTGGCGGCCTGGATCACGTAGATGTCGCCGAACAGCGCCGCATCGAGCAGCAACTTGCCGAACCCGGCATACTGAAAGAAGAACTCGACGACGACGACGCCCGAAAGCAACCAGTTCATCTGCAGCACGATGATCGTGAAGGGCGCGATGAGCGCGTTGCGCAAGGCGTGGCGCAAGATCACGCGCTTATAAGGCAGGCCCTTGAGGATCGCGGTGCGGATATATTGGGAGGTCATGACCTCGGCCATCGAGGCCCGCGTCATACGCGCCACATAGCCGAAATCATAAAGCACGAGGGTCATGACGGGCAGGACCAGCGCCAGCCAGTTCCAGCCGCCGACCATGGCGGAGTTCGCCGGAAGCCATCTGAGCCATAGCGCGAAGATCGACATCAAGATCACGGCGGTCGCGATCTCGGGAAGAGATGTCGTCACGATCGAGATGAACGACGTTATTCGGTCTTGCGCCGAGCCCTCCTTCATGCCGGCGATGATGCCGAAAGTCAGCGAGAGAGGGATCATCAGCGCGAAGACCCAAAATCCGAGAATGCCGGTCTTCTTCAGCCGATCCGCGACGAGCGTCGCGACTGGTTCATTCGTCTGATAGGATTTGCCGAGATCGCCGGTGAGGATGCCGCCGACCCATTTGGCGTAGCGTTCGTAGAACGGCACGTTGAGGCCCTTGCGCTCGAGCCAGTTCTGATAATCCTGGTCGGAAAGCGCCGAGACCGCGAAGCCGCCGAGTTCCGCGACAGCGATCTGCTTCTTGAATTTGTCGCTGTCGAAGATGAAGAACAAAAGGGCCGAGACGACGCCCATGATGAGCACCATCTGCAGAAGGCGGCTGGCGATCAGCTTGAGCATGGGCTCGCTCCGCATTCACTCGGACAAGGGGGCGACGCTTTCCCTCCAGGGGTCAAACGATATCCCTTATGGAAGAAAGCTACCACCGTCCGTGACAACGGCCAACCGCTCGCTTTTATCGTCCTCGCCGAGGCGAGGCCCATGCCTCCCGCGGGCGCGCGCTGCTCCGACCTCTCCCTCGCGGAAGAGGTTCGGGCACCCACGGCTCGATGATGTCGTGGCCTCCCCTTTTTTGGCGGATGGGGACAATTCGCCGTAAAGGATCGATCGGGCATTCGAAGGAACGCTTTCGCGTTCGACGCTCAGGCTCGGAGCTCAGCTCCGAGCCCAGCGCCTCGCCTCACGCCTTCCAGACCTTGTTGAACTGATGGTATTGGGTCGGATGGCCCTCGTAGCCGTTCACGTCCTTGGTGACGATCGTGTAGACCGGGCGGAAAAGCGGCAAGATCATCACCGCGTCGTCCTGAAGAATCTTCTCCGCCACCGCGAGCTTACCCTTGCGCTCCTTCGGGTCCAGCACCCCTTCCGCGGCATCGAGCGCCTTGTCGAACTCGGGATTCGAATAGCTGCTCTCATTCCAGGGAGCACCGGTCCGATAGCCGAGCGACATCACCATCGTGCCGAGCGGACGGTGCGTCCATGCCGTGCATCCGAACGGCGTCTTGTCCCAGATCTCCCAGTATTTGGCGGCTGGCATCACATTGATCTTCATGTTGATGCCAGCCTCTTTCATCTGGTCGCGCATCGCCTCGCACGCCGTCTGGTGCCAGGGGCCATCGGTGTTGCCGACATCGATGGTCACGTCGAGGCCGTTCCCAAATCCGGCTTCCTGGAGAAGCTGCTTCGACGCCGCAACGTCGCGCTTCAGCGGCGGCAACGGTGCATAGTCGGGATGGACCGGGGCGACGTGATGGTTCTCGCCGACATCACCGCCCTGCGGGAAGATCAGCGTCTTCACCGCGGCGTTGTCGACAGCCTTGACGATCGCCTGCCTCACTCGCTTGTCGGTGAAGGGCTTCTGGGTCACCTTCATGCGGCAGCAGATCGTCTGGGCGGTCCGGGCCACGTGGATGACGCCCGGCAACGAGTTCGCCATGTCGATCTGCTCGACGCCGAACGAGTAGAGGGTGTCGACGTCGCCCGAGGCAAAAGCGCTCAGTTGATTGTCGGCTTCAAAATTGTAGTAGTGGATCTCGTCGAGATAGACGTTGCCGCCCCAATATTTGAAGTCCTTGCCGTCGGTGGTCTTCTTCACACGCTTGAGGATGCATTTGTCGCCGACCTTGAGTTCGGCAAGGGCGAAGGGCCCGGTGCCGATCATGTTGTCCGAGAGCGGCGCCTTGAAAGAGGGATGCACGATGGCCGTCGGATAATTGTAGAAATCCTCGGGCACGGAGAGCACGGATTTGTTCAAGTTCAAGCGCAGCGTATGCTTGTCGACGACCTCGAGCGCTCCCTTGATCATCCTCTTGAGCGGTTTGCCCTTGGCGTCCTTCTCGTCGGAATCCTCGACCATGGCGCTCGCGAAGGAGAGGCCGATATTGGAGGAGGCCGTCTTCGGATCCAGCCAGCGGGCAATATTCCAGGCGACGTGATCGGCGGTGAACTCCTCGCCATTGTGCCACAGCACGCCCTGGCGCAGATTGAAGGTCCAGGTCTTGAGGTCTTCCGTCGGCTTCCAGCTTTCGGCCAGCATCGGGCGGGTTATGTTGTCGGGGCCCGTCATCGACAGATATTCGAGCGTGTGGCGCGTCTGATTGGACATTTGCACCCAAGAGTAGGTCGCGGGGTCCTCCATCTTCTGGACCTCCATGGCGACCTTCAAGATCCCGCCCGCCTTGGCCTTCGGATCGTCGGGAGGGAAGGGCATCGCGCTTTGCGCGAAGGCCGGGGCCGGGAGTCCGGCGACCGCATAGGCCGCGGCGGCGGAGGTTCCGAGCAGGACCGCGACGCGCACGAATTCGCGACGATCCATGCGCCCTTGTCGAAGAAGGTCGAAGGCTTCGGCGAGCTTGGGGTGGTCGAATTTCATCGGATATTTCGATGGCATAGCTGGTTCCTCCTCCGAAGAGCCATTTTGCGAAGAGCCATTTTGGCCGCACATCCCCCAGCGGTTCTTATTTCGTAAATTCATACGCGACGATCTTGAGGCTGCCTAGCCCCCTCTTTAAGATTATGCGTTTCACGCGAAAGCTTTCCCGTTTTCGAAGTCGGACCGATATACGTCCGATTTCTTGTTGATCCAGCCCCGACTATCGAATCGTTCGGCGCGTGCGTCCGACTGCGAACTCAAGGTCTTCAGTGATCGACGTCTTCAGCGTTCGACCTCTTCAGTGTTCGACCTCTTCAGTGTTCGACCTCTTCAGTGTTCTTGGAGCTTGGGGAGTTCTTTGAACTGGGTGAAGTTCTTTGGAGCGTGACGCCGAGATGCGGCGCAATCTGCAAAACTGGAGGCCGCGATTTTTCCTCGCGTCGGGTCACATGGATTCACATGGATGACGAAGTTCACTACATCGTGAAAAAGCGGCGCGATTACCATCACTCCTCATCGAACAACTTCGTCGCGATCGGGATTTGACGGTTTTAAGCATCGTTGCCACGTATTTTTTGCGGTAAACTCGAGAAAAACGGCTGGAGCCAAGGGCCGCCGCTCGGCAAAGTACGAGATACGGCAAGGACATTCTTTGGATATCCCGGTAGATGTTTGAGATAAGGACCGTGACTTTTGACAATGCAGGCGCTAAGGTCCCGCCGCCACTTGGCTTGCGAAGTTTCGAAAACGCCGGCGCGGCGGGCGGTGATGGAGCTGATTGCGTGGACGCGCGGCATGCGCCCACCTGCGGTTCATCGCAAGCACCGCGCCAGAGCTTTACGTCAGGAGGGAATGACCCCGATGACCTATTTCTTCGCGCTCGCTTATTCGCGCTCCGAGAAGGGGGAAGCTCGGGCGGAAGCCGCAATCAGGGCCCTCAACGAAGAGCACGCCATTTCGATGGCGGCGCATTTCGAGGGTGACGGACGAGGCGCCGTGGCCCTCGCGAAGGCCAAAGATCCTCCCGCCCCATTGGGCGAAGGGGTGGAGATTCTCGCCCGTTTCGGCGATCTCCCGGATGATGCCGTTTTGCTCCCGAGCGTGAGCGAAGTCTTGTCGGGCACGCCCGACCGCTCCCGCCAGCCCAGCGCATATGCGCGCGCGAAAGGCGCGGCCGCTCGTCGTTGGCGGCTTGCCCGATGGGGCGGCTCGCACTCTGCCGACAGGCATCCGCCCGCTTTCGCGAAAGCGCATAGGCGCTCGCTGATGACGGCCTCGATGGTCGGCGTGGCGCTCTCGCTTTCCGGGGGAGCCATGCTCGTCATCACCGCCAAGGCAGGGCAGCGCGAGTCGCGGTTGATGGAAATGGCGCGCCCGGCATGCACGCATACGGCGATCACCAATGAAGAACTACGCCGGCTCGTCCGCAACGAGTATTACACGGGCACCGACAAGCAAAACACCCTGCGCAGCGTCGTCGCCTTGTGCCAGGCGAATCCGCGCGTGCTCTGAATTCGCATTCGGCTTGCCCGCACCCGTCATGCGCGCTCGGCGCGCGCATCACGCCTTTTCCGGCGGTGACGGCATAAGGCAGGGATGGCCGGGCCGATGCCCTCGATTCCCGGCGATGACGCCTCAGGACGGATTGAAAGGAAGCAAGGTCGGGACTTGCCCGGGCTCCGCGGAGAGATTTGCGGTCGCGCATCCCATTGGCTGACGTTCCGCGGCCTCCCTCGCCTTGCGGAGCTCACGCAGGTGATTGGTCTTGGCGAGAAACTCGGCATGCCGCTCCTGTTCCTCGGCGATGCGCCGCTGGGTGCGTCGGTCGAGCTCCTCCTCTTGCGGGCACTTTCGCGGAGCCGGCTGCGCCACGCCCGGCTTCGAGGCACAAGCGCTTCTGACCGTGTGGCCCGGCCGGCTCGTGCGCTCCCTGACCAGCGGCGGCGGCGGAATTTCATAAGGCTTCAACGGGACGATGGGCGACGGGACAAGCGCCTCGTCGTGAGCCGCGTCCAAGGGAGTTTCGGGTGGCGAGGCGCGATTTGGGGACTTCTCATCCTGCGAAATGTTGTTTCTTGCCCAGATGGCCGCCTGAGTGCGGTTGCTCGTGCCGATCTTGCGGAAAATCGAGTTGACATGCACCTTCACGGTCGCGACCGCGATGTCGATCTTGTTCGCGATGACTTTGTTCGAGTGACCTTCCGCAAGGCAGCGCAACACGCATTTTTCCTGTGCCGACAGCGTCGATCCTTTGTTCGAAGTCATCGCCGCCGCGGCCATCGACGCTTCCTCCTGAGCCTCGCGGACCAAAGGCAAAACGCCGGGAAGCAGGAACGTCTCTCCAAGCACCACCAATTCAAGCGATTTCAAGAGAACGTCCCGCGTCACGCCTCTCGCGAAGCACGCATGGGCGCCCGCCCGAAACAACGAAAGCAAATTGCTGATCTGGTCGGCATCCGTGAGAACGGCCACGCGCGCCATGGGGAAGCGTTGCTTGAAGCGCTCGATTTGTCCGGTCGCCAGATTCAAGTCGTCGCCGGCATCCACGATGAGCAGAAGCCGCTGACCTTCGAACAGAGCCAGCGCGGCCTCATCGGGGCTGCAAACCGACGCGACAAGACGAAAATCGGTGCCGTTCAGAATGGAAATCAGGCCTTCCTGAAACAAGCCACCACGTCCCAGGATGACGGTCGCGACCGATTGCGGAGCGCCCGCCCCAATGGCGCAAGCCTGCCCCGGGGCCGCGCTCGCCGAGCCAACGGCCTTCGTGCCGGCCTCATGAACACCCCCCGCTTCCAGAACAAGGGCTGCGTCCGGGTCATTTTGATCCAACTCGCCCACCTCTTCGCCTCTTCATTCTCATTGTTGAACACGCTTCGAAGTTTTCCAGGCGAATTAGCAGAAACCGTGCCGGTTTCGTGCGTCGAGTGGGTCGTAAAGGGGGAAAGTCGATCGGCGACCATTCCGTCGCCGCGAAGGAACTATGTACTGCGTCAGCTGAACCCGAGATAAACCGGTGTGACGGGCCTTCCGTTCCGATGCGCCGCGACTTTGAACGCTGCGGGGGTTCGGCCGACGCTTCTCGAAAGGGACGCCCGCCCACGCATGTGGGGCTTTCACGTGGTCGGCTCCAAATAGCCTTGCCTGGCGCATTAGATGTCCCCATCCCTGCACGCAAAACGCGACTCGAAGCCCCATGCCTAACGATCTATTAACAGAAGTTAGGAAATTCGAGGGCAGCCGGTCAACAATTTACGGCATGGGACGAAGGATATTTCGGGGTGCCCCCTGTTTGCCCGGAGGCGGCGCGTGAGACGGTCGAAGGATCAGGCCCCGCCACTGCAAGCGCGCACCGACACGACGGCAATGCGCGCAAAAACAATGAGTTGGTCCTGCTCGACTCGAGCCGCGCAACCGCGGCAGCAGCTGCGGCGCTCGCGATCGCCATCACCCCTTCGGCAAATGGCGACGACGTAACCTGTTGCGGCAGCATGGGTTTCGGCGCGTGCATTTGGTCGAATTAAGATCGAATGTTATTGATAAGATACCTTACGTTATAATTCGACTCCATTCACGTAGGGAACCAGCGTCCCCACAGCGGCTGCTCCAGCATCCCGGTATGCGGTTGCTCAAGCGGGAGCGGCGCCTTCCTGAACCACGAAATTGCGCAAGGTGCCGACGCCGCTCACCTCGACCTCGACCTCATCGCCAGGCTTGAGCCAGAGCGGCGGTTTGCGATAAGCCCCCACTCCGCCGGTGGTGCCCGTGATGATCACGTCCCCCGGCTCGAGGATCGTGAAGGTCGAGCAGTACTCGACGAGCCCCGGCACGTCGAAGACCAGATCGTCGATCGTGGCGCGTTGCGTCTCCGCCCCGTTCACCCGCGTCGAAAGCGTCGCCTTGGCGATGTCGCCCACCTCGTCTTTTGTGACGATCCATGGACCGAAGCCGCCGGTGCCCGGAAAATTCTTGCCCGGCGTGAATTGGCTTGCATGTCTTTGCCATTCCCGCACCGAGCCGTCATTGTAGCAGCTGTATCCGGCGACGACGGAGACGGCTTCCGCTCGTTTCACGTGCCGGCATCGGCGGCCGATGATGACCGCCATCTCTCCTTCGAAGTCGAGCGTTTCGGAGACCGCGGGCCGAATGAGCGGTTGCAGATGGCCGACCTGCGTGTTGGCGAAACGCGTGAAGATCGTCGGCTTTTTCGGGACTTCCCGCCCGCCTTCCAGGATATGCGTGAGATAGTTCAGTCCCACGCAAATGATCTTCTCCGGGTCGGGGATCGGCGGCAGGAAGGTGATCTTGTCGAGCGCGTGGCGAGGCTCGCCGTCAGGCGGTGCGCCGATTTTTCCAGCCGCGAGTGCCGCCCGAAGGCTGGGTGCGAGCGCGCCGCAATCGGCCACTTCCCCGCCCTCGACGATCCCCCAGCTCGTTGAGCCGTCGGCGCGGCGAAAACTCATCATTCGCATCGTGTGATCCCTGTTTTGCGTGGAAAGGTCAGTCGAACCGGCGCCTTGGAAATCAGCCCGCCAATTCATGGCGCACCAAGGCGGCGCCTTCGGCGAGGGCCTTGAGCTTACCCAAGGCCGTTGCGCGCGTCAGATATTTCATACCGCAATCGGGCGCAGGCGTAAGACGCTGGGGCGCCAGGAACTTGAGGCCCTGCCTTATGCGGGAAGCGACCTCTTCGGCACTTTCGACCTCCGGCGAACCAAGGTCGAGAACGCCGAGAAGGACTCTTTTGTCGCCAAGTTCACGCAGCACGCCGAGATCGAGCTTCGGTTGTGCCGCTTCGATCGAGATCGCATCGGCAATGCAGTCGGAAAGCTGCGGCAGGAAGGAATAGCCGCTCGGCTTGTCGCGGACGATCTCGGCATAGCCGAAGCAAAGATGCACGACGGTCTCGCCTTCGAGGCCCTCGAGCGCGCGGTTGATCGCCGGGACGGCAAAGCGCGCGGCCGCCTCCGGCCGCGCTTGCAGCCAGGGTTCGTCGAGCTGGATGACGTCGATCCCCACTTGCTCGAGCTCGCGCGCTTCGGCATTGACCGCTGCCGCATAGGCGAGCGCGACTTCCGCTTCATCCCGGTAATACTCGTTCATCGCTTGCTGTGACAAAGTGAAAGGGCCAGGCAAGGTGACCTTTGTCGCATGCTTGGTGTTGCGCGCGAGAAATCGCGCATCGGCGATTTCGATCGGGCGCGATCTTCGGATCGGGCCGACCACGCGCGGCACCAGGGTCCTCGCGCCGGTGCGCCCGATCACCTCGGCAGGATTTTCGGCATCGATGCCGTCGAGCGCCAAGGCAAAGTGATTGGAGTAGCTTTCCCGCCGGATCTCGCCGTCACTGATGATGTCGATCCCGGCTTCTTCCATATCGCGTAGGGCGAGCAAGGTGGCATCGTTCTTCGCTTCTTCGAGAAAAGGCTCAGGCACGCGCCAGATCTCGGGAGCCGCAAGGCGCGGCACCAGGCGAGAGCGCAGAAGCTCTCGATCAACGAGCCATTCCGGTTGCGGATAGCTGCCGACGACCGTCGTCGCAAGAAGGCGAGCCGTCATCGTTTCGCGCGGGGCGCTGGAGGATCCCGGGCCGATCACCACGAACGCGCGTCAGTGCGCGGCGACGATCTGGGAAGGATCGGCGCCGACGCGACCCGCCTCATCCGCCGCGGCGATCCCGAGGCGGAAATCGTAGTGGATCGCCGGAATGCCTTTCATCGGTGCTTGCGGATCCTCGTCGCGCGGCGAGGTGACAAGGGCATTCGAAACTCCGAAGACCGTGTCCGTCTCGATGTGCTCGTCATCGGCAAGGTAGAGCGCCGTGACGAGTTCGCGGTAGCCCGGCGCACCGACCAGGAAATGGATATGCGCCGGCCGATATCCGTGCCGATGCTGGCTGTGCACGAGCTTGCCGACAGGTCCGTCCATGGGAATGAGGTAGCCGAGCGGCTTCACGGTGCGAAAATGAAAACGGCCGGCGGCATCGCAACGGAAATTGCCGCGCATATCCATCGTCTCGCCGCGCCCCTTTTGCAGATCGTAGACACCGTCTTCGTCGGTCTGCCAGACCTGCACAGAGGCGTTCGGCAGCGCCTTGCCGTGAAGATCCGTGACGCGCCCGTAGACAAGGAACTCGTGGCCTGGCGCTTTCGCTGCGATCGTCTCGCCGAGCGCGAGATCGGGCGCATCCTGCCGGTAGAACGGACCGAGGAGGCTGCTCTCCGTCCCCTGCTCGATCGCTGTCTTGTCGTGCATCAGATTGACGAGCGCGCTCAAGCCCAAGACATCCGAAAGCAGGATGAACTCCTGGCGCGCCGGCGTACAGGCTTGCCCGACCTGCGTGAGGAAACCGATGGCCTGCAGCCATTCCTGCGGCGTCAAACGCACATCCCGGGCGAAATCATGCAGGTGCCGCACGAGGCTCGCCATGACCTCGCGAAGCCTTTCGTCCGGTGTCCCCGCCATCTGCTCGAGAACGGCGTCCGTGACGCTTGTTTCGTTCAGGTCGCGCATCGTTCTCTCCTTACGACAGATCGGTCCGGCATTGCGGGCCTAAATCCAGCTGGCCTCGTCGTGCAATGACCCGGGAAGCGCGAATCTTGGACCGATTTCGTCGTCGACGCCAGTGGGAGCGCAACGCCCCCGCTCATGCCGCGCCCGCGCCAATGGCCGTGGCCGAAGCCCGGCCCTGACGCGAAAAGGCCCCGAGCCACCTGAGTGGGACAAGCGAACCGATCGGGTCACGAATGCAACGACAGGCCTTTCGTGGCCTTGTCGATTTCCTTGCGCTCGCCGTGCAGACCGAGCCCCGCGAGATCGAGCGCTTCGGTCGCCACGCCGGCGACCGCGGCGCGATTATCGACGTCGTTGCCGGTTGCGAAAAGCTCCTTCGTGTAGAGCGAAGGTCTCAAGCCGCGCTCAAGCGCGCGCCGGAGCGAGTTCCGCAGCTCCTCGGCCGAAGCCGAAAAGACGAGGATGGGTTGCCTGACGAGCGGGCCATAGACTTGCCCGGATGCGTCGACATAGGGTTCTCCGGCAAGTATCGGATTCGCACCGACGAGGCCGCCCGACAAGAAACAGGCGACGTTGAGTTTCTGCCAGCTCGC
Source organism: Hyphomicrobiales bacterium (assembly GCA_019247795.1). Classification (GTDB taxonomy): domain Bacteria; phylum Pseudomonadota; class Alphaproteobacteria; order Rhizobiales; family Beijerinckiaceae; genus GAS188. Next base: position 3,294 of record JAFBAK010000157.1, on the reverse strand, counting down.
GAGATCGTCGCGCACTAGGATGGCGATCTTAGTGTCGAAGCGCATGAGCATAGTCGTGAATGAAAAGCGGACAGCCCGTCTTGAACGATCGTGCGGCACGTCGCTGGCCGATTGGATTCGTCACGCTCCGTCTCAACCGGGCCTTGCCCGCTTCGAGGCCTATTTCTCCGGCCACGCTTACGACCTGCACCGGCATGACACCTACGCGATCGGCTACACCTTGGGCGGAGTGCAATCCTTCGATTTTCGCGGTGAGCGGTTCGACAGCCTCGAGAAGGATGTCGTGGTGCTTTACCCCGACGAAGCGCATAACGGGCGGGCCGGAGCGGCTTTGGGTTTTCGCTACAAGATGCTCTATCTCGAACCGCGGCTCATCCGCGACGCCCTCGGCGAAGCCGCGAAAGCCCTGCCTTTTCTGCGGCGCCCGGTCTCCGGCTCTTCGCGCCTGCTCGAAGCCTTGGTTCCCGCGCTCGATGATCTCGACCATGGCTTGGAGCCGATCGAGCAGGATCAGGCCGTGCTCGGCATTGCGCACGCCCTGCTGGCGCTCGACGGCTCGGCCGGAAGGGCCTGCGCCGCCGGCGCGACCTGTCATTTCGCGGTCGAGCAGGCACGGCAATTCCTCGACGCCCATTTCACGCGCACCGTCGCCTCCGAGGAGCTCGAAGCCGTCTGCGGCCTGACGCGCTACGCGCTGGCTCGCCATTTCCGGGCACGCCTCGGAACCAGCCCCTATCGCTATTTGACGATGCGGCGCCTCGACCGGGCGAAATCGATGATCCGCGCCGGAAACTCCCTTGCCGACGCCGCGCAGGCCTCGGGTTTCGCGGATCAGAGCCACATGACGCGGCTTTTCGGGCGCGCCTTCGGCATATCGCCCGGCCGCTGGCATGGACTGATGAGAGGCGGCGCGCCTTCATGATCCCGGTCACGCAGAACCTGGCGATCGAGGAGAGCGAGATCGCGGAAAGCTTCGTGCGCGCCTCAGGTCCCGGCGGACAGCACGTCAACACCTCTTCGACTGCGGTTCAGCTGCGCTTCGACGCGCGGCATTCGCCCTCGCTCGCACCCGAAGTCGCGGCCCGCCTCATTCGGCTTGCCGGAAGCCGTGCGACGCAGGACGGCGTCATCGTCATCCATGCCCAGACCCAACGCAGCCTGAAGCGCAATCGCGAAGAGGCTCTGGCGCGTCTCGTCGATCTCATCCGAAGGGCCGCCACCCCTCCCCGCCCGCGCCGGCCGACGAAACCGACGCGCGCCGCGAAGGAGCGCCGCCTCGCCTCCAAGGCGCGACGCTCGCGCGTCAAATCGGCGAGACGCGCAGGGCCGCACGAGGAATAGGCCTCCCTCCCCCGCGAAACGGCGGAAAAGATGGGTTCCCTTCCCCTCACGCGCCTACGGCGCGTTCGGCCGGGAATGTTTTCTCTCGCGCTCGGCCGGGAATAACCCTACCACCACCGTGTCACCCCCGGCGAGGCTCGCAGCGCGAGCCTCGGGAAGGGGGCCCAGGAAGTGGTGGGGCCGCGACTGCGTCGCGGGGGTGGGCGAGACGGTCGGCCCGTCGATGATCGAGGGTGGCCGAAGACGCCTTCAGAACGCCACCGTGAGCGAGACGTCGCCGCGCTGGCCCAGTGGGTGCGGGTCGAAGCGGATATGGGTGAGCTGCCAGCCCCAATCGAAGCGCAGATCGACATAGCGATCGACGGTGTAGTGGAAGCCGGCGCCGGCACTCGCCAAGGTCGTGCTCGCGGGCTCGTTCGGCTGCGGCACGATGTTCCAGACGCGGCCGATATCGTGAAACACGAAGAGCTGGATGCGGTCGTTCCACGGATTGTCGCCACGCGTGAGCGCCGTGAGGCTGAAAGCCGGCGCGCGCAGCTCGTTCGAGACGATCCAGCCCTTGTCGCCTTGGATGAGATAGGGGTCGTAGCCGCGCAGCGAGCCGACGCCGCCGAGGCTCAGCTCCTCGCTCGGCAGAAGCGCCCGGTTCGAATCCTGCACCGTCCCCTTGACCGACCAGATGAAGCCCTCCGGCAGCAAGCCGAATTGCGGGATCGGGGTGAGGCGCTCGCCCACGACCTGGCCATAGGCGTATTCGGCGCGCGCGCCCGCGCGGCTCGTCTGGAAGGCCGCATCGTTGTTGTTGCGCGTGATCTTGCCCGGTGAATAGTAGCCGTCTGCCGTCAGCGACGTCGAGCCCCAGGGGTCGATATAGGTCGCGCTGTATTGCCCGACGAATTGGTCGACCTCGGTCGAGGTGTTGTCGATCTGGATGCCGCCGAAAGCGAGATTGTTGTTGGTGCGCTTGAAGTCGAAGCCGAACTGCGCTTCCTCCGTGAAGCCCTCCCAGATCGGCAGCCGCTTGATGTAGCGCGCGCTCACCTGATCGGTGAGGCCGACCTGGTTGAAGGTATTGGCGAGGCGCGGCACCGATTCGGCATGCAGGCCGAAGACGCTGATCTTGTCGTCCCATGGCAGCGGCGCCGTGTAGTTCCACGATTCCGAGAGGAAGCGCGGATCATGCGGGCGCCCCGGCAAATCGGGATTGCCCAGGAGCAGATCGTCGCTCGAGGTCACCTGGAAGCCGAGCTGATGGTCGAGCCCAAAGACATTGCCCCATCCGAAGCCGGCGTTGAAGCGATCGACACCGACCGATTTCGTGCCTTGATCGTCGTAGCCCGCATAGACGCGCACCGGCAGGCGATCCGTCGTCTTGAGCACGACATCCGTCTGGCCTGCCTCTTGGCCGCGCTCGTAGACGATCTCGACCGAGCGATACGGGCTGTCGTTCAAGAGTGTCTGATCGACGAGAAGGCGCGAGCCCACCACGTGATCGCCGGGCTTCAGATGCACCTTGCCGACGAGGACCTCGCTCGAGAACCAGCGATTGCCTTCGGTGCGCACCTTGCCGACCGTGAACTCGACGACGGCGAGCTGCACGACCCCGTTGTTGACGTCCTGCTCGGGCACGATCACGTCGACGAGGGGATGATCCTTGGCGCGATATTGCTTTACCACCTCGCGCGTGATCTCGGTGATGCGCGCGAGCGTGAGCTTTTGCCCGATGAAGGGCGTCACCGCGGCGAGGAACGCCGGATCGTCGAGAAGCGGGAGATCCTTGATCTCGACCCCTTTCCCGACCGCCCCTTTCTTCACGACATTTTGCACGCCCGGCACGAAGACGAGCGCCTTCACGGCCGGGATGATCGTCTTCGTCGCGGCTGGCCCCGTCGGAAGGTCGGTCGGCAATGGCGGCGCGGGCGCCGCTTTCGGCGGCGGCGCCGGCACGGGCTG
>JAFBAK010000150.1 GCA_019247795.1 Hyphomicrobiales bacterium | reverse complement strand
TGTGACTTGCGCGCCCGGCTGGATTTCGCGACCGCGATAGCGATCGAATGCCGGTTGCGCGAAGATCTCGCGCGTGAGCCGCACACAGGCACGCATTTCCGTCCAATCGTCGGGATGGCTCATGTAGTTGAAGAAGAGGCGCGGCTTCGCGCGAGGGTCGGCGGAGGCAAGCCGCACCCAGCCCCGGCTTTTCGAGCGCATGGGACCGACATGCGCCTGAAAGCCGTGCTCGGTCGCGAGAGACTTGCCATCATAAGAGACGGCGAGCGGCAGGAAATGATATTGGATGTCGGGAAAGCGAATGCCCGCCCGGCTGCGAATGAAGCCGCAACTCTCGAAATGGTTGGTCGCGCCGAGCCCATCTTTGCGCAACAGCCAGCGCAAGCCGATCAAAGCTTTCGCGAGCACTCCCGTCGACGAAAAAAGCGTGATCGGCTCCTTGCTCGCCACCTGGAAATAAAATTCGAGATGGTCTTGAAGATTGGCCCCGACGCCGGGCAGGTGACGCACGACCGCGATCCCATGCCGGCGCAACTCCTCGGCAGGGCCGATACCGGAAAGCTGCAAGAGCTGCGGAGTGTTGACGGCGCCGCCCGCGAGGATCACTTCGCGCCGCGCCGACACGGTCTCTTCGACGCCGCCCCGCAAATAGCTGACGCCGACGGCGCGCTGCCCTTCGAAGCGGACGCGCGTCGCGAGCGCTTTCGTGCGCACCGCGAGGTTCGGGCGCTTCATGGCCGGGCGAAGATAAGCCCTCGCGGCGCTCCAGCGGATGCCGCGCTCGACCGTCATGTCCATGCGGCCGAAGCCCTCCTGCCTGAAGCCGTTGACGTCGGAGGTCTCGGCGTAGCCGGCTTGGCGCGCCGCCTCGATGAAAACGCGATAGAGGAGGTTGTCGAGCGTTCCGTAGCATGTCCTGAGCGGACCCTCCTCGCCGCGATAAGCGTCGCCGCCTTCGGTGCGCCCTTCGGCGCGCCTGAAATAGGGGAGCACACGCGCATAGCTCCAGCCCGCCGCGCCTTCACTTTCCCACCGATCGAAATCGAGGGGGTTGCCGCGCACATAGACAAGGCCGTTGATCGCGGATGAGCCGCCGAGCCCTTTGCCGCGCGGGCAATGGAGGCGCCGGCCGCCGAGATGCGGTTCGGGCTCGCTCACATATCCCCAATCATAGCGCGCCATGTGCATCGGGATGGAGAGCGCGCTCGGCATGTCGATGAACACCGAGCGATTGGGGCCGCCGTGCTCGAGCACGAGCACGGTGGCATGCCCATCCTCGCTCAGACGGGAGGCGAGCACGCAGCCCGCCGAGCCCGCGCCGACGATCACATTGTCGAAGATGTCACCTAGCTCATTCAAATCGAATTGAGCCTTGCGCCCCACGTTTGCCATCTTCCATGCCGCGCAAATTCAAAGGCGTCGATCAATTAGAACGAGGGATTAGTTCAGGATTTCGGCATAGACGGGTGCCGCCGAACATGACGGTAGCGGTAGAGATCGCGAACGCTCAGCTCAACGAATCGCTTCAAAACCTTTCCGGCGGATGACATTCAATAGCGCCAAGGCGGGTCCTGTTGGATGTTTAACGCCACGTTCGAGTTGAGACACATAGCCTGTCGAGAGATTGAGAACTCGAGCGAACACAGCCTGGCTCAGTCGCGAGCGCACGCGCAACTCGCGAATCTCCTCACCAGACATCGGCAAAGCTCGTGCTTCACCGTTCCAATGTCTCATGGTGATCTTGTCATAGGTCGCGCTATCCATCACGCCGCTCGTCCGCATGCCTTTCGCAGTCTCGAGTAGCTCCCTGGTGAGGCGGCTCTTCCTTGTCGACTTCGCTTTCATCTCGTCACCTCGATCAAAATTCCATCCTCGACGGACTTCTTGAGAAGCTTGGTATCAGCCTGAATCCAAGAAGCGGCGATATCCTGAAGTGTCGCCAGTTCTTTGGCCGTGATGTTCTCCCGCTCGTTTTTTCCAAATCCATACAGAAAAACCGCGCGCTCGTTTCGCCGGAATGCCACCAACCCTCTAAACGCGCCCCTCTTACCGTGCCCCGGTCCAGCCAACCTTTGCTTGATCACACTCCCACCCAGGTCGGCATCGATCAGCCCACGGTTAGCCCGCTCGATCGCTTCCCCCAGGGCTTGGTCTGCAAGGCGCTTCCTGCGTGCGAATTTCAAAAAATTTTTCGTCTTGAAAATTTGCACGCCGCCCCCTCAGAATCCCAGTACTTGATATTATAGTTCAAAGAACGACGTTTCAAGCGCAGGATGCAAGCGCCGAGAAATGTCCATTGGGCAGGCGCTTGGGTCCATCGATGCCGGCGAAATCCGCTTCATTGTCGTTGATGGCCATGCAACTATTTGCTGCACGACGTTAGCAATCAACGCGTCCTTACGCGGCGGCGCGTTTGACACGGCCTCCCCTTCTCAGTCACAGAATCACCATGGAGGGAAGCAGCGCTATCGACAAGGTCGATGCAGTCGTGGTCGGCGCCGGGGTCGTCGGCCTCGCGGTGGCGCGCGCGCTCGCGCTTGCCGGGCACGAGACGATCATTCTCGAGAAAGAGACCACGATCGGCACCGCTACGAGCTCGCGCAACAGCGAGGTCATTCATGCCGGCATCTACTATCCGAAAGGCTCATTGAAGGCGCGTTTGTGCGTCGCCGGCCGCCAGGCTCTTTATGCCTATTGCGATGCTCATGGCGTCCCCTATCGCCGATGCGGAAAGCTCATTGTGGCGATCGGCGAAGAGCAGCGCGGCGCGCTCGAACGCGTGCTCGCGACCGCGCGCGGTAACGGCGTCGACGACATCGAGCCCATCTCCCGCAGGCAGGCGCAGGCGCTCGAACCCGCGCTCGTCTGCTCGGGCGCTTTGCTGTCGCCCTCGACCGGCATCCTCGACAGCCATGCCTACATGCTGGCGCTCCTCGGGGACGCTCAAGCCAACGGCGCGATGATCGCGTATG
>JAFBAK010000077.1 GCA_019247795.1 Hyphomicrobiales bacterium | reverse complement strand
GCCCACGATCATCCCGAACGCCGGCGGTTCCTTGCCGAACGACATCTTTTCCGAGACGCTGGGCCTGCCGACGATCTGGATCCCGCATTCCTACGGCGGATGCTCGCAGCACGCGCCGAACGAGCATGTGCCAAAGGCGCTCGTGCGGGAGGCGCTCGAGTTGATGGCAGGGCTTTATTTCGACATCGGCGAGGGGAAGCATCCGGGAAAGAAGCGGTGAGGAGGCACGGTGTCACTACCTCGCAGTTTCACTTACGCTAATTAGCTTCTGATCGTTCATAGTGTTAGAGTTGTCTTCCGCGACCTCATGAAACCCGGGGCCAAGTGTGCAATCGTCGAGCGAAGGGCGACCGGCCGAGGCAATCACGGCGGGTCCACCAGATGCATCCCAGCGTATCGAGCCCCGCCTTTTCTCTGACGGGTCACTGGAGAATGAGCCCGCCGCGCCGTTGGAAGCGGCGGCATCGATCCCGGTTCCGAGTGTCTCGCGCGCCGATGCCGAACTCGCCACCCTGACATGCGCACAATATCTCGCGAAGCATTTCATTGCCCAAAAGGGTCTTCAGCCTGGAGTGCCTCCCGAGGCGAGCGCGATCGCGCAAGCCTGCGATGTCGTCCTCTCCGGAATGGAGGGCGTCTCTCTCAAGATCATCGCCATCGTTGATCGCGATGTGCATCCGGGAAAAGAATTCGGGCTTGATCGCGACGCGCTTGAAGCCATCGGACGCGAATGCCTTAAATATTGCGGCAAGGTCAAACGCGCCCAAATGCCCGTGATCATCCAGGTGATCGAGGTCGAGAACCTGGCATCCTCGGACGAGCAAAAGCGGCGGCTGCGAAAGCTTCGTCGCTCATCCAGATTCGGAAGGGTCGTGCTTTCCGGCTGGATCGTCCACGCGTCCGCTTCGACGGTCTGGACAAACCTTCCTTGGAATGGGCGACTGATGGGACGCCCTTTCATAGAACGCCTGTTGCGTTTACCGAGGCACGAGCCGCTCTCGCAACCTTCAGTCCTCACGCGAGCGGCCGTTACGCCCCTTTTCACCTACGCACTCATCGCGGCCCTGTTCGGTGCTTACTTTTGCGAACTCGCCTTCGCAACGTCTCCGGTGAAAGGAACGGAAGCCGGGTTGCAGACGCTTGTCGCGCTTGGTGGCTTGAGCCATCCGCTCGTTGCCGCGGGACAATGGTATCGCCTTCTCTCCTCCGCGTTTCTTCATCTCAATCTTTTTCACTTGGTCATGAATGGGTTCTGCCTCTACCTGGCGGGAAGGGTTCTGGAGACGCTCGTCGGGAGGGGCTGGCTCGCGGTCATCTTCATCATCGGCGCGCTTGGCGGCTCCGCAGCATCTTTGCTGATCAACCCCCCAAACCTGCTGAGCGTCGGCGCCTCCGGAGCGATCATGGCGCTCTTTGCCGCCATGTACGTGATGAGTTTTCGCTTCGAAAAGATCGCGAGGACGCAGCTTCAATCTCGTGCCCTCGGCGTGCTCGTTCCCTCGCTTGTTCCCCTCGGCGCGTCCATCGGTAGCGGCCGCGTCGACTACGGTGCCCATTTCGGCGGCGGGGTTGCCGGCGTGATGCTCGGGCTCCTGCTCGTTGCGCTTTGGCCGAAGGCTGAAATCCTGCCGCGCTTTCGGAAAGTGGCCGCATTCGCGGCCGGGCTTGGTGGGATGGCGCTTGCCTTTTCGCTTTATGCCATCGTCCAAGCCTATCCTCTTTTCGCCCAAGGCATCCCCCCGATCAGCTCCCGAAGTCGAATGCGGAAATCTCGGCTCGCGCGCCCGACCTTTTGTCTCGCTACCCCAACGATCCGAGGTCCCACGTCTACCAGGCAATCACATTGATGAGGGCCGAAGATCAGATCGCGGCAGAGCAGGAGCTCAGAACTGCGCTCGCGCAAGAAGAGACGATACGCCTGACGCTCGGTCCAGAGTTCGAGATGCGGGTTCGCGGAACGCTATCGACCGTGCTCGCCCTTCAAGGCGAAATCGACAAGGCGAAAACAGAGGCCAGACCGGCTTGCGCCTCGGCCGAAACACCCAAATCCGTGCGAAACATCATGGACCAGATTCATGTATGC
>JAFBAK010000045.1 GCA_019247795.1 Hyphomicrobiales bacterium | reverse complement strand
GGGGATGGGCCTCGACGGTCTCTTGCGAGCGCGCGCCCGCGTGCTCACGGGGATTTGCAACGGCATCGACACGAATGTCTGGTCGCCCCGCAAGGATCCGCACATCGCGGCGCGCTTCGGGGTCGAGGAGCTCGAACTCAAGGCGGCAAACAAAGCGGCGCTGCGCGACAAGCTACAGCTCGCCGCCCGCCCCGACGCTCCGCTGTTCGGCGTGATCAGCCGTTTGACGGAGCAGAAGGGCATCGACCTCATTGCCGCGGTTATCCCGGACCTCGTGGCGCGTGGTGCACAATTCGCGCTTCTCGGCTCGGGCGATCCACGTCTCGAGGAGAGGCTGCGCGAGGTCACAGCACGTCATCGAGGCTCGGTTGCGCTCTTTCTCGGCTACGACGAAGTGCTCGCTCATATGATTCAGGCGGGGAGCGATGCGCTTCTCATACCCTCGCGCTTCGAGCCTTGCGGGTTGACGCAGCTCGCGGCGCTTCGCTACGGCACCTTGCCGATTGTCGCGCGCGTGGGAGGGCTCGCCGACACGGTGATCGACGCCAACGAGGCAGCCCTCGCCGCAGGCGTCGCGACGGGGCTCCAATTCACCCCGGTGAGCGAGGCAGCGTTCCGCCGCACGCTCGATCGCGCATTGGCCTTGTGGAAGGACAAGAAGAGCTGGCGCCGCCTCCAGCAAAACGCCATGCGAAGCAAGGTGGGTTGGGGACCCGCGGCCAAGCTATATGCATCGCTTTTCAGGACAGTCGTGCGTCAAGCGGCGGAGCGACGCGCCGGCGCTCACGTGATGGGCACCAAGGATATTCCCACGCGAAAAGCAGGTCAGGCTGGCAAAATCGCAATTGGCCGGAAGTCATCAGCGACGTAAGATAATTAGCGTCGGGTCGGGACGGATATTCTCCGCTGCCGGACCCTCGATCGTCAAACGAGGATTCATGGATGACCCACGGGTCAAGAGGTATTCGCGGCAGCGGCTCTGCGGCAGGCGTGACACGCTCGACCTTGGTACGTCTCGGGGCGGGTGCGCTTTCGGGGGCCGTCTTGGCGGGGCGTGCCGGCACTGTCGCGAAGGCGCAATCGGCGACAGGTGAGAAGATGCAGCTGCGCAAGATACCATCGAGCGGTGAGGAACTGCCCGTCATCGGGCTTGGAACCTGGCAAGGCTTCGAAGTCGGGGAGGGGATCGAGGAGCGAGCACCGCTCACCGCCGTCTTGGACACGCTTTTTGAAAGCGGCGGCTCGGTGATCGATTCCTCGCCGATGTATGGCGCGGCCGAAGCCGTCGCCGGCGATCTCCTCGCCCAGGTGAAGACACCGCATGCGAAGCCTTTCATCGCCACCAAGGTCTGGATCCGCGGGCGTGAGGCCGGCATCGCGCAGATGCGCCGATCCATGAAGCTCTTGCGCGTCTCGCGCCTCGATCTGATGCAGGTGCACAATCTCGTCGATTGGCGCACCCATTTGGAAACGCTGCGGGAATGGAAGCGCGAGCGGCGCATCCGTTATCTCGGCGTCACCCATTATGAGGCGAGCGCTTACGGCGAGCTCGAGACGATCATGCGTTCCGAGACGCTCGACTTCGTTCAGCTCAACTATGCGCTCGATGACCGTGCAGCCGAAGAGCGGCTTTTGCCGCTTGCGGACGAGCGCGGTATCGCCGTTCTCATCAACCGGCCCTTCGGTGGTGGCGGGTTGCTGCGCCGGTTGCGGGACCGCCCCTTGCCGTCCTTCGCTGGCGAGATCGGATGTGCAAGCTGGGGACAGCTCCTGTTGAAATACGTGCTCGCCAATCCGGCGGTGACCTGTGCCATTCCCGGCACGAGCAAGCCGGAGCATATGCGCGAGAACGCGCATGCGGGTTTCGGGAACTTTCCCGATGCCGCCATGCGCGCCAAAATGATCGCGGCGATCGAGGCGTGATGCTCGCCGAACACCGAGCGATCGATTCGAAGTTCCCGAAAAAAATTCTTTGCGCAATCGCGCCGGCGGTCCGAATATGGAATGGAAGGGGTCGCAATCGAAGCGGGCCTTCAAGTCGAGCGCACGGCCGTAGCGGAGGAGAAGATCAATGCTTGCACCGCGTCAGCAGGAAACCGAGACGAAGTCACCTCCATTCGACACGCAACGTCTCGACGCGCTTCTCGAGGAAAAGGGCATCGACGTCCTCCTCGCCACCTCGAAGCACAATGTGCAGTATCTTCTTGGCGGGTATCGCTTCTTCTTCTTCGACTACATGGATGCGATCGGGGTGAGCCGCTATCTCCCCGTGCTCGTCTATCAAAAGGGGCGGCCGGAAAACAGCGCCTATATCGGCTACCGGCTCGAGAGCTACGAGAAACAGCTCGGCAAATTCTGGCCGCAAGCCGTGCATACCACGGCGGGCGACAGCGCGAGCGCGATCAAGACGGCAATCGAGCACATCAAGGGGCTCGGAGGGCCGATCGGCCGCGTCGGCATCGAGGCCGCTTTCCTGCCGTCGGATTCAGCCAAGGGCCTGCAGGACGGGCTCGGCAATTGCGAGATCGTCGATGCGCATTTTCCGCTCGAGCGTTTGCGCGCGCGCAAGACGAAGGGCGAGCTCGCCAAACTTCGCGAGGCCTCCGAGCGCGTGGTGGCGTCGATGCTCGCCGTCTTCGAAAGCTGTGCGCCCGGCATGACCAAGCGAGATCTCGTCGATCGCCTACGCCGGGAAGAGGTCGGACGCGACCTTACCTTCGAATACTGCCTGATCACCGCCGGCACGAGCCTCAATCGCGCGCCGTCCGATCAGCGTCTCGAGCCCGGCGATATCATGTCGCTCGATTCGGGCGGCAACTACCACGGCTATATCGGGGACCTTTGCCGCATGGGAATTCTGGGCGAACCCGACGCGGAGCTCGTCGAGCTCTTGGGCATTGTGGACGAAGTCCAACAACGCGCCCGTCGGCCGATCCGGCAGGGCGCGGCGGGCGGCGACATTTTCGCGGCGGCGCACGAGCTTGTCGACGCTTCCCCGCATCGCGACTATCTCGAATTCGTGGCGCATGGGATGGGCCTCGTGAGCCACGAGGCGCCACGCCTCACGAGCAAGGGGCCGGTGCCCTATCCGGCCTACGACGAAGGCCGCCCGCTCGAAGCCGACATGGTGATCTCCATCGAAACGACCATGGCTCACCCCAAGCGCGGTTTCGTCAAGCTCGAGGACACGGTGGTGGTCACGAAAGACGGCTGTCTCGGCCTCGGCGATGTCGGGAGAGGCTGGAACCGCGCAGGGGGTGGCGCCCGATAGGGGTTGGCTGATTCCTTCTCCCGCATTGCGGGAGAAAGTGGCCATCGCAAAGCGATGGTCGGATGAGGGTCCGCTTCGACAACGCTACTCCAAGTGATTGCGGCGACGGCCGCCAACCTAACGAAGCGATCGCAGCACGCCCTCATCCGCCCCCACTTCGTGGGGGCACCTTCTCCCGCGCGAAGAGCGCGGGAGAAGGATGGGCGCGCCGAAAAGCGCGCGAGAAGGGGGCGCTGACCTTCGTCTTTACCTCGCCGATGTCCACCCCTGGTATTGGCCGATATTGTCCCGCGTCACGAGCTTCGAGGGCAAGAGCTCGACCGGATTGGCGGGCTTCTGGCCTTGAAGGATGCCGACACCGACCTGCACGGCGCGCCTCGCCATGAAGAACGGATCTTGCGAGGCGGAAGCCTGGATTTGCGCCGAAGCCGGATCCTTGAGCGCGGCCTCGATGTCCGGCGCGCCGTCGACCGACGTGATGATGATGCCGCTGCGGTTTTGCTGGCGCGCCGCGAGATCGGTCCCGATCGCCTGCGGATCGTTGATCGCGAAGATCGCATCGATCTTCGTAAAGCGCGTCAAATACCCTTGGGCTACGGTGAGGCCCCCCTCGCGCGAGCCCTTGCCGTCCTGATCGTCCGAAAGGACCTTGATGCCGGGCGACTTGGAGAACACGCCCTTGCAGCCGGTGACCCGATCGATCACCGCCGAGACCTGAGGCCCGTTCTCGATGATGACATCGCCCTTTCCGCCGAGCTTGTCGACGATGTACTGACAGGCGATTTCGCCTGCCTGGACATTGTTCGTCGTGACGGTGGCGTCCGCCCCCTCGGCGGCCGTGTCCACGGCAACGACGATGATGCCCGCCGCTTGCGCCTTCTTGATCGCGGGGCCAACCGCATGCGGATCGCCGGGGTTGAGCAAGATGAGATCGACGCCGGCGGCGATGAAATTGTCGATTTGCGTTACTTGCCTTCCCAGATCGTACTCGAAGCCGACAGTCGTAATCTTGACGTTCGGATTGGTCTTCTTCGCCTCGAATTCGGCGCCTTTCGACAGCGCGACGAAGAAAGGATTTCCGAGCGAACCCAGCGAGATTCCGATCGATTTGAGGTCCTTGGCGAAAAGCGGCGCCGAGCCGAGCGAGAAGGCGACCGCGGCGCCGGCGAGCAGGATCTTCTTGAACATGTGCTTCCTCCTTGGTCCTCGAGAAGCCCGGCGCGGTTGACCAGTGGCCGCTTTGGGCATGGGCAAGACGATCGTTCGCATCCTTGACGCGCTCTTCAGGTGCGGGCCGAGGCATGCAGGCGGTATCGGTCGAGAGCGACGGCTCCGATGATGACGAGCCCCTTGATCACATATTGCCACACATCGGAGACGCCGGTGAGAATAAGCCCGTTCGAGAGCACCGCGATGATGAGCGCGCCGACGAGTGTCCCCCAGATCGAGCCGATGCCGCCGACGAAGGAGGTGCCGCCGAGGATCACCGCGGTGATCGCGTCGAGCTCATAGGACTGGCCGAGCTGCAAGCCGTTCGCGGCGTAAAGCCGGGCCGCCTGCATCGCGCCCCCCAACCCCGCGAGCAGACCCGAGACGCCGTAGACGAAAAGGATCACGGCCCAGACCTTGATGCCGGCAAGTCGCGCCGCGCTCTCATTGCCACCGACTGCGTAAATGTGAACGCCGAGCACGGTTCGGCGCAGCACGAACCAGGAGGCGAGGATCACGAGAAGCGCGACGACCGAAAGCCACGGGATCGAGATCACGCCGGGGATGAGCGTCAGCGAGCCATTGCCGATGAAGGCAAAGGGGATCGAAGGATTGAAAACGGTGGTGTCGGCCCCGATGAGGCGGGCGATGCCGCGTACCGCGGTGAGCGAGCCGAGCGTCACGATGAAGGGTGGCAGGCGCAGGGCGGCGATCAGCGCGCCATTCACGAGACCGAAGGCGAGCCCGGCCAGCACCGAAACTGGAAGCCAAAACTCGGCGAGGCCGGGCACTTTCGAGAGCGTCAGGCCGGCCATGGCCGAGACCGCGAGGATCGATCCGACCGAAAGATCGATGCCGCCCGTGAGAATGACGAAAGTCATTCCGGCCGCGAGCACCGTGTTCACCGCGGCCTGCTGCAGCACGATGCCGAGATTTTGCCCTGTGAAAAAACGACCATCCGAGAGGAAGTGGAAGGCGATGCACAACAGAACGAGGACCGGCAGCATGCCGACGGCGCGAATGAAGACTTGTGCGCGCTGGCGCTTTACTTCCTCGCTCGACCGCGTGGTGGCGGCGACAGAACGCTCGACGGACGCAGGGACGGCGTCCCTGGGCGGGGAGCTCTCATGCGGCATCGAGCTCTCCCGTGCCTGTCGCGAGCCTCATGATGTTCTCCTGCGTCAACGGGGACGCGGTTTGCGGTGCGGCTTCCCCGGCGATGCGGCCCGCTTTCATGACGAGGACGCGATCGCAGATGCCGATCACCTCGGGAAGATCGGAAGAAATGACGAGGATGGCGACGCCCGCTTTCGCGAGATTGTCGATGATCGTGTAGATCTCGGATTTCGCGCCCACATCGACGCCGCGGGTGGGCTCGTCGAGAATGAGCACCTTGGGCGAGGCCGCAAGCAGCCGCGACAGCAGCACCTTCTGCTGATTGCCGCCCGAAAGCGAGCCGGCGGTGACCTGCGGGCCGGGAGCGCGAATGCTCAACGAGCTGAACGCGTTCCTGGCTCGTTCCCGGGCCTTCTGCCGGTTCATGACCCCGCCGAGGCTCGCGTCACGCCCGAGGACGCCGAGATTGATGTTGTAGAGACACGACATGTCGAGGAAGAGGCCGAAGGCTTTCCGGTCCTCCGTCAAATAGGCGATCCCGTTCTCGAGGGCTTCGTGCGGCGAACCGATCTCGATGGGGCGATTCTCGAGCCGGATCTCGCCTGAGGTCATCGCAGCCGCGCCGAAAATCAGATGGGCAAGCTCCGTGCGTCCGGCGCCGACGAGGCCGGCAAGGCCAAGGACCTCGCCGGCATGCACCGTCAAGGAGCAGCCTTTGACGCGCTTTCCGTCGGCGACATCGACGACCGACAGCACGGGCCGCCCGCGGACGGCGCGGGGATCGTGCTCCTTCTTATAGAACGAGGAGACATCGCGTCCCACCATCATCCGGATGATCGTTTCCGCCTTGATCTGCGTCCGGTCGAGCGAGCCGACCAGGGACCCGTCACGAAGCACCGTGACGCGATCCGCCAAACGATAGATCTCATCCATCCGGTGCGAGATGTAGAGGATCGCCAGTCCATCCGCGCGAAGCTGCTGGATGAGCGCGAAAAGCCTCTCGGCCTCACCGGCGGATAACGCCGTCGTCGGCTCGTCCATGATGAGAATCTTGGATTTTGCCGCAAGCGCGCGTGCGATCTCGACGAGCTGCTGTCGCCCGATCGAAAGATCGCCGACGAGCGTGTCCGGTGCGAAATCGGCGCCAAGCCTCGCAAGCATCGGAAAGACGCTCTCGCGCATGCTCGCCCGCGCGATGAGCCCCGAGCGCGATGTCTCCCGCCCGAGATAGATGTTCTCGGCGACGGTGAGATTGGGCGCAAGCGACAATTCCTGATAGATGATCGAGATTCCCGCCGCGCGGCCGGCGAGCGGGCCGTCGATGCGAGCCGCCTTGCCGTCGATGCGAATCTCTCCGCCCGGATCCGGTCGATAGGCGCCCGACAGCACCTTCATCAAAGTCGATTTGCCGGCCCCGTTCTCGCCCATTACCGCGTGGACCTCGCCGGGATAGGCGGTGAGGTCGACATCGCGGAGCGCCTTCATCCCAAAGAAGCTCTTGGACACCCCTCGCATCTCGAGGATCGGTTGACTCATCAAGCCCTTTTTCATCCTCTTTCGCTCGTCGGTCGCATTGGGCGGAGCTTGAACCGCTTCGGCGAACGCCGAGGAACATTCCTATGCATGCGGCACGCGTTGCCATTACATCCAAACGAGCTTGCGAGGGCAACCGCCAAAGCTCCGCCGCGCGCGCAATTCTCCTCTTC
The DNA here is from genome assembly GCA_019247795.1 of Hyphomicrobiales bacterium. GTDB lineage: Bacteria > Pseudomonadota > Alphaproteobacteria > Rhizobiales > Beijerinckiaceae > GAS188. The sequence continues at coordinate 10,259 of JAFBAK010000045.1, read as the reverse complement.
GAGGAGAGGCGAGCCGCAGGCCTCGTCGTTCAAGAGGCGGGCTCGGAATTTTGCTGGAATTCCGGCTTGAGCACTGTGTAGAGAGAGCGAAATCGCTCGAGCCGCTTGCGATAGGCGCGTGCGAGCTCTGGCTCGGGCTCGATGATGCTTTCGACGGGTGGTGTCTCACATACATCGCCCACCGCCTCGCCTGTGACCGCGAGGCGCGCGAGACGCGCCGCACCGAAGGCCGGCCCTTTCTCGCCTTCGCGCCGCAAGGCAAGCGGTCTGCCGAGCACCGCTGCGAGAAGCTTCATCCAGAACTTGTTGCGCGCGCCGCCTCCGATGACCGAGGGCAGGCCTGGGTCGGCGCCGGCTGCGACGAGCGCGGCCTGCGCATCCGCGACGCTGAAGGCAACGCCTTCGAGCACCGCTTGAACGAGGTCGGTCGAGGTGATCCCTCCGTGCAAGCCGAAGAACACGCCCTTGGCCTTCGGATCATTGTGCGGTGTCCGCTCGCCTTGCAGATAGGGGAGGAAAATGACGTCGGCCGGGCCGCGAAAGGCGGTTTCCGTCTCTTGCATCAGCGCATCGATATCGCTGCGGCCCAAGGCGCGGGCGATCCATCCGGCCGCGCTCGCCCCGTTCAGCAGCGCGGCCATCTGGAACCATCGCCCCGGCACGGCGTGGCAAAAGGCGTGGATGCCGGCGCCCGGAAGCGGTCGATGAGCGTCGCGTACCACCACATATTGGGCCGATGTGCCGAGCGACACGAAAGCCTCGCCTTCCTCGACGGCGCCGATGCCGATCGCGCCGCAAGCGGCATCCCCTCCTCCGGCCGCGACGACCACCCCCGCGGGCAGTCCCCAGGCGACGGCGAGCTGTGATGCAAGGGTGCCGCTCGGCTCGGGGCCCTCGAGCAGTCTCGGGAGCTGATCTTGCGTCACGCCGGCGGCTTCGAGCAGGCGCGCCGACCAGGCCCGGCGCTCGACATCGAGAAGCAGCGTTCCGGCTGCATCGGACATGTCGGTCGCGAATTCGCCGGTGAGACGAAGGCGAAGATAATCCTTCGGCAGCATCACGCGTGCGATCTTCGCGAAAACCGCGGGCTCATGGTGCCGCAACCAGATGAGCTTTGGGGCGAGAAAGCCCGGCATCGAATCGACGCCCGCGAGATTTCCGATATTCGGCGCCGCTTGCGTGAGCTCGCGGCACTCGGCCGTCGCTCTTCCGTCGTTCCACAAGATCGCTGGCCTCAACGGGACATCGGCTGCGTCGAGAACCACGGCGCCATGCATCTGTCCGGAGAGCCCGATGCCGCGAAGCTGCGCCCAGGCCTTCGGGCTTTTCGCTCTGAGCGCGGCAACAGCGGTTTCGAGCGCCATCCACCAATTGCGCGGCTCCTGCTCCGACCAGAGATCGCGCGGACGGCTGACATTGAGCGGCACCTCGCTTTGCCCGACGATCCGCTGCGCCTCGTCGACGAGCACGGCCTTGAGCGCCGAGGTGCCGAGATCGAAGCCGGCGAAAACGGACCCTCGATGCTGCTTCATGCGCGCCGCTCTCGCATCATAGGGGTGCCATGCCCTTTTCGCGCGAGGCGGGCTCGTCTTCCGTCGCTGTCTCGGGCGAGGGCGCCTTCCGCCAGACGATGAGGCACAGTGCCGCGACCGGAATGCCGATGAGCGAGGTCGAGGCGAAGAAGGTGGGATAGCCGAAGCTGTCGACCATCAGGCCCGACAATCCGCCCACAATCTTGCCCGGCAAGGCATAAAGCGAGGAAAGAAGTGCATATTGCGTGGCCGCGAAGGCAGGCGAGGTGAGCGAGGACATGTAGGCTATGAGCGCCGTGCCGGCAAAACCGGAAGCGAAATTTTCGATGCTGATCGCGAGCGTCAACAGCTCGATCTTCGGCCCGCTCCGAGCCAGGAGAGCGAGCATGAGGTGCGACGCAGAGGCCGCCAAGCCGCCGCAAAGCAGGCTCGGCATCAGGCCGAGGCGCGAGACCGCAAGGCCCCCGGCGAAAGCACCCGCGATGCCGACCCACACGCCATAAACCTTCGAGACCGTCGCGATGTCGGATTTCGAGAAGCCGAGATCGATGTAGAGAGGATTCGCCATCACGCCGGAAACGAAGTCGGGCAGTCGATAGAGCGCGACGAGGGCGAGGATCACGACGAGCATCGGGCCCTTGCGTCGCACGAGATCGGCGAGGGGCTCGATGAAGGACGCTGCGAGCGATGGAAAGGCGAGGGGGCGTGATGCCGGCGGGGCGGCGGCGCGCGCCTTGTCTTGCGGCGACTTCCCGGCGAGGAGGCATGCGCCCAAGCCGACCGCCATCAGGGAAGACATGGTGAGATAGGCGGCTTTCCAGCTCACGAAATCGGCGATGTAGAGCGCGCCGGCGCCGGCGCAAAGGAGCGCCAGGCGATAGCCGAGCTGGTAGGTCGCAGACATCACGCCCTGCCGCTCGCTCGGCGCCGCATCGATGCGCCAGCCATCGACCACGACATCCTGCGTCGCCGCCATGAAAGCGACGAGAAAGGCGCTCCCCACCGTCCACGCAAGCGAATGGGCGGGATCGCCGAAAGCGAGGCCGACGAGACCGACCGCCACGCCGAGCTGGGCCAGCAGCATCCAGGCGCGCCTTCGCCCGAGAAGCGCCGCCAGTCCGGGAACATCGATTGCGTCGATGACCGGCGCCCAGAGGAATTTGAAGGTGTAGGCGAGGGCGACATAGCTCAAAAGCCCGATCTCGGTCCGGGAGATGCCGACTTCGCGAAGCCACGCCGATTGCGTCGAAAAGATGAGAAGGAAAGGCAGGCCCGAGCTGAAGCCAAGCGCCAGCATCAGCGCGAGGCGTCGATCGGTAAGGATGTCGGCGAGGAGGGGAGTGCGTTGTGCGGTGAGCTTCATGCGGGACCTTGTCGCGATTCGGCGCGAGCCTCAGCATGGCGCGAAATGCCCGTCCTGTGAATCCGATGCGGGAACAGCCGAGCACGGGGGAGGTGGCCCGTATCGATCCCGACCCGGCGCCTGCTTGCCTTTCGGCCCTCCGAAAGCGCATCAACAGGGCAAACTTGAGAGAGGGTTGCCCCTGCCGACATCCTCCGCACCTCCCGGCAAGTATCCTTCGGTCTCGATCGGCCCGGCGCCTTTGCTCGAGGTTCGCGGCCTTTCGGTCATGTTCGGGAGCGGGCTCGACAGCGTGCGCGCTGTGCGCGCGCTCGACCTCGACGTCCGGTCCGGCGAGACGGTCGCGATCGTTGGGGAGTCCGGTTCAGGCAAGTCGGTGACCTCGCTGTCGATCACGCGTTTGATCGATCACGCGGGCGGCAGGATCGTTTCCGGCCGGATCGGCTTTACGGATCGGGACGGCCACTTGCACGACCTTGCGACCGAGACGCCGGAAGCGATGCGTCGATTGCGAGGTCCCGAGCTCGCCATGGTCTTCCAGGAACCGATGACGAGCCTGAACCCGGTGCTTCGCGTCGGCGAGCAGATCGCCGAGGCTGTGATGCTGCATCAAAACGTCGGGCGGGACTCGGCGATGGCCGAGGCAAAGCGCATGCTGGAGCGCGTCCGCATCCCGGAGGCCGCGCGGCAGCTTACACGATACCCGTTTCAGCTTTCCGGCGGCATGCGCCAGCGCGTGATGATCGCCATCGCCCTCTCCTGCAGGCCGCGTTTCCTGATCGCCGACGAGCCGACGACCGCGCTCGACGTGACTGTTCAGGCGCAAGTGCTGCGGTTGATGGCATCGCTCCAGCGTGAGCTCGGCATGGGGCTCATGTTCATCACGCACGATATGGGAGTAGTGGCGGAGATCGCCGATCGTGTCGTGGTGATGCGCAACGGGGAGAAGGTGGAGGAAGGCGTCGCCGAACGTATTTTCGATGCCCCCGAGCACCCCTATACGCAAACCCTCCTCGCCGCCGTTCCGGCTCTCGGGAGCCTCGCCGCGCAAAACCTGCCGATACCGTTCGAGGTGCCGAATGCTCCAAAGCCGAGGCCGCAAGACACGGTGCGCGGCGCGCCGGTGCTCGAGGTGCGTGACCTCGTGACGAGGTTCGATGTGCGGCGTGGTCTCTTCGGGCGGCTCGTGGGGCGCATTCATGCCGTCGAGCATGTGAGCTTTGATCTTCGGCCGGGCGAGACGCTGGCCGTGGTCGGCGAGTCCGGCTGCGGGAAATCCACCACGGGACGCAGCATCATCCGGCTCGAGCAACCGCAGAATGGGACAATTCACCTTGCCGGGCGCGATGTCACCCGGCTCGACGGCACGACCGAGAAGGTGCTCCACCGCGCCGTGCAATATGTCTTCCAGGATCCCTTCGCGTCACTCGATCCGCGCCTGACGGTCGGCTTCTCGATCGCGGAGCCGATCCGCGCCCATCGGCTGCTCACGGGCGCTGCCGTCGAGCAAAGAGTCCAAGCCTTGCTCGAGCAGGTTGGCCTCAGCGCCCGGCACGCCGGACGATATCCTCATGAGCTCTCGGGCGGACAGCGGCAGCGCGTGTGTATCGCGCGCGCTCTCGCAAGCGAGCCTCGGGTGATAATCGCCGACGAGGCCGTCGCGGCCCTCGATGTCTCGATCCGCGCCCAGGTGGTCAATCTCATGATGGATTTGCAGGCGCGGCTTGGCGTCGCGTACCTCTTCATCTCTCATGACATGGCGGTGGTCGAACGCATCGCCCACAGAGTGGCAGTCATGTATCTCGGCCAGATCGTCGAGATTGGGCCGCGTCAGGCCGTCATGGGCGATCCGCACCACGCTTACACGCGCCGCCTGCTCCAAGCCGTGCCCGTGCCCGATCCGCGTCGACGGTGGCGGGAGCAGGAGGTCGACGATACCGAAGTGCCTTCGCCGCTGCGCGCGATCGGCGACCTGCCGCGACTCGAGCCGCTCGTCGAGGTCGGGCCGGATCATTTCGTCGCCCGCCATCGGGTGGGTGGCCTTTACTGACGCGCGAGCGGCGGCGGCGACATGGGATCAGGTTCGGACGTCTTCCAGTCGAGCCCCGCGGGCGATATCCTCGAAACAGGAAATCAAAAGGGCCTTGCCCTTTTTCGACAGGGAGCCGCGCTATGTCTCAGCTCTTCTTGAAGCTTGTGTTCGGAGGTGCGCTCGCCCTCCTGAGCGCCGCGCCTGCGGTTGCCGCAAATGATCTCGTGATCGGCGTCGATTCCAACATGCCGCATCTCGATCCGGCAAACACCAATGATACGCTTTCGCAATCGGTCGAGCGAACGATGTACCAGGGGCTTTTCGGCTTCGACAAGGACATGAAGCTGATCCCGGCGCTCGCCGAGAAGGTCGATGCCGACGAGACGGCGACGGAATTCACTTTTCACCTTCGCCACGACGTTACATTCCATGATGGCACGCCTTTCAATGCCGATGCAGTGAAGGTGAACCTCGAACGGGTGATGAATCCGGAAAACCACCTGTCGCGCCGCAGCCTCGTCTCCATGGTCTCGCATGTCGACGTGGTCGATCCTTACACGGTGAAGATCGTGCTCTCGCAGCCCTTCGGCGCCTTCGTGAACAACATGGCGCATCCGGGTACCTTCATGATCAGCCCGAAAGCGCTTGCCCAATACGGCAAGGACATCGCGACGCATCCGGTCGGCACGGGCCCGTTCAAGTTCGTGAGCTTCGCCGCCGATACCGTGAAGACCACGAAGAACGAAGCTTACTGGAAGCCGGGTCTGCCGAAGGTGGACGGCGTCACGTTCAAGTCCGTGCCCGAGAACGGTTCGCGCTTTGCCATGCTGCAAACCGGCGAGGCGCAGTTCATCGCGCCTTTGCCGGCGGAGCTCGTGAAGGCGGCGCAAGGCATTCCCACCCTCAACGTCGTGATCTCGCCTTCGATCATCGTGCGCTATGTCGCGCTCAACAACATGAAGAAGCCGTTTGACGACGTGCGGGTGCGCGAGGCGCTCAACTATGCGGTCGACAAGGAGGCTTTCACCAAGATCGTTTTCAGCGGCTATGCGGCCCCGCTCGATGCGCCGATCCCGCCGAAGCTCGCTTTCTACGCGAAGCAAGGGGAGTGGCCCTACGATCCGGCGAAGGCCAAGTCGCTTCTGGCCGAGGCCGGATACCCGAACGGCTTCAGCGCCGAGCTTTGGGGCGCGACCTCGACGCTAGCCAAGCGGGCGATGGAATTTCTGCAGCAGCAATTTGCGGGCGTGGGCGTGAAAGTCACCGTCGCGCCGCTCGAGGCCGGCGTCTCGACGGCAAAGCTGTGGAATGTCCAAAAGCCCGAGGATGCCACCATGCAAATGGATTTCAGCGCCTGGTCGTCGTCCACCGGGGATGCGGATTGGGGTTTGCGGCCGCTCCTCGACAGCAAGTCCTTTCCCCCGAACCTCTTCAACATCGCCTATTACCACTCGGCTGACGCCGATAAGGCGATCGAGGCGGGGCTCGCAAGTGCCGATCCGGACAAGCGCGCCGTCGCCTATGCGCAAGCGCAGAACATCATCTGGAAGGATGCGCCTTGGGTGTTTTTGAGCGTCGATCAGCTCATCGCAGGGGAATCGAAACGCCTTTCGGGCGTCTACTATATGCCGGACGGCGGCATCCTGACCGAAGAGGCGGCGCTGAAGTGACCGCGGCCGGCGCTCTCTCGTAGCGCTTCGGAGGCGGCCCGCGTGCTTGCCTTCATCTTGCGACGCCTCGCCGGCACCGTGCTCGTCCTCCTCACGGTGTCGGTTTTCGTGTTCGGTTTCGTGCGCCTCTTGCCGGGTGATCCCGCGCGCCTCGTGGCCGGCCCGGATGCCACGGCCGAAGACGTGGCCGCGGTCCGCGCCGAAATGGGGCTCGAGGGTTCGATTTGGCGCCAATACGCGCATTACCTGTCGCAGACATTGCGTGGCGATTTCGGGCGCTCGGCAAAGACACGACAGCCTGTCGTCGCCGAGATCGGCGCGCGCTTCATGCCGACGCTATGGCTCACGCTCATCGCCATGGGATGGTCGACGCTCTTCGGGCTTGCGGTGGGCGTGCTCTCGGGCGTCAAACGGGGGAGATGGCAAGACCAGACCGCGATGGTGCTCGCGGTCTCCGGAGTTTCCTTTCCGAGCTTTTGGCTCGGGCTCTTGCTCATCGACCTTTTCTCCGTCCGCCTCGGCTGGCTGCCCACCGGCGGCGATGAGAGTTGGCGAAGCTTCGTTCTGCCGTCGATCACGCTGGGTGCGGGCGTAGCCGCGGTGCTCGCGCGCTTTACCCGCTCCGCTTTCGTCGATGTTGCGGCCGAGGATTACGTGCGCACGGCGCGCGCCAAGGGGGTGCCGGAGCGCGGCGTGATCTGGAAACACGCGCTGCGCAATGCGCTCATTCCGGTCGTGACCATGATCGGGCTCGAGTTCGGGTTTCTCCTCGGCGGTTCGATCGTGGTCGAAACGGTGTTCGCCTGGCCTGGTCTCGGGCGGCTCCTCATCGATTCGGTTTCGTTTCGCGATTATCCCGTGATCCAGGCGGAAATCCTGCTCTTCTCGACGGAGTTCGTCCTGATCAATCTCGTCGTGGATGTGCTCTATGCCGTGGTCAATCCGGAGATCAGGCTCAGATGAGCGAGGCGGCGATCGGCACGGTGCGCATCCGTTCGCCTCTCGGCGAATTCTGGCGCCGCTTCATGCGCAGGCGCGTCGCGCTCTTCGCCGGCGTCGCGATCCTCGTCCTTGTCCTTGCCGCGATCTTCGCGCCATGGATCGCCCCTTACGACGCAACCACTCCTGATTATGGGAACGTGCTGTCTGGACCCTCTTTTGCCCATCTCGCCGGCACCGATGTATTTGGACGAGATATTTTCAGCCGGATCATCTGGGGTGGCCGCGTCTCGTTGACCGTGGGCTTCGTTTCGGTCGCGCTCGGCTGCGCCGTCGGCATGGCGCTCGGGGTGGTGAGCGGTTTTGCCGGCGGCTTTCTCGACAGCCTTATCATGCGCTTCTGCGACGTGCTGTTGGCGTTCCCCGGCATCCTGCTGGCGATCGCGGTGGTCGCCGTCCTCGGGCCGGGCATCTCGAATGTCGTCTATGCGATCGCGGTTTTCAGCATGCCGGTCTTTGCTCGCCTCGTGCGCGGCTCGACGCTGGCTCTCAAAGAAACCGTCTATGTCCAGGCGGCGCGCAGCATCGGGGTGCGCGCGCTGCCGCTCATTGTCTATCACATCCTGCCAGGCACCTTGCCCGGTGTGATCGTCTATCTCTCGCTGCGCATCGGCACCTCGATCTTGACCGCGGCCGCGCTGAGCTTCATCGGGCTCGGTGCGCAGCCGCCGAGCCCCGAATGGGGCGCGATGCTTTCCGATGGGCGAAGCTATCTCGGGGTTGCCGATCATTTGACGGTTTTCCCGGGCCTTGCGATTTTCGTAACCGTACTGGCGTTCAACCTCTTGGGCGATGGGCTTCGCGATGCGCTCGATCAGAAATTGCGCTGATGCGGGCCCGTGATCTTGGGCTCGCCTGCGGCCGACTGCCCCCCGGCGCCCGCAACACCATCGCGGATGTGCCGGGCGTTATGGTCGGGCACCGCACACTCTTCGCGGAAAACACGCGCACCGGCGTCACGGCCGTCCTGCCGCATGAAGGCAACTTGTTTCGCGACAAGGTCGTCGCCGCCGCTCATGTGCTCAACGGCTTCGGCAAGAGCATCGGGCTCATGCAGTTGGAAGAGCTCGGCCAGCTCGAGACTCCCGTGCTTTTGACCAATACGTTCTCCGTCGGCATTTGCGGGGAGGCGCTGATTCGACGGGCCGTCGCGGCTGATCCAGATATCGGACGCAAGACCTCGACCGTGAATCCCGTCGTGTGCGAATGCAATGACGGTCACCTCAACGACATCCAGGCGATGGCGGTGCGTGAAACGGACGCGATCGCCGCGCTCGACGCGGCGCGGGTCGATTTCGAGGTGGGCGCGGTCGGAGCGGGCGCGGGGATGAGCGCGTTCGGCTTCAAGGGCGGCATTGGTTCGTCTTCCCGCAAGCTGACGCTCGACGGTGCGATCCGACATCTCGGCGTGCTGGCGCTCGCCAATTTTGGCCGGGCCGGGGAGCTTCGTCTCCCGGACGGGCGCAAGGTGGGAGCCGTCGCGGCGGAGGCATCCGAGCAAGGGTCGGTGATCGTGGTGATTGCGACCGATGTTCCGCTCGAACATCGCCAGCTGCAACGCGTGATCCGCCGCGCCTCGGTCGGCCTTGCGCGATGCGGCTCCTTTTACGCCAATGGCAGCGGTGACGTGTTCCTTGGCTTCACCACCGCCAATCGCGTGCCGCATCGGGCCAGAACCGATATCCTCGAATATCGCGTGCTGGCCGAAGGCCGGCTCGATCTGTTATTCGAAGCCACGGCGGAGGCGACGCAGGAAGCCGTGCTCGATGCGCTTGCCGCGGCCGACACGACGCGCGGCCGCGACGGTCATGTTCGGCAAGGCCTGCGGGACGTCTTAGCACGGGAGGCAAAGGGGCCTGAATGAGGATTTTCATTTCTGCCGATATCGAGGGCGTCGCCGGCGTCATCTCGCCCCAGCAAGGCCAGCCCGGAAATGGCGAATATGAGCGCGCGCGCCGGCTGATGACCGAAGAGGTGAATGCCGCGATCGACGGCGCCTTTGCGGGCGGTGCGACGCAGGTTCTCGTGAACGACAGCCACGGGCCGATGGTCAATCTCATCCCCGAGATTCTGGACGCGCGCGCCGAGCTCATCCTGGGGCGCCCGAAACCGATGAACATGTTCTGTGGGCTCGATACCGGTTTTGCCGGCGTATTCTGCACGGGATATCATTCGGGCGCCGGGCAGCACGGCGTGCTCTCCCACACCGTGAACGGCTTCGCCTTCGCGTCGATCCGCATCAACGACATCGATTGCGCCGAAGCGACGCTCTATGGCGCCTATGCGGGCAGCCTCGGCGTTCCGATTCTCTTCCTCACCGGCGATGATCGGATGCAGGCGCAATGCGCGCCGCTCTTTCCGGGGGCACGCATCACGGTGGTGAAGCACGCCATGGGCCACCGCGCGGCCCGTGCGCTCTCGCCCCAGGCCGCGAGGAAGCTCATTCGCGCGGAAGCCGAGATGGCCGTGCGCGATCGAGGAAAATGCAAACCCTTGGTGATTTCGCCGCCTTGCCGGCTCGAGATCGACTTGACCAGCGTGGCGCTCGCCGATCTTGCGATGGTGATCCCTCCGGCCGAGCGCATCGGGCCGCGCAGCGTCGCTTTTCCGGCAGGCGACATCGTGGCGGCGATCGGCTGGGTCAACACCATCTCGGCGATGTC
>JAFBAK010000419.1 GCA_019247795.1 Hyphomicrobiales bacterium | reverse complement strand
CGCCTCGGCCGAGGCTCTCACCCCGCAGCGGCGCGCGTAGTTCAGCCACGTCATCAGGCTCGTCGGCCCCGCAAGGCCGATGTCGACAGGAAGGTGAAGGCCGCGCCGGCGCAGCCATTCGAGCCAGCGAAGGATCACGCGCGGCTCAAAACAAAACTGGGTGACGATGTGGACATCGAGCCCGGCGCTCTGCGCCGCCGCGACCTTGGTCACCAGCGTCGATTCGAGTTCTTCGTCGCTCATGCGCGGATGGCCGTCGGGATACCCCGCGATGCCAACGCGCTCTATGCCGCGGCGCCCGAGAACCCCAGTCTCGATGAGCTGCTGCGCGCTCATGATTTCGCCGCAAGGAGAGGGGAGGTCGCCGCCGATGACGAGCACGGCGCGCACATCCGCTTCGCCGTTGAGCCGCGCCAGAAGCTCGGATGCCGCCGAAATGTCCCGGAACGAACGCGCCGCAATGTGCGGCACCGGCGTAAGGCCGGCAGCCCGAATGACGCGAGCGGACGCGATCACCTCGTCGAGCGGGCGTTTGGGGACTGCGCTCAGAAAGACTTTCGCACCCTTGGGCAACGCCTCGCGCAAGGCCTCTGCATCGGCTTGCGTCGGCCGCGTCGCCTCGATCGAGGTGCGCTGCATGAAATCGGCGATGCGCGTGGCGGCTCCGCTGGCCGGGGTTGCGGCGTCGCTCGTCGGAAGGTTCGAGCCGAGGTTCATCTTCGTCTGCCTTCACGTCCTGGGCGGGCGTCGGTCTTCTCTCAATCGCGCCGCCGCGAGATCACGTAGGATTCATCGTTGAACCAAAGCCCGTTGTGTTTCTGCAGCACGGCTTGGGTCGCTTCGAGATATTGCCGGTTGGCGACCACGGGTCCCAACCGGTCATCCTCGACTTGCGCCACATAGATCGCCGCGTTCCAGGCGGCGAAAAGCGTCGAGGTGCCGATCGAGCCGCCAATCTCGCTCGGCAGCGTGTGCATCTCGTATCGAAAGAGAGAGCGCCGATCCGCATAAGCGTTGAAGTTGAGCTCGCGCCCGGCCGGTCCGAGTTCCTGCTTTATCGCCCTGAGCAGGCTGTGTCGATCCGTGGTGAAGGGGTCGTCCTGCGGCCACACGCGACGAATGATTTCCATCCCCGGATCGTTCCCGTGCGAATGGATGCCGATGAGCCGCCCGCCGGGCCCGAGCGCTTTCGCGAGCGGGGCGATGACGCGCCTTGCCTTGAAGTCGAGCGGCGCGCGCGCCCGATAAGGCTGGGAGGCGATGACGAGATCGTAGTTCGCCGTTGTGCCGCCCGGACGGGGAATGATCGAATCGAGCAGGAACTTATGGTCCTGCCGGTAGAGCACGAGGACAACCGGGCGCTCATAAACGGGATTGCCCGTCTTTCGGCTGACGCCGGCTTTCCAATTTTCCGCCAGAAAGGGCTCGAGCGCGGTGATCTGCCGCTCGAAGCTGTGCGCCGAGTTGCCGGAGAGCACGACCTCATGCCAGACGAGGCTCGAGGCGGCGGAGAGCGACTTCACCGCGAGCCAGGGCGCATCCGCGTAGGCGAGATTGGTGAGCACGAGCACGGTCGCCGGGTGCTCGAAGAAGCGATCCGCCATCTTCTGCAAGGTGAGACGGATGTCCTCGAGGCTGATCTCCTTGCCGACGATATAGAAGGGCATCGTCGAGAACCGGTCATGGGCAGCGCGCATCACCCGTGCCAGGACGGTGCCGTCACCCATCCCAGCGTCGAAGAGGCGTACCGCTGGCGGTTTCGGGTGGATATTGGCGAGTTCGAGCGAGACGCGGCTCGCGATCACCCATTTCTCGCTGCAGGTGTTGACGAAGAGGAGATATTTCTGGCGGTTGTCGAAGAAGCGGAAATTGCGCTGCGGATCCGGCATGGGTGCCACATCCGTCACAGCCTCCACGCTTCGGGATGCTCGTTTTGCGCGGCGCGCGATAACGAGCGGACGGGCCGCGCCGTTATGCTCTCCCCCTCGCGCCATGAAGGCGCGCAGGCGCTCGAAAGTCTGGGCGGTGATCCGGCCGCCATTGCGCAAGCGCGAAACGAGCTTCCCATCATTGATGGCGGCGCGGCCGAAGGTGGTTTCCGCCAAACCGCTCGCCCGGCAGAAATCGGCGATCTCGCTCAGCAGCTCTTGGGCACCGGTTTCCATGCCAAACGCGTCCCTGATCGGCGTCGATCAGGGGAGCATTGGCTTTAGCCGCGGTCAACCACAAAGCTGCCCACGATGAAAGTGGGCAAAAGTTGGGATTCACGACTTAGCCACGGCGAAGGTGTGCTGTTGAGAGGGTCGGCAACTGTGGCACGAATGCGTCACTGCGTCGCGATTTGGTCTATCAAGCGTCACATTCGCTTGCACGCGGCCAACTCAATCGATAGCTAATTAGCCTGCGAAAGCTTTACGAGCAATTAGATTCGGCTAAGATTCGGTTAAGGATCGAGGCCTGCGAAACGGACTACTGGTCGACCAAAAGGGGCCTCTTCATGCCGATTCTTCCCGCCGCTTCCCGACGCCGCTTCGCGCCCTCTCGCGCGCTTCTTGCCTCGACCTGCGTCACCGCGCTCCTTCTCGGCGCCCCGGCGCAAGCGGGACAGGCGATCACCAACATGACGGTCCAGACCGTCTCCAATCCGGCGGGCAACAACACGACGTCCATCGTGATCACCAACTCGACCGTGATAGGCGCCGTC
>JAFBAK010000382.1 GCA_019247795.1 Hyphomicrobiales bacterium | reverse complement strand
GAGGTTGTGAGCGAACCCATGCCAGGAGAGATCCGGCATCAATGGTGGCGCGATGCACTCGAGGGCAATGCGCGTGGCGGCGTAAGCGCCAACCCGGTCGCGGCGGCACTGATCGACACTGTCGAACGATTCGGCTTGCCCCGCGCGGCGCTCGTCGCCCTCATCGATGCGCGCGGCTTTGATCTTTATGACGCTCCAATGCCCGATTTGAAGTCCCTCGAATCCTACGCCAAGAACACGTCGTCCGTTCTCTTCCGACTGACGACGCAAATTCTGGCGAAGGGTTCGAGTTCGGATTGCGCGGAGGCTCGCCTCGACGCCGCGGCCGAGAGCGCCGGCCTTGCCTATGCCTTCACGGGCTTGATCCGTGCCTTCGCGGCGCACGCCGCGCGCGGACAAGTCTACCTACCGGCTTCTGTGCTGCGCCAACATGGCTCCTCGCCCGATGAGGCTTTGCGAGGACGGCCGACCCCTGCCCTTCTAGCGAGCATCGGCGAATGGCGTCGCGAGACGCGCCGTCACCTCGCCGAAGCGCTGTCGCTCGTGTCGAACTTGCCGGACAGGTTCAGGCCCGCCTTCGTCCCGGTCGCGCTCGTCGATCCTTACCTCAGGCAAACGGAAACACGTGGATTCGATCCCTTCCGCTCGCCGGTCGAGCTCCCCCAATGGCGGCGGCAATGGGCTCTGTGGCGCGGATTGCCGAAATCGCCCCCTGCGCGATGATGCCATCTCGGGCAAGGCTCCGCGCTCAGAAGAGCTCATAAAGGTCGGCGAAAAATCGAGCCTTGCTCGTATCCCACCTTGTCTCGCCGTAGGCCCGGGCAAATCGTCGTGCTGCGGCTGCGCTTAAATTCTGGGTGATTTCTTGCGCTGCGACCGCGAGATCGACATAACGATCCGCCCTGCCGCAATGGCCGCAATCAACAAAGCCGATCGTGGCATCATCATCGACGATGATGTTGCTGAGCGACGCGTCGCCATGCGTGACGACCAAGTCTTCGACGGGCCTTTGCTCGCTCAGACGGTCGAGCAAAACCTGCGGCGTGAGATCGCGGTTGCGCTCATCGAAATTCGTCGCGTCGATCTCGCCAGCTCGGATCAGGCGCCTTGCGCGCGCAAACCGTGTCCGCAACGTTTCGTCGAAGGGACAATCTGCAACCGCAAGCGCGTGCAACATTGCGAGACCTCGCCCGATCGCTTCCGCAAGCATGCCGGGCGCGAATTCGGCATGCGTCGCGACGACGCCCGGGACGGTTTGGCTCAAAAACGCGACGAAACCGGCGCTTTCATGAGCCCGCAAGATGTGCGGAACTCGCATATGGCGCGCGGCGAGCCAGCGGCTGCGCTCGATCTCCCGCCGCACTTGCGCTCTCGCCTTCGCGTGGCCAATCTTGAGATACCGAAAGCTCATGCCGCCATCATCAAGGCGCCATAGAAGGGCATCGCTCATTCCGGTCTCGACCGGCACGAGGACGGCTTCGGCAAGTTGCGGTCGCCAGCTTGCCGGCAGCCGCGCTACGATATCGGCATTTGCGGATATGGCTCCGCTCCGGATTGTCGCGTCCTTGCCGGGGAAGGTTGATCGTCTTCGAGACTTTCTTGCTTGCAGACCTTGGCTCAATTCGGGCTTACACCTGGCTTGCCGCTCGGCGCGATGAAGAATTCTATGCCCGCGCTGCGCAGCGAATTCTTGATCTCCGCGGCACTCTCCTTGGGGCCCGAAGGTACACCGTCCGTTTCCTCGAGCCGCCTGATCGTCGATGGCGAGACGGCGGTCGCCTCGGAAAGGTCGCGCACCGACCAGTTGAGAATGCCACGCGCCGCCCGGATCTGGGCGCCGGTCAGCAGGTTGTCCTCGGAACGCTTCGGCCACATCTTCTCGTCGTGCACATCCGTCGAGATGCCGACGCGCGTGACCACGGCGCCATTCTGCTTTCCGGGTTGTGGCGAGCGCGATTTGAACCAGCGATACTCGCCCGACCTCATCCGGACGCGATGCTCGACCTCGTAGGCTTCCGCACGCTCGTACGATTCGGCCCAGGCGGCAAGTGTCGCCTCTCTGTCATCCGGATGGATGCATTCGAGCCAACCCATGCCGAGCGCCTCGGCGAGTGCCTGGCCGGTCAGTTCCTGCCAACCGAAGATGTCGATGATGATGCCGCTTGCTCGCGTGAGCCAGACGGGATTGTCGCTGGCGCGGACGAGGCTCTGAAAGCGATGCTGGTGCTCCGCGATCGTTTCCTTGGCATCCCTTCTTGCCGTGATGTCGGTCCAGATGGAGACTTTCTTGATCGGCACACCCTGGTCGTCGAGAAGAACCTCGGTCTGGGTCTGCAGCCAACGCAAGGTCCCCTTCGGTTGTATGATCCGGAATTCCCGCTCACGCGGCTCGGCGGCATGCATGACATCGTCAAGATCGCTCGGAAGCTGCCGATCGTCCGGGTGAACCAAGCTGTCGAGCAGCGAATAGCTCGGTTCGACGCTGCGCGGCTCGAGTCCGAGAAGGCGATACACTCCCGTCGACCACTGCATGGGACGCGAATAGAGCCCTCTCGACCAGTCTCCTGTGCGCGGATCGATATCGAGGTCCGATAATCCGATTCCGAGTTTCTCTTCTACAAATTGAAGTGTATCGAGAGTGCCGTTTTCCCCGCCAAACAAAACGAGCATCAGAGACCCCTACTCTGGACCATTTCCAAAGATGTTTATGACTAGGACAAATCAACCAGCAAATTAGGCACAACTGCTTTATTTCGACAAGTGACCACACATTGTAGCCACTAACTACTCGAAACAACAACGACTGCGGAATATTTCATCATAGAACCAATTTAAGACAGAATAGATCGAGACAAATTCCGAATAACGGGTTCAGCGCCGATCTTGGTGCCATCGCGGCCGGAGCCGGAGCGCCACCCGACTGAGACGCTGACACGAACGCGGCGGGCCGCGGCGCCGCGCGATTGATTTTGTGGGCAAGCCGGATTACCTAGCCGCCCGCCAGCTTTACCGAGACGGAAAGGCCGAGCCATCCCTGCGCTCTGCCGTTGGACGCGGCGGGCCGCATCGTCCATCGAGTGGGCGGCCGAACGGCGGCGCTCTTCGAGATCGTCTCCGGCGGCAAGTGGACAGCCAGCGGGAGATCGCGATGCCCCATGAATCCGAATTCCTGAGAACGCTGGATGAAAGGGGCTTCATTCATCAGTGTTCCGATTTTGCCGGTCTCGATGCGCTCGCGCGGAGGAACGAGGTCGTCGGCTATATCGGTTTCGACTGCACCGCGGTCTCGCTTCATATCGGCTCGCTGATCCAGATCATGATGCTGTATTGGCTTCAGCAGACCGGGAACAAGGCGGTCGCGCTGATGGGTGGAGGCACCACCCGGGTGGGTGATCCTTCGGGGCGGGACCAATCCCGCAAGCTTCTGTCAGTCGAGGAGATCGAGGCCAATAAGGATGGCATCAAACAGGTGTTCGCCCGTTTCCTTCGTTTCGGGGCCGGGAAACGCGATGCCATTATGCTCGATAATGCGGAGTGGCTGACGAAGCTCAACTACATCGAGTTCCTGCGCGATGTCGGCCGGCATTTTTCGGTCAATCGCATGTTGTCGATGGATTCGGTAAAGCTTCGCCTCGAGCGCGATCAGGAGATGTCCTTCATCGAATTCAACTACATGTGCCTGCAGGCTTATGATTTCGTCGAATTGTCACGCAGGGTCGGATGCAATCTGCAGATGGGCGGATCCGATCAGTGGGGCAATATCGTCACGGGCGTGGACCTCGGCCGTCGCATGGCGACGCCTCAGCTTTATGCGCTCACGACACCGCTGCTGACGACTGCTTCCGGCGCCAAGATGGGCAAGACGGCCGCGGGCGCTGTGTGGCTCAACGCCGAACTCTTCAGCCCTTACGACTATTGGCAATTCTGGAGAAACACCGAAGACGCCGACGTCGGACGTTTTCTGCGGCTATTCACCCTCTTGCCGCTTGATGAAATCAGGCGGCTCGAGAGCTTGACGGGCGCCGATATCAACGAAGCGAAAAAGGTGCTCGCCACCGAAGCGACGCGGCTGCTGCATGGCGAGCAAGCCGCCAACGAGGCGGCGAAAACCGCACGCGAGACCTTCGAGGAAGGCGCGCTCGCCCAAAGCCTTCCCACTGTCGAATTGCCGCGCGCCGAATTCGAGGCGGGGCTTGGTGTGCTCACCGCTTTCGTGCGCGCCGGGCTCGCCGCTTCGAATGGTGATGCGCGTCGTCAGATCAAGGGCGGCGGCCTGCGGCTGAACGACGTCCCCGTCACCGACGAGCGCGCGACGCTCCGCGCCGCGGACCTTTCTCCGGACGGCGTCATCAAGCTGTCGCTCGGCCGCAAGCGCCACGTCCTTTTGAGGCCGGTCCCAGCCGAGAAGAACGGCTCGGCCGCATGACGCCAAAGCCCCGCTGCGATTTCAATGCGCGTTGCGGCTGGCGTCGCTCGATTCCTGAGTGTCCGGCTCAAGATCATGCGGGCCGAGGCCGCCTACATCGAAGAGCTTCCGCAGAAACCCGGGCGTCATGGCCGAAAGCGGGTTGACGGCTATGTCTGGACGGGTGAGCGAGCCGGTCACTCGGAAATTGACTCCCAGCAGGCCCTCATTGGCGCCACCGCCGAGCAATGGCCCGAAAAGCGGCACTTTGCTGAAAGCATTGTTGAGCCCGTAAACGGGGACGAAGGTCCCAGCAAGGCTTTGTGCATTTCGGCCAAAATCGACGAGACCGGATAGCGTGATCCCTGCCTGATTGCCCACGATCAAGGCCTCGCGGATATCGAGCCGCCCCGAATTGCGCACGAAGCTCGCTTGCATTCGGTTGAATTGAGCCTCTGAGGGTGTGAGGGGCGCGCGCGCCGTGCCGTTGCCGTCAGAAGATGCTGGCGGGGGCGCTTGCGCGAAGATACGCGCCAGAGCTTCCTCATTGCGCAAGCTGAAATCGCGGATGGCGACGGCTCCGGCTTGTGAACCGACGCTCGGGGTGAGGCGAAGCACCATGCTGCCCGAGCTCATATGCGCATAGAGGTCGGTAAAGCGCAGGAAGGCGCCGGCATCGGAGGTTTGCAGCGTGATGAGGGGGCGCCCCTGATGGTCAAGCGATCCGGTCACGTCCGCGCGCCCGATCTGACCGGCAAAACGGAATTCGGTGAGGCCCTGTCCGCGCCGGCTCAGGCGGAGGTCGAGGGCCGATCCCTTTTCATCTCCAAAGCCGATGGCGCTCGTTGCTTTGAGGTCGAGATCGGCGTCCTGGGTGTCCCCCTGCGAACCCGACATGAAGTTCTTGATGTAGGGGCGCAGATCGATCGCCGTGCCCTTCACCGATGTCTTGTACACACTTCCCTCTCGCGTGACCTCGACCCGCAGGTCATCCCCAGGCGAGATCTTGAAGCTGTCGAACTTGGCCGATACCAGCGCTCCCTCCTTGCCGGTCACGAGGTCGCCGCTCACCGCAACTGGCGCAGCCGCGAGACTGATCCTGCTGAAATGCGTCTGGTCATCGCCTGGCGTCACCCTGAAGCTGAGCTTGCCGGGACGGCCGGCAGGCTTCGTCCAACCGGGGATGAAGCCATCGACGTTGGCCCGGCCGAGATCGGCCTCGACATCGAAGGCTGGCGAAGATCCGGCCTCCGGAGCCGGCGTTATCTTGATCGGCGTGGGGCCGGTTATGCTTTTGCCGGCATGCAGGCCGAGCTTCCCTCGCGCTGCGTCATCCAGCGTAAGCGACAGCGTGATCTGCGGCGTGCGGTCGGTCGGCTCTTTGCGTACCTCGATCGTGGCCGGAACCCCGACGAAACGTCCTTCACCCTTGCCGGTCATCACGCCGCCAACCACCGTGAAGCCAAGCTGGGCATTCTCGAGTTTCTGACCGACGCCGACGTCTTGTGCCGTGAGTTTCGTGAAATTGCCTTGGATCGTGACGGGCACATCGCGCGGCTTCACGCCATCGCGCAGCGTCAGCGCAAATTGCACATGCGCATCTCCGAGGCCTGAAAAGCTTTCAGGAGAAAGGGACTGACTCGCACTTCGCAGCGCGTCCTGCTGCATCGCCGCGACGAATGCCTCCGCTCCGCCTTGAACGCGAAAGCTCACTTGAGCGATCGGCGGCTTTTTGGTCGTGTCGGCGACGGCGAAACGACCTTCGCTCAGCGACAACACATGATTTCCGCCCAGGTCCACATTGGCGCTCGACACCAGCACGGTCGAGGTGTGACCCGTGCCCTCGACATGGGCAGTGGCGAACGAAAGGGGAGGAAGATCGTCGGAGAACCGCAGATTGGTTTCCGACACATCCGCCGAGAGCTTCAATGCATCGTCTGGAATGGGACGATCCGCCATGACGTCCGCCAGCGATTCCTCGTTGAAGCTGTTGGACAGGGAAAAGTGCTCGAGGACGCCACGGTTGAGCCGCTCGATAAGGTATTTGCGAACGTCCTTGGACACTTGAGGCGGCCAGAGCGCGAGGAGCGCACGCGCCGGCATACGGCCGGATTGCATGGCAAGTGTCAGTCCCCCCGTTCGGCCACGCCGGTAGGTCGCATTCAAGGCAAAAGAGATATCCTTGCCGGACAGCTCGAGTGGCGCGACCGTTATGGTGGCGTCCCGCGGCGATAACGTGCCGATCATATGGATGCGCGCGAGGGATATGGGCTGATCGGCGATACCCGCTCCCGCGACAGCGCCATTCGCCCCCGTGAATTCGAACTCGAAATTGCCATCCGAGGTCGGGGAGACGCGTCCGTTCACCGAGACATCGGTGTCGCCGGCAAGCACGCCGAGTTTTCGGACCTCGATCACGCGGGATGAACCATCATACACGAAGGATGCCGTGATCTCGTCGGTGACGAGCAGGGGCGCCGCCTCTCCCGGCCTATTCCAAGCCGCCGCGCCGGCCATCAGCTCGCCCTGAGCATTCTTGACGCGCCCATCATCTCCAATGTCGATCGCTATGCGCCCTGAAACCGGCATGTCGGGCGCCAGCGCCAGAGGCCTCGGCAGGACCGGAAGCAGGATATCGCCGAGCGGCGCGTCCTTCGGCTCGACCACGAGCCGCCGCTCGTTCATCCCGCTTCGCTCGACCGCTGCCTCGAGCGACCACTCGCCGGAAGGCCCCTTGAGCGCGAGATGCACATGCTCTCTGGCGTCGCGCACGAAAGAGGCGGTGAGATGCGAGAAGGTCAATTCGTCGTTCGAGCGCTCGTCATCGACCGTAAGGCGACCATCCTCGATGCCGACGTAATTGATTACCTTGAACGGACCGCGTGGGCCGAAGAGATCGTCGTAAGCCGCCACCAGACCGTGACGCACATGGTCGGGCTCGCCGCTGCCCGGTTCCCCATTCGATACGTCGGGCTTGCCGAGCTCCGGCCGAACCTGTCCTTCGGCAGGGCCCGGCGGCCGGTCCCCCGGCCCGTGCGGGACCCCGCCAGGAGACGACGAGAAGGCACTGATGAGAGAAATCTCTCCCTGGCGAGAGATGAAGGCTTTGAATTGCGGACCGATCAACGCGATGCGGTGCAATCCGACATCGCGCCGCAGCAGTCGCATCGGATCGAAATCGACCTCTGCCTTCGGTGCAAAGATGATCTCATGTCCTGCCGCATCCCTGATCGAGAGCCCCAGCACGGTAAGAGACGGTCTGGCGCCACGGCCTTCGAGCTCCGCCCCCGAGACCGTGACGATGAAACCTTCCGCGAATCTCTGCTGGAGCGCCGCCGTGATGCGCGGCATGAGGGCATCGAGTGAGACCGGACCTTGCGACAACCGCCAAGCGGCACCGCCAAAGCCGATGAGGACGACGCAAACGAGAACGCAAAGCGCAAGGACCACGCCGCGCAGCAAGCGCCGTCCGACAGACCTTCCTGCCTTCGCTTTCACCGAGGGAGGTAGTGGATTGGGGTCTGCGGGATCGGACATCCGTCGGGCGACTCAACGATTGCTTGCGCCAAGCTTGAGGGGTCAAACTCGGCGAGGTTAGGTAAGGGTCCGCGCAAGCGAGGGTTGCTCTTCGGTCTTGGTCGATCGATTTCGCGATTCGGCGCGCAATCCGTATATCTCAATGACGGATCAGGGAGTTGAGAATATGGCGCAGTTAGAAGAAGGCGATCTTGCCCCCGATTTTGACTTGCCGAGCGATGAGGGGACCGCGATCAGCCTTGCAGGCCTCAAGGGTAAGCCGATCGTACTTTATTTCTATCCGAAAGCCGACACTTCCGGCTGCACCAAAGAGGCTCAAGAATTCAACGGTTTGCTTCAGGATTTTAGCAAATTGGATTGTACGATACTCGGGGTCTCTCCCGATCCGGTAAAGGCGCTCGCTAGGTTCAAGTCCAAATATGGCCTCACATTCCCTCTGGTCGGAGATGAAACTCACGACACATTGAACGCCTATGGCGTGTGGACGCAGAAGTCGATGTACGGGCGAAGCTACATGGGTGTCGAACGTTCGACTTTTCTGATCGACAAAAGAGGGCGGGTGGCGAAGCTTTGGCGCAAGGTGAAAGTTGAAGGCCACGCCAAGGACGTGCTCGGGGCCGCCGGCAAGATCTGACCGAGTTGGGTTCAGATGCGTCGACATCGGGCGAGGTATCCGCCGTCGTCGACGAGTATTAGCTCGCGGTTAACCTTAACCGTTTCTAATGACGCCGCGTGAAAGCCTGCGAGGGATCGGGACGCGAGCGTCATGTCTGGCATCGGTAAAGCAGCATTGCGCCAGGTGCACATTGTCACCTTCGCCAAGGATGGCGCAGCACGTACCCTGACCTTGCGCCGGTCATGGATCGGCTCATGTGCCGCGCTGAAGCTTGCTCTCATCGTCTGGAGCGGATTTTCGCTTTATCTCCTCGTGTTTCGCGACACTCTCGTGGGCAAGTTGATCGCCGACCAGGCGCAGATGCGCGCCGTCTACGAAGAGAGGCTCGCCGCCGAACAAGCCAAACTCGATGAGTCCCGCAACCGCCAAGTCTCGACCCAATACAGCTTCGAAGGTCGTCTCCGGGAACTCCTCTCCCGGCAGGCCGAGCTCGAGACGCGCACCGAAACCGTCGCGCAGCTTCTGCGAAACCCGAGCGATCCGAACAAGGCCCATTCGCGAATCTGGCTCCTCGGGGCAGATCCGAATTCCAACGCCCCTCATTCGGCCGCACACCTCTCGGATCCCCAATCCCCCGACCCGGTCAAAGCGATCACCGATTTCGCGGGCGAGAAGCCCCATCCGATCGACGAGAGCGCGAATTATTCGTCCTATTCCGGGGAGAGAGAAGGCCATGCGAATGGGGACCTGACGCCCGCGCCTTCTTCGCCTTCCGCAAGCTCGCATCACAAGGTCCCATATCCGGGCCCGCGGGCGAGCCTCTTCGACGGCATGGCCGGTCCCACCTTCTTGGGGACGAAGCCTGCCCTCGTCGACACGGTGGTGAATTCCCTCGACACCGTAGAGCGGCTGCAGGTCGAGGTGCTCGAACATGCCAATAGCCGCGCCGCGAGCCAGATCGATCAACTGCGCGGCGCGCTCAAGCGCTCCGGCATCGACCCGTCGCGTTTCGCGCAACGCCCCAAGGCCAGGGCGGCCGACATGGGTGGTCCATTCCTGCCCCTGCCGAAGGACGGCAATGTCCCTGGATTTGACGAGCTCCTTCATGGCCTGAAAGTTCGGCTTGAAGAGCACGACGAATTATCTCGGACGATCTCGTCGCTGCCATTGCGCCAGCCGCTCGCCGGAAGGCTCGAAATCACGAGCGGTTACGGCGCGAGGAAAGACCCCTTCGGAATGGGATGGGCACTCCATCCGGGTGTCGATCTGCGGGCCGAGGAAGGCACGATCGTACGTGCCACGGCCTCAGGCAAGATCGTCAATGCAAGCTACGCGGGCGGCTATGGGAACATGGTCGAGATCGAGCATGGCGAGGGCGTCTCGACGCGCTACGGCCACCTCTCGGCAATCCTTGTTTCCGACGGTGCCTACGTCTCCGCGGGCACGGCAATCGGCCGCGTCGGCTCGACAGGCCGCTCGACGGGCCCGCACCTCCATTATGAGACGCGGATCGATGGCGAACCGGTCGACCCCTTACGCTTCCTCAATTCGTCGGACATCCTGGTGGCGGCGACAGGCGGAGTGGATTGACTGCGGCGTCCTTCATGAACTCGCCTTGACAGGCGCGACCTCCCTGACCAGAACCCATCGCGACGCTGTCTCGCACCGGCCTGCCGCATGGCGTCGATATTCATGCCGTTCGGAACCGAAGCCTCATGACAACCGCCTTCATCTTCCCCGGCCAGGGCAGCCAAACCGTCGGCATGGGCAAGGCCTTGTTCGAGAATTTTCAGGCCGCGCGCGCGGTCTTCGAGGCAACCGACGACGCGCTCTCGGAGAAGCTTTCCTCGTTGATGTTCGCGGGACCCGAGGCCGAGCTCATGCTCACCCGCAATGCGCAACCGGCTTTGATGACGGTGTCGATTGCAGCCCTGAAAGTTCTGGAGAGCGAATATGGGCTCGACTTGTCCCGCGATGTCGCTTTTGTCGCCGGCCACTCGCTCGGCGAATATTCCGCGCTTTGCGCCGCAGGCGCCTTCGCCATCGCCGACACAGCGCGGTTGTTGCGGCTTCGTGGGGACACCATGCAGAAGGCAGTGGCCCCCGGCGAAGGCGCGATGGCCGCATTGCTGGGGCTAGACGCCGAAGCCGCCGCGGAAGCCGCGTCAGAGGCCGCGGCCGATACCGGCCAAGTGTGTGAAGTGGCAAATGACAACGCTCCCGGCCAAGTCGTCGTATCCGGCGCCAAGGCCGCAGTCGAGCGTGCCGTCGAGAACGCTAAAAGAAAAGGCGCGCGCCGAGCCATGCTGCTTCCGGTATCCGCGCCTTTTCATTGCGCCTTGATGCAGCCGGCCGCCGACGCCATGCGGACAGCGCTCGAGGAGCATCCGCCCCACGCGCCCCGCACTCCTCTCGTGGCCAATATGGAGGCTCGGGCGCTCACCGACCCCGATGCCATTCGAGACAGTCTCGTCCGGCAGGTGACCGGCACGGTTCGCTGGCGGGAGAGCGTGGAGCACATGACCTCGCAAGGAGTGACGAAGTTTGTCGAAGTTGGTGCCGGCAAGGTGCTTTCGGGACTGGTCAAGCGCATCGCGGAGGGAGCTGTCGTCGTGAATGTCGGCGCGCCCAGCGATATCGAAGCCTTCTCCGCGACCAAGGGCAAGGCGCCGTGAGCCATGCCGGCCCGCCATGAACAAGATCGTCGGACACCGCGCTTTCGCACAGGACGCTTCACATGTTTGATCTTCGCGGCAAGACCGCGCTCGTCACTGGCGCCTCGGGCGGGATCGGAGGAGCTGTCGCGCGCGCGCTTCATGCGCAAGGTGCCGCGGTCGCTGTCTCGGGCACCCGTCGAGAAGCGCTCGAGGCACTTGCAGGCGCGCTCGGCGAGCGCACCCATGTTTGCGTGGCGAATCTTGCGGATGCGACCTCTGTCGAGGGCCTCGTTCCTGCAGCGGAGGCAGCGCTTGGTTCGCTCGACATTCTCGTGAACAACGCCGGGGTCACGCGCGACAATCTCTTCCTGAGGATGAAGGATGCCGAGTGGGACGAGGTGATCGCCGTCAACCTCACGGCTGCGTTCCGACTGTCGCGCGCCGCGCTCAAGGGCATGATGCGCCGGCGCTTCGGACGGATCATTTCCATCACCTCCGTCGTCGGCGCGACCGGCAATCCGGGACAGGGCAACTACGCGGCCTCGAAGGCGGCTCTGACCGGTATGACCAAGTCGCTTGCCGCCGAGGTCGCAAGCCGCTTGGTCACCGTCAATTGCATCGCGCCCGGCATGATCACGACTGCGATGACCGATGCACTCAACGAAAGACAGCGCGAGAATGTGCTCGCGCGCATTCCGGCCGGCCGTCTCGGGACGAGCGAGGAAGTTGCGGCCGCCGCTGTGTATCTCGCGTCCGCGGAAGCCGCTTACGTAACCGGCCAAACCATCCACGTGAACGGCGGAATGGCCATGATTTCATAGACTTGGACAGGGAGGGCCCACTCCCCTAGTCGCCTCGCCATCCCCCTCGCCAGGGGCGGCGGGATATGTTAGGAGCCAAGCGAATATGAAAGCTTGGCGCGACTCAGTCGCGAACAAGTCTTTGGTTTGAACCATTCGGACCGCAATGCACTGCGTCGGCATTGGCGGCAACCGCGGGAACATAGGCGTAGAACGGACTTCGGAGCCCCGGATCCCGTTGATATTGTGGCAAAGGATCAAACGATGAGCGATATCGCCGAGCGTGTGAAGAAGATTGTCGTCGAGCATCTCGGCGTTGAACCGGACAAGGTCACCGAGAAAGCAAATTTCATCGACGATCTCGGCGCCGACAGTTTGGACACGGTCGAGTTGGTCATGGCCTTCGAGGAAGAGTTCGGCGTCGAGATTCCAGACGATGCCGCCGAGACCATCCAGACCGTGGGGGACGCCATCCATTTCCTCGAGAAGGGCGCGGCGGAAAAGGGCAAGGCCTCCTAAGACGAAAGTTTCCTCCCCACATTGACCATGGCCGAACCTCAGTCTTCACGCACCGCGACCCAAAATGGTTTGCGGCGTGTCGTGGTCACGGGCCTCGGCATGGTGACGCCGCTCGGCTGCGGCGTGGAACCGACCTGGTCGCGTCTCCTCGCTGGCGAGAGCGGCGCGATCCGCGTCGATGACATTATCGACGTTTCCGATCTTCCGGCCAAGGTCGCCTGCTGCATCCCGCGGGGTGATGGTGCGAACGGGTTTTACGATCCGGACGATTGGATGGAAGCCAAGGAGCGGCGCAAGGTCGATGAGTTCATCGTCTATGCGATGGCCGCTTCTCGCCAGGCCCTCGACCACGCGAAATGGCGCCCATCGACCTATGAGGATCAGACGCGAACGGGCGTGCTGATCGGCTCGGGGATCGGCGGCCTCGCCGGCATCAATGAAGCTGCAATCACGCTCAAGGAGAAGGGTCCCCGTCGGATCTCGCCTTTCTTCATTCCGGGTCGCCTCATCAACTTGGCCTCGGGCTACGTGTCGATAGAGTTCGGCCTCAAGGGGCCGAACCATGCAGTTGTCACCGCCTGCTCCACGGGCGCTCACGCGATCGGCGATGCGGCGAGGCTGATCGCGCTTGGTGATGCGGACGTCATGGTCGCGGGAGGAGCCGAATCGCCGATCAATCGCCTATCGCTTGCGGGCTTTGCGGCGTGTCGCGCGCTGTCCACGAACTTCAACGAGGAGCCGAAGCGCGCATCGCGCCCCTATGACGCCAAGCGGGACGGCTTTGTCATGGGCGAGGGCGCCGGGGCGGTCGTGCTCGAGGAGCGCGATCACGCGCTCGCGCGCGGAGTGCCGATTCTCGCGGAAATCGTGGGCTATGGACTTTCGGGCGATGCTTTCCACATCACCTCCCCGTCGGAGGATGGGGACGGCGCATATCGGTCGATGGCCGCGGCCATCAAGCGCGCCGATATCGCTCCGGCGGATCTCGATTACATCAACGCGCACGGCACCTCGACCCCGGTCGGAGACGAAATCGAACTGCGCGCCGTCGAGCGACTTCTCGGCAACGCCTGTGCTGCGGTTGCCATGTCATCCACCAAATCCGCGACCGGCCATCTCTTGGGCGCTGCCGGAGCCATCGAGGCGATCTTCTCGATCCTGGCGATCCGCGATGGGATCGTGCCACCGACCATCAACCTCGATAACCCTTCGGTCGAAACCGCCATCGATCTCGTCCCGCACGTCGCGAAACGGCGTACGGTCGAGGTCGCCCTGTCGAATTCGTTCGGATTTGGGGGGACCAACGCGTCCGTCATCTTTCGTCGACACTCGTCGTGACCGGAAGTCCGCTGTCCGCCTCGGGGCCTGGAGGCGGAGTTTCGCCACATTGAATGCCTATCAACCGGGCATGATACGAATCCCTTTTCGAGAATTGATTCTGAAAAGCGTTTCACGAAAAATGCTTTACCGAGATAGCTTCGCGCCCGCCGGATGGGCTCGTGACGAGGATTCGCGATGACGAGTGAGGCCGAGCCGGGGGCGCTCACCAAATCCCGCTCTGGACTGGCTGGCGCCTTTCGACGCACGCCCAAAAGCGCGCATGACGCGATGCAACCTGTCGCGCCGCCACCGCCGCCCGAGCTGAAGAAACGCGAGCATGGGCGCTTTGTCGTCATCGGAAGCGCGCTTTTCACCATTTTGCTCCTCGGGATGGCGGTCGCCGGAACGGGAATCCATCTGTTGGCGACGCGGCTGCACGCTCCGGGCCCCCTCGACGTGGATAAGGCCGTCGTCATCAGAGGCAGCACAGCGGAGATCGCCGATACCTTGCTCAACGAACGGGTGATCGATAACGGGCTCGTCTTCTCGATCGGGGTGAGGATGCTCGGGGTCGATCAGCATTTGCGCAAGGGCGAGTTCCTCTTTCCCGCCAAAGCGAGCGTCGAGACCGTGATCGACACGCTCGTCGAGGGAAAGACGATCGATCGCTTCGTCACCATCCCCGAAGGGAAGACGAGCGAGGAGGTCGTCGAGATCTTGCGCGGCGATGAAGACCTCTCCGGAGATATCAAGGACGTTCCTCGCGAAGGGACGCTGCTGCCCGACACCTATAAGATCACGCGGGGGGACCAGCGTTCGAAGATCCTGACCTGGATGGCGGATGCGGAACGCACGGCCCTCAACGACATCTGGAAGCGACGCTCTGCGGATTTGCCGATCCGCTCCGCACAGGACCTCGTCGTCCTGGCCTCGATCGTGGAGAAGGAGACGAGCAAGGCGGATGAGCGCCCGCGCATTGCGGGCGTCCTTCTCAACCGCCTGCAGAAGAACATCCGCCTGCAGTCCGATCCGACGATCGTTTACGGCTTGACCGGCGGCAAGGGACCGCTCGGGCACGCCCTGACGAAGGACGAGGTCGCCAAGCCGACCCCTTACAACACCTACACGATCGATGGTCTTCCTCCGGGTCCGATCGCCAATCCGGGGCGCGCCGCGATGGAAGCGGTCGCCAATCCGTCGCGCACGAAAGAGCTTTATTTCGTGGCGGATGGCACGGGAGGGCATGTCTTCGCCGAGACGCTCGATCAGCATCTACGCAATGTGGCTCGCTGGCGCCAGATCGAGGCTGATCGCGCCGCCCAGAGCGCCGCGGCAGCCGCGGCCGGCGTCACGGGAGGCGCCCCTGCACAGTCTCAGCCGTCGAATGTACCGAGTTTCGCTGCGCCGGCGGCCGGCATCTCTCCCGGAACAATCGGATCGCCCGGTTTTGGCGTCCCGGCCACGTCGACCTCCCCTGCGACGCCGCCGGCCAAGGGGCAAAAGCGCGGGGCCGGCGCGCCGCCCGCGAATGGCCATGCCGCCCCACAGGCATCGAACGGGGGAACGGAGGCTGACGCTTCGGCCGCTTCCGTCGCCTCGACGGATCAGGGCCCGGCTGCTCCTGCCGCCGCGCCGCACCGTCCCATCGCTTTCGACGCAGTCGCCGGTACCCCGAAGGATCCGCTCAACAATAAGACTTTCGATCTGAGCTATCCCAAGACCGTGCCCAATCTTAAATAGCAGAACGACCCTCGGCGGCTTTCTGCGGGCCTTTAAGCTTCCCCGGCTCGAGGTATGCAGGCGAGAGCCACCCGCGCGCTCCAAGCCTGTCTTGCGGCGAGCGGAGGTCAAAGCTATCAGCTGGAGCGCCGTCTTGCGGGAACCCTCAGCGGATCGAACCTTTGTCTTTGCAAAGCATGACCGGATTTGCCCGCGAGACGGGTAGCCACGGCTCCTGGCGCTTCGCCTGGGAAATCCGCAGCGTCAACGGGCGTGGACTCGAGGTGAAGTTCAAGCTGCCTGCGGGTTTCGAGGCTCTCGCAGAGACGCTGCGGCGCGCAGCCTCTGGCAAGCTGCACCGAGGTTCGCTGTTTGCGGTGTTGAACGCCAATCGGGAAACGCAAATCGGTTCCTCTCCGATCAACGAGCCTTTTCTCGATTCGCTGATCGAGGCCGCCGCGCGCGTGGCCCGGCGGCACAATCTTCCGCCGCCCGAGATCGCACCGCTGCTCGCGGTGCGAGGTGTCGCGGGAGGCGATGAATCAGGTGATAGCGAAGAAGCACGGGACGCAAGCGCCGCCGCCTTTTCGAGCTCTTTCGCGAAGGCGCTCGACGCCGTCATCGAGGCGCGCGCCGAAGAAGGGGCGAGACTCGAGGGCGTGCTTGCCGCGCAGCTGCAGACGATCGAGCGCCTCACCGAAGCCGCCGAGGCCTGCCCGGCGCGCCAGCCGGCGGTAGTACGCGAGCGCCTCGCGAAGCAAGTGCGGGAGCTTCTGGAGGTCTCGAAAGACTTCGATCCAGATCGATTGCATCAGGAAGCGGTGCTGATGGCGAGCCGCGCGGATGTTCGAGAAGAGATAGATCGCTTGCACGCGCATGTGGCGGCGGCGCGCGAGCTTCTCGCCAAGGGGGGCGCCGTGGGGCGGCGCCTCGACTTCCTGGCGCAGGAGTTTTCTCGCGAGGTGAATACACTCACCGCGAAAGCGAACGATGTTTCGCTGTCTCGCATCGGCCTCGAGCTGAAATCAGTGGTGGAGCAATGGCGCGAGCAGGTGCAGAACGTCGAATGAGCTCGACGCCGCAGATGACGGGCGAGGCGAAGCCCTTGTGCCGACGCGGGCTCATTCTCGTCATCGCCTCTCCTTCCGGCGCCGGCAAATCGACGTTGAGCCGCCTCCTCCTCCAGGCCGACGATCAGCTCACACTTTCCATCTCGGTCACCACGCGCCCGCGCCGCGCCAGCGAGGTGGATGGCATGCATTACCATTTCATCGACAAGCGTCGCTTCGAAGCTTTGCGGGAGCGCGGCGAGCTTCTCGAATGGGCGCAAGTGCACGGAAACTTCTATGGGACGCCGCGCGAGCCCGTCGAAACCGCGCTCGCGACAGGGCGCGATTATCTGTTCGACATCGATGTCCAGGGCACGCTGCAGGTCTACCAGGAAATGCGGAGCGATGTGGCGAGCGTATTCATTCTGCCGCCCTCAATTCCCGAGCTCGTCGAGCGCTTGCGCCGGCGCGCCGAGGATGACGAGATCACCATTCGAAAGCGCCTCGCCTCGGCCGCCGACGAGATCTCTCATTGGCGCGATTTCGATTACGTGCTCGTCAATGACGACCTCAACAGAACCTTCGCCGGTTTGCAGGCGATCCTGGCGGCCGAGCGCTTGAAGCGATCGCGCAGGGAGCCGATGATCGGCCTTCTCGCAGACGAACTCACGGCGGAGCTCAAGAAGAACAAAGTCGATTGAGAAAAGAGCTCTCCGGCGCCGAAATTCCCGCGGTCCCGGCGGAGCACCCCTCCCTTTTCAGGGCTGCGCGCCGAAGAGCTTCGCGAAGTCGATCGCGTTTGCCATTGCGGCATAGCCGGCACGATTGGGGTGAAGCTTGTCGCCGAGCCCTCCGGTCGTCGAGTTCGGTTGGAACTCGGCTTTCAGCTCGCCCGTCTCCTTGTCAATGGTCGCTGCGTCGAAGTCGATGACGCCGTCGAAGATTCCGGCCGAGCGGATGAACTCATTATATGCACGGCGCTTCTCCTCGACCGTTTGCGAACCATAATCGCCATTGGTGCTGTGCACCGCCGAGGTGAGCGTGCCGATGTAAAATTTCGCAGAGGGAAAACGAGCGCGCAGCCTATCCACGAAAGTGCGTAGGCCCTCTTCCACTTTTTCAGGATCAGCGCGCGCGTTGCCGAAATCATTGATGCCCTCGAGAAAAATCACCTTGGTCACATTGGGCAGGTTCACGACATCTCGCTCGAGCCTGTCGAGCGCCGAAGGGCCGCCGGCGAACGGCTCGGCCGCATAATTCGCGGGCCCGATCACCATATTGCCGCCGATGCCTTCATTGACGATGCTGAAGCGATTGCCGAACGCAGCATGCACGCGTCGCGAGAACACGTCCGGCCAACGATCATCCCCGTTGAGGGTGGAGGCGGTCCCGTCGGTGATCGAATCGCCGAAAGCGACGATCGTCTGTGCGTCGGGCACGGCCATCTGCACCTCGTCGAGGAAATACCAAGAGGTGGAGGAGAAGGGAAAGCTCATCTCCGTCTCCTCGCGCGCATGCGAGCCGGAGCCGGGAGGCGAGATGTAGCTCGTCGTGAGGGCCTTGGCGTGCCAGGTGATCGGGCCGCTGTCGCCGACGACGTGGAAGCTCACGGCGAGCTTGCGACTGGCAAGCATCGGATCGTTCTTGTCCTTGACCCAAGGAAGCACGACCATGTCGCTCATCATGCTCTGACCGGCCGGCACCACGACCTTGGACTTGCCTTCGAAGGTGACCGGCCTGCTCGAATGGGCAACGAGGACGCTGCCGCTCGATTGCAAGCCGAGCTCCACATCGTCAAAAGTGACGGGCTTTGTTCCGAAGACATTGGAAAGTCGGATACGCGCCTGCCCGCCCCAGATATCGGGACGAAGGATCAGGCGGAAGGTCTGATCGGATGCGCCTCGCTCCGAAGAGGGCAGCGCAAATTTAAGCTCGGGTTGCGCGGTCGCGTTGCCGACCGGAAAAGGGCCTTGCGTCGAGGCTGTCCAGGCGGCGACCCAGTTTCGTTCCGAGCCCCTGCTCGCCTGAGCATGCGCGGGAACTGCAAGCGGTAACGCAAGCGCGAGCGCCGAGAAGGTCTGAATGATTTGCCGTTTGCGCAAGAGAGCGAGCACCCAAATCGTAAGCCCGCGCGAAGCATCTTTCAGCTTCTCGGCCTCATATTTCCTCGAGCTCACTCCGGCCTCCCACGCTTTTGTCTCGCACCAGAACAATTCGTCCGACGGAGAAATGCAAGCCTTTGCCGTTTCAGATTTCGGTGATCCACGACTGACATTTGCCTGGCCGCAGCCTCGGGGATCACGCGCCGGCCTGCAACGAAGAGGCAGCCTTCAAAACAAAAGGGCGCCTTTACGGCGCCCTTGATCTCGCAATCCTGTCCGCTTCAGGCGGCCGCATTCTCGACCACTTCACTCTTCTGCGTCGGCCCGGAATCAAGTCCCTTCGCGTCGACATCGCGATCGACGAGCTCGATGACCGCAACGGGCGCCGCATCGCCGTAGCGATAGCCGGCCTTGAGGATGCGCGTGTATCCGCCTTGCCTTTCCTTGTAGCGTGGGCCGAGCACCTCGACGAGCTTCTTCACCATTTGCTCGTCGCCGATTTTCGCCATCGCTTGGCGGCGCGCATGAAGATCGCCCCGCTTGCCGAGCGTCACCAGCTTTTCCACCACGGGCCGAAGATCCTTCGCCTTGGGCAGCGTGGTAACAATCTGCTCATGCTTGATGAGCGCGGCGGCGAGATTGGCGAACATCGCCTGCCGATGCTCGGAAGAACGGCCGAAGCGGCGATAGCTTTTGCGGTGATACATGGATGATCCTGCTGGCGCTCTTCGTCTGCGATCGTTCCGGCTCGTCTCAGTAATGTTCCTCGAAGCGCTTGGCCAGCTCCTCGATATTCTCCGGCGGCCAACCGGTCACTTCCATTCCGAGATGCAGCCCCATGGTGGCGAGCACCTCCTTGATCTCGTTCAGCGACTTGCGGCCGAAATTCGGCGTGCGCAGCATCTCCGCTTCCGATTTCTGGATCAGATCGCCGATGTAGACGACATTGTCGTTCTTGAGGCAATTTGCCGAGCGCACCGAGAGTTCGAGCTCGTCGACTTTCTTGAGAAGGGCCGGGTTGAAAGGCAGTTCCGGCGCCGAGACTGAGACGGCCTGCTCCTTGCGGGGTTCCTCGAAGTTGACGAAGACGTTCAGCTGATCCTGGATGATGCGCGCCGCATAGGCGACTGCATCGTCGGGGGAAACTGCGCCGTTCGTCTCGATCATCATGGTGAGCTTGTCGTAGTCGAGCACCTGGCCCTCGCGCGTGTTCTCGACGCGATACGAGACTTTCTTCACCGGGCTGAAGAGGCTGTCGACGGGAATGAGGCCGATCGGCGCATCCTCGGCGCGATTCTTATCGGCGGGGACATAGCCTTTACCGTTCGCGACCGTGAGCTCCATGCGGAATTCGGCAGCCTCGTCGAGCGTGCACAGGACGAGCTCCGGATTGAGGATCTGAATGTCGCCGCTCACGGTGATATCGCCGGCCTTGACGCTTCCCGGCCCTTGCTTGCGCAAGGTGAGGCGCTTGGGCTGGTCGCTCTGCATCTTGAGCGCGATTGTTTTCACGTTGAGGATGATGTCGGTCACATCCTCGCGCACCCCGGCGATCGAGGAGAACTCGTGAAGCACCCCGTCGATCTGGATCGACGTGACCGCAGCTCCCTGCAGCGAGGACAAGAGCACGCGGCGAAGCGCGTTTCCGAGTGTGGTTCCGAAACCCCTCTCGAGCGGCTCGGCGACCAGAGTTGCGGCACGGTGCGAAGCGTCGTTGAAGGCAACCTCGAGCTTCGACGGTCTGATTAAATCCTGCCAGTTCTTGTGCATCACGGCCATGTCCTTTGACAGCTCGGCTCCGCGAGCGCGAAGCGAAAATCGGTAAAGATCGAACGCGAACGGCGCGTCCGGTTCACACGCGCCGGCGCTTGCGCGGCCGGCAACCATTGTGCGGGATCGGCGTGACATCGCGGATCGAAGTCACCGTGAACCCTGAAGCCTGTAGCGCGCGCAGCGCCGATTCGCGACCGGAGCCCGGCCCCGAAACCTCGACCTCGATCATCTTGACGCCGTGCTCCTGAGCCTTGCGCGCCGCATCCTCGGCAGCGACCTGCGCCGCATAAGGCGTGGACTTGCGGTTGCCCTTGAAGCCCATCACTCCCGACGAGGACCAGGAGATCGCGTTGCCCTGCGCGTCGGTGATGGTGATCATCGTGTTGTTGAAGCTCGCGTTCACATGCGCCACGCCTGAGGCGATGTTCTTGCGCTCGCGCCGCCTGACGCGACCGGCTTCCTTAGCCATGTTCCGTTCTCCCAGCCTCGGGCAATCCCGAGCGACAATGATGATGCGCGAAGCCGCGCTGATGATGCGAGCTACTTCTTCTTGCCGGCGATCGGCTTCGCCTTGCCCTTGCGGGTGCGGGCGTTCGTATGCGTGCGCTGGCCGCGCACGGGCAGCCCACGGCGATGACGCAGACCCCGATAAGCGCCGAGATCCATCAGCCGCTTGATATTCACCGCGACCTCACGCCGCAGATCGCCTTCGACCATGTAATCGCGATCGATCATCTCGCGAATTTGCAAGACTTCCTGATCGGTAAGCTGGAAGACGCGCCGCTCGGCGGGAATGCCCACCTTGTCGCAGATGACCTGCGCATTGGTCGGCCCGATCCCATAGATATACCGCAGCGCGATCGGGACGCGCTTGTTGGTCGGTATATTGACGCCAGCAATGCGAGCCACGCCGCTTCTCCCTCTGGCGGAACGATAAAGACGTTCCGATTTTGCCAACTGTTCCGAAATCGAATCCCGGCGACAAACACAAAGCAGCCGGCCCGGTCGCCCGGCCAACTGCAAACGTCATCCTTGGTTCGTGCCGCTTCTAGGGCCATTAGCCCTCTTCGTCAACACGATCCCACGTGGATCACTCATGCGTACGCCCATCAAGCACGGCATCAAGCGAGCGCGTCACCGCATCGATCGATTCCATGCCGTTTACCCCCTTGAGCAAGCCTGTCCCCCGGTAATATGACGAAAGGGGGGCGGTTTGCTCCCTGTAGGCCGCAAGCCTCGTCGAAAAAACCGCGGGGTCGTCGTCCTTGCGGACAGGCAGCCCGGCACGCTTTGCCTCCTCCGCACGTTTCACAATGCGGTCGACCAGCTTCTCGGGGTCTACCTCGAACTCGATCACCGCATCAAGCTTCTGGCCCTTGGCTGCGAGCATGGTGTCCAGAGATTTGGCTTGTGCGACCGTGCGCGGAAACCCGTCGAGCACGAACCCCTTGGCCGCGTCCTTCTCGGCGATGCGATCCTCGATGATCTTGACGACGACGTCATCGGGGACGAGATCGCCGCGCGCCATGATCTCCTTTGCGGCGAGGCCTGTCGGCGTGCCCGCCGCGGTGGCGGCGCGCAACATGTCTCCGGTTGAAAGGTGAAGGAGCTCGAACTTCTCGACCAGTCGCGCCGCTTGTGTTCCCTTGCCTGCGCCCGGAGGACCGAGAAGCACGACCCTCATCGACGCCGGCCTCGCAGCTTCGACTTCTTGATCAACCCCTCATATTGATGGGCGAGGAGATGGCCATTGATCTGCGCCACCGTATCCATCGTCACGCTCACCACGATGAGAAGCGATGTCCCGCCGAAGTAATAAGGCAAGGCCGCCGACGAGACCAGGATCTCCGGAATGAGGCAGATGATGGCGAGGTAGGCGGCCCCGATCACGGTGATGCGTGTCAAGATCGTGTCGATATAGCTCGCCGTGCGCTCGCCGGGCCGGATGCCGAGGATGATGCCACCATGCTTCTTCAAATTGTCTGCGGTCTCCTGCGGATTGAAGACGATCGCGGTGTAGAAGAAGGCGAAAAAGACGATGAGCGCCACGTAAAGCACCATGTAGAGCGGCCGCCCATGACCCAGATAGGTCGACATCAGGCCGATGACCCCAGTGCCGTCATTGCGCGAGAAGCTCGCGATCGTGGTCGGCAGCAACAAGAGCGAAGACGCGAAGATCGGCGGGATGACGCCCGATGTGTTGAGCTTGAGCGGAAGGAAAGAGGTCTGCGCCTCATAGACGCGGTTCCCCGATTGGCGCTTCGGGTAATTGATCAGGAGGCGCCGTTGCGCCCGCTCCATGAACACGCAAAAGCCGATCACCGCGATCGCCATGACGATGACGCCGAAGATCAACCCGGTCGAGATGGCCCCCTCGCGTCCGAGATTGAGCATGTTGACGAAGGCGGTCGGCAGATTGGCGACGATGCCGGAGAATATGATCAGCGAGGAGCCGTTGCCGATGCCTCGGCTCGTGATCTGCTCGCCGAGCCACATCAGGAAGAGAGTGCCGCCAGATAGCGTAATCACCGTCGAAATCCGGAAAAACAATCCCGGCTGAAGCACCACATTCCCGCTTGACGATTCGAGCCCGACCGCGATGCCGTATGCCTGAAACACAGCCAGCAGCACGGTGAGATAGCGCGTATATTGGTTGAGAACCTTGCGGCCCGCCTCTCCTTCCTTCTTCAAGGCTTCGAGCTGCGGGGACAACGAGGTGAGAAGCTGGATGATGATCGATGCCGAGATGTACGGCATGATGTTCAACGCAAAGATGGCAAGACGCCCGACGGCTCCCCCGGAGAACATGTTGAAGAGGCCCAGAATGCCCCCTTGCGCCTGCTTGAAGGTCTCGGCAAGTGCATCAGGGTTGATGCCTGGCATCGGGATGTAAGTGCCGAGCCGATAGACCACGAGGGCGCCGAGCGTGAACCAGATACGCTTTTTCAGCTCCTCAGCCTTGGCAAAAGCGCCAAGATTGAAGTTGGAGGCGATCTGCTCGGCGGCCGAAGCCATGTCTATCTCCGCATCTGCTCTTGACCCGCCTCAGCCTGTCGAGAAAGCCAGGGGACGGATGACGGCCGCCCTTCGGATCTGAAGCACGAGGTAAGCGCTGCGGGCGCGTTGATCAAGCCGCAGGTGCCTCCTGCGCTCGGATCGTCACCGAGCCGCCCGCCTTCTCGATCGCAGCGATCGCCGCCTTCGAGGCCCCTTCGACCTCAAAAGCAAGCTTCGCCTTCAACTCACCGCGGCCGAGCAGCTTCACGCCGCTTCGCGCGCTGCGGCAGACCCCGCTTTGGACGAGTGCCCCGATGTCGACCGACTTGCCCGCGGAGAGCTTCCCCCCGTCGAGCGCCCTCTGGATGCGATCGAGGTTGACCTCGTTCAGCACGCGCTTTGAACGGCTGCGGAAGCCGCGCTTCGGCAAGCGCCGATGCAGAGGCATCTGTCCGCCTTCGAAGCCTTTCACCGCGACGCCCGTGCGGGCCTTCTGGCCCTTCACGCCGCGCCCGGCCGTCTTGCCCTTGCCTGAGCCGATGCCGCGCCCCACGCGCTTCCTCGATTTGAGCGCGCCGGGAATATCGGAAATCTCGTTGAGCTTCATTGCATTCTCCTCACGGCGCCTCGACGATGCGCACGAGGTGTTTCACGTTTTCGATCATGCCGCGCACCGACGGCGTATCCTCGAGCGTCGAGCGGCGGTGCAGCTTGTTGAGGCGAAGCCCGATCAGCGTGCGGCGCTGAGTGGAATCGCGGCGGATCGGCGAGCCGACCTGTTCGATGGTGATCGTCTTTTGCGCCATGGAAGTATCCTCACGCGTCGCCCGAGGCATCGACGGCCTCGACTTGGCGACGGCTCTGCAGCACCGCGATCTTGAGGCCGCGGCGAGCCGCGACGGAGCGCGGGGAATCCTCGCCCTTGAGCGCATCGAAAGTGGCGCGCACGAGATTATAGGGATTCGAAGAGCCGAGGGATTTTGCCACGACGTCCTGGATGCCGAGCGATTCGAAGACGGCGCGCATCGGGCCGCCCGCGATGATGCCGGTACCGGCGGGTGCCGCGCGCAATACCACGCGCCCCGCTCCATGCCGCCCGGATGCATCATGATGCAAGGTGCGCCCTTCACGCAGCGGAATGCGCACCAGGCCGCGGCGCGCGGCATCGGTCGCCTTGCGGATGGCCTCCGGCACCTCGCGCGCTTTGCCATGACCGTAGCCGACACGACCTTTCTGGTCGCCGACCACGACGAGCGCCGCAAAGTTGAAGCGCCGTCCGCCCTTGACCACCTTGGCCACGCGATTGATGTGCACGAGGCGGTCGACGAACTCGCTGTCCCGCTCCTCACGCTTGGCTGTGTCTCTTGCCATGTTCTTCTCTCGATCAATGCGGGGCTTAGGGCCCTGCTCGCTCTTTGTCCGTGCTCGAAATCAGAATTCCAGCCCGCCTTCGCGAGCCGCTTCGGCGAGCGCCTTGATGCGCCCGTGGAATAGATAGCCGCCGCGATCGAAGACGATGCGGGTCAAGCCTTTCGCCTTGGCGCGCTCGGCGAGGGTCTTGCCGACCGCGGTCGCCGCCGCGATCGTCGCGCCGCTCTTCAGCTCGCCGCGCAAGCCTTTCTCGAGTGAGGAAGCCGCGACGACCGTCTCGCCCTTCGTGTCGTCGATGAGCTGTGCGTAAATCTGCTTCGACGAGCGATGGACGGAAAGTCGCGCGCGTCCATTCGCCGCCGCCTTCACCGAGCGGCGAATACGCTGCACGCGGCGATTGCGAATCTTTGCCTGTTTGATCATCGCTGCGCCATCCTCACTTCTTCTTGCCTTCCTTGCGGAAGATGAACTCATCGGCGTATTTCACACCCTTGCCCTTGTAGGGCTCGGGCTTGCGCAGCGCCCGGATCTCGGCCGCCGCCTGGCCGACGCGCTGCTTGTCGATGCCGGAAAGCACGACCTCGGTCGGCTTCGGCGTGGCGATCGCAACGCCTTCCGGCGCCGGGAAATCGATCTCGTGGCTGTAGCCGAGCGACAGCTTGAGCACCTTGCCTTGGGCCGCCGCACGATAGCCGACGCCGGTGATCTCGAGGCGCTTCTCGAAGCCTTTCGTCACGCCTTCGACCAGATTGGCGATGCGGGCACGCGAAGTTCCCCAGAGCGCGCGCGCCTGTTTCGAAGAAGAGCGCGGATCGACCTTGATCGCGCCTTTGTCCATCGCTACGGCCACGTCGTCGGGAACGATGAAGCGCAACTCACCCTTCGCACCCTTGATCTTCACGGCCTGGCCTTCGACCGCGGCGGTGACGCCGCTCGGGACGCTGATCGGCTTCTTGCCAACACGAGACATGATGCTCTCTCTCAAGTCAGTTCAGAAGATGGTGCAAAGCACCTCGCCGCCCACATGGCGCTCGCGCGCCTCGTGATCGGCCATGACACCGAGCGGCGTGGACAGGATTGCCATGCCGAGGCCGTTCGCCACGCGCGGCACGGCGGCCACCGTCGAATAGACGCGTCGGCCCGGCTTCGAGACCCGCGCGATCTCGCGGATGACAGGCTGGCCATCGTAATATTTGAGCTCGACCTCGAATTCCGTTCGCCCGTTGCCGAACTCGGTCGAGTTGTAGCCGCGGATATATCCTTCCGCTTGCAGCACGTCGAGCACGCGGGCGCGAAGCTTCGAGCCGGGGGTCGAGACCTTGGGCCGCTTGCGCATCTGCGCGTTGCGGATACGCGTGAGCATATCGCCGAGGGGATCGTTGATCGCCATCTCGCTCTCCCTTACCAACTCGACTTCACGAGGCCGGGCACCATGCCCTTGGAGCCCAGATCGCGCAGCGCGATACGGCTCAGCTTGAGCTTGCGATAATTGCCGCGCGGACGCCCCGACACCTCGCATCGCAGGCGAACGCGCGTCAGGCTGCTGTTGCGCGGGAGCTCGGCGAGCTTGACCCGCGCCAGGAACCGCTCCTCGGCCGATTTCGATTCGTCGGCCGCGAGCGCTTTAAGCGCCGCGCGTTTTTCCTTGTAGCGCTTGGCGAGCCGCATGCGCCTGTTGTTGTTCTCGATCGAGCTCTTCTTAGCCATGTTGTCCGTTCTCCAGCGTCAGCTGCCGAGGTTTGGGCCTCACTGCCGGAAGGGAAAGTTGAACGCCCGCAGAAGCGCGCGCGCTTCGTCGTCCGTCTTCGCCGACGTGCAAACCACGACATCGAGCCCCCAGACCTGATCGATCTTGTCGTAATTGATCTCGGGGAAGATGATGTGCTCTTTGATGCCGAGCGCGAAATTGCCGCGCCCGTCGAAGCTCTTCGGATTCAGCCCCCGGAAATCTCGCGCCCGCGGCAGCGCCACCGTGACCAGGCGGTCGATGAATTCGTACATCTGCGACTTGCGCAGCGTGACGCGCGCGCCGATCGGCTGATTTTCGCGCAGCTTGTAGGTCGCGATCGCCTTGCGCGAGCGGGTCACCACGGCCTTCTGTCCGGCGATCAAGGAGAGGTCCGCCGCCGCGTTCTCGACCTTCTTGCGGTCATTGACGCCTTCGCCCACGCCCATATTGAGCACGATCTTGGTGATCGTCGGCACCTGCATCTTGTTCTTGTAGCCGAACTGCTCGATGAGCTTCGGCGCGACCACCTCGGAGTAGTATTTGCGCAAGCGCGGCTGATAGCCTTCGGGCAGCCGTGGCCGCGCAGTCTTCCCGCCCTTGGGCTTGTCGGCCTTGGCCGCCCTTTCGGCTTTGGCCGCCGCCTTCTCGGCGCGCGCCGCGTCCTTCGGCGATTGCGGGGTCGCCTTTTCCGCTTTTGCCGCCTTGTCGGCGGCCGCTTGTGCCTCAGCCATCGATCAGATCTCCGGAACGCTTGGCGAATCGCACCTTCCGGCCGTCGTCCAAGAACTTGAAGCCGACCCGCGTCGCCTTGCCGTCCTTCGGATCGGCGATGGCCAGATTCGAAAGATGAATGGGGGCTTCCTTCGAGATGATTCCGCCTTCGGATTGCGCCGACTGCTTCTGATGGCGGCGCACCATGTTCACCCCGCGCACGAGCGCCCTCTGCTCGGTGGGCAACATGCGGATCACCTCGCCGTTGCGGCCGCGATCACGGCCTGCGAGAACGACGACCTTGTCGCCTTTCTTGATCTTTGCGGCCATCACAAGACCTCCGGCGCGAGCGAAATGATCTTCATATGATTCTTGGCCCGCAATTCGCGCGGAACCGGGCCAAAGATGCGCGTTCCGATCGGCTCCTTCTGGGCATTGATCAGCACGGCCGCATTGCGATCGAAGCGGATCACCGAACCGTCGGGGCGGCGGATGTCCTTGGACGTGCGCACGATGACCGCCTTGGTCACCTCGCCCTTCTTCACGCGTCCACGCGGAATAGCCTCCTTCACGGAGACGACAATGATGTCGCCGACGGAGGCGAATTTGCGCTTCGAGCCCCCGAGCACCTTGATGCACATGACGCGACGCGCGCCGGAATTGTCCGCGACGTCGAGATTGGATTGCATCTGGATCATGGCACGATCCTCATCTTTGAACCTCTCGAACCGGTTTCCGGCACCGCCTCATGCAGGCGCTGGACCTCGTTCGACCGGGCGACGAAGCCCGGATTGAATCTGTTGCGGGCGGGCCTTCAGGCCTTCACTTCGGCAGCGCCGACGACCACCCAATTCTTCAGCTTGGAAAGAGGACGGCTCTCCTCGATCCTCACCTGGTCGCCTACCTTGTGAGCGTTCTTCTCGTCATGGGCATGGTAGTTCTTGGTGCGCCGCACGGTCTTCTTCATGACCGGATGCAGGAAGCGCCGCTCGACCTTGACCACGACGGTCTTGTTTTGCTTGTCGCTGACGACCACGCCTTGAAGGATGCGCTTGGGCATCTTGTTCTCCTCAACCTTTGGCCGCGTCTGATTTCGCGACGGCCTTTTGCTGCGCCAGCGTCTTCACGCGCGCGATGTCGCGCCGCACGACGCGCACGCGCGAGGTGTTCTCGAGCTGCCCCGTTGCACGCTGGAAACGAAGGTTGAACTGCTCTTTCTTCAGCTTGAGCAGCTCGTCCTGGAGCGCATCGGCGTCCAACGCCTTCAGATCACCCAGCCGATTGTCGGACTTCATGATCGGTCTCCTCAATCGGGCAAGCGTTCGACGAATCGGGTGCGGATCGGCAGCTTCGCCGCGCCGAGCCGAAGCGCCTCGCGCGCCGTTTCGTTCGACACGCCATCGACTTCGAACATGATGCGGCCGGGCTTCACCCGGCAGCACCAGAACTCAGGCGCCCCTTTGCCCTTTCCCATGCGAACCTCGATCGGTTTCTTCGAAACGGGCACGTCCGGGAACACCATGATCCACACGCGGCCGGCGCGCTTCATCTCGCGTGTGATGGCGCGTCGAGCCGCCTCGATCTGGCGGGCGGTGACGCGCTCCGGCTCCAGCGCCTTCAGGCCATACTGCCCGAAGTTGAGCTGCGTGCCGCCCTTGGAGGCGCCGTGAATGCGGCCCTTGTGCTGCTTGCGGAATTTGGTCTTCTTCGGCTGCAACATGACTACGCTCCCGCGCGAGCAGAGCTTTCACGCCGCCCGCCTTGGCCGCCGCCCCGGTTTTCTTCGGTGATGCGGCGATCCTGCGCCATCGGATCGTGCTCCAGGATCTCGCCCTTGAAGATCCAGACCTTGATGCCGCACGTGCCGTAGGTGGTGAAGGCGGTCGCTGTTCCGTAGTCGATGTCGGCGCGCAGCGTGTGCAACGGCACACGCCCGTCACGCGTCTGTTCCATGCGTGCGATCTCGGCGCCCCCGAGGCGACCGGAGCAGACGATGCGGATGCCGCCCGCGCCGAGGCGCATCGCGGACTGCACGGCCCGCTTCATCGCGCGCCGGAAGGCGACGCGCCGCTCGAGCTGCTGGGCGATCGATTCGGCGACCAGCGTCGCATCGATCTCCGGCTTCCTGATCTCGACGATGTTGATTGCGACCTCCGCCTTTGTCATCTCGCCGACGCTCTTGCGAAGCTTGTCGATGTCGGCGCCCTTTTTGCCGATGACGATACCCGGCCGCGCCGAATGGATCGTCACGCGCGCCTTCTTGTGCGGGCGCTCGATGACCACCTTCGACACCGCTGCCTGCTTGAGGTCCCCCATCAGCTTATCGCGGATGTGGATGTCCTCGTGCAGCAGCCGGCTGTATTCTCCCCGGGTCGCATACCAGCGCGAATCCCAGGTGCGATTGATGCCGAGACGAAGTCCAATTGGATTGACCTTTTGACCCATGCCGGGCTCCTCAAGCTTTCGCTTCGACTTCGCGCACCACGATGGTGAGGTGCGAGAACGGCTTTTCGATCCGGCCCGAACGACCGCGTCCTTTCGCTTCAAAGCGCTTCATCACGAGCGCCTTGCCGACATGTGCCTCGCTGACGATGAGATCGTCGACGTCAAGTTGATGGTTGTTCTCGGCATTGGCGATCGCGCTTTCGAGGCATTTGCGCACATTCGATGCGATGCGCTTTCGCGAAAACTCGAGGTCGGCGAGCGCGGCCGCGACCTTTTTGCCGCGGATGAGCTGCGCCACGAGGTTCAGCTTCTGCGGGCTCACGCGGATCATGCGCGCGACGGCCTTGGCCTCGGTATCCGCGAGGGTGCGCGGACGTGCGGATTTACCCATGTCTCGCTCTCCTCACTTATCGCTTCTTGGCTTTCCTGTCGCCGGCATGTCCATGGAAGGTGCGCGTCGGCGAGAACTCGCCGAATTTGTGCCCCACCATCTCCTCGGACACATAGACGGGAATGTGCTTGTGGCCGTTGTAGACCCCGAATGTCAGGCCGACGAATTGCGGCAAAACGGTCGAGCGCCGACTCCAGATCTTGATCACCTCGGAACGGCCCGAGCCGCGCGCCGCATCCGCCTTCTTCAGCAGATAGCCGTCGACGAAGGGACCTTTTTTGACAGAACGTGCCATGGTTCGTTCCTCAGCCCTTCTTCTTGCGGGTGTGGCGGCTCGCCAGGATCATGCCGTCGGTGCGCTTGTTCATGCGCGTCTTCTTTCCTTTTGTCGGCTGGCCCCAGGGCGAAACCGGATGGCGGCCGCCGGAAGTGCGGCCTTCACCACCGCCATGAGGGTGGTCGATCGGGTTCATCGAGACGCCGCGATTGTGAGGCTTGCGGCCGAGCCAACGCGAACGGCCCGCCTTGCCGATATTGGTGTTCATGTTGTCGGGGTTCGATACCGCTCCGATCGAGGCGAAGCATCCCCCATGAATCAGACGTTGCTCGCCCGAGGAGAGGCGCAAAATGACATAGCCCTGATCGCGCCCGACGATCTGCGCGTAGGAGCCGGCGGAGCGCGCGATCGCGCCACCCTTGCCGATCTTCATTTCGACATTGTGGACGATCGTGCCGACCGGGATCGCTTGCAGCGGCATCGCGTTGCCCGGCTTGATGTCGGCCTGCTCGGCGGCGATGACCTTGTCGCCTTGCGCGAGGCGCTGCGGCGCGATGATGTAGGATTTGGTGCCATCCGCAAAAGAAATGAGAGCGATGAAGGCGGTGCGATTCGGGTCGTATTCGATGCGCTCGACCGTCGCGGTTTGTCCCAGCCTCTCGCGACGCTTGAAATCGACGATCCGATAGCGCTGCTTGTGACCACCGCCCCGGAAGCGGACTGTGACGCGCCCGTGGTTGTTGCGCCCGCCCGATGAGGCCTTGCCCACGGTCAGCGTCTTCTCAGGCTTGCCTTTGTAGAGGCCCGAGCGATCGACGATCACGAGCTCACGAAGGCTCGGCGTCAC
Source organism: Hyphomicrobiales bacterium (assembly GCA_019247795.1). Taxonomy (GTDB): domain Bacteria; phylum Pseudomonadota; class Alphaproteobacteria; order Rhizobiales; family Beijerinckiaceae; genus GAS188. Next base: position 9,168 of record JAFBAK010000382.1, on the reverse strand, counting down.
CGGTTTGAAATGCTTCAGCGCCATGGTTGTGTTTCCTTCGCGCTCAAAGACCGGTGGTCACGTCGATCGATTGGCCGGCCGCCAGCGTGACGATCGCCTTCTTCACGTTGGATTGCAGGCCGCTCCGGCCGCGGAACTGCTTCACCTTGCCCTTGCGGACGAGGGTGTTGACCTTCTCGACCTTGACGTTGAACAGCTTCTCGACGGCAGCCTTGATGCTGGGCTTCGTCGCGTCGCTGCGCACATGGAAGACGATCTTGCCGTGATCGGAGGCCGTGGTGGCCTTTTCGGTCACTACGGGAGCGACGATCACGTCGTAATGGCGCGGATCATTGCTCATTTGAAGCGCTCCTCGATGGCTTGCAGCGCCGCTTGCGTCAAAACGAGCTTCTCGCGCCGCAAGATGTCGTAAACGTTGAGGCCTCTTACGGGCAGCACGTCGACGTTCGGTATGGCGCGGGCAGCAAGCATGAAATTCGTCTCGACCTCGGCGCCGTCGATGATCAACGCGCTCCCGAGGCCGAGCTTGCCGAATTGCTCTTTCAGGGCCTTCGTCTTCGGCCCCTCGATGCTCGCCTTGTCGATGATCAGGATGGCGCCGTCCTTCGCCTTGGATGAGAGCGCATGCTTGAGCGCCAGCACCCTCACCTTTTTCGGCAACCCATGCTCATGGCTGCGCGGCAACGGGCCGAAGGCACGACCGCCGCCGCGGAATTGGGCCACGCGCGCCGAGCCATGGCGAGCATTCCCCGTGCCCTTCTGCTTGTAGAGCTTCTTCGTGGTGCGCGCGATCTCGGCACGGTTCTTCACCGCATGCGTGCCGGCGCGCCGCTTCGCGAGTTGCCAACGCACGCAGCGCTGCAGAATGTCGGCTCGCGGATCGAGGCCGAAGATCTCATCGGCGAGCGCAACCTTGCCCGCTTCCTTGCCTTGGAGGGTGGTCACCGGGATTTGCATCACGCACCCTCCCCTTCGCTCGCCGGAGCCGCTTTCGCCTCGGCGGCTTGCCCGTCGGCAGAGTTCATCTCGCGAAACGCGCCGGGCCGCGGCGCATCTTTCGGCAGGCTGCGCTTGACCGCGTCACGAATGCGGATCCAGCCGCCCTTGACGCCGGGCACTGCGCCTTCGACGAGGATCAGGCCTTTCTCGGCATCGGTGCGCACGACGCGCAGATTTTGCGTGGTTACGCGGTCGACGCCGAGGTGGCCGGCCATCTTCTTGTTCTTGAAGGTCTTGCCCGGATCCTGACGGCCACCGGTCGAGCCAAGCGAACGATGCGAGATCGAGACGCCGTGAGAGGCGCGAAGCCCGCCGAAATTCCAGCGCTTCATGCCTCCGGCAAAGCCTTTGCCCGTCGTGGTCCCGGTCACGTCCACGAATTGACCAGGAACGAAGTGGTCGGCCGTGATCTCGGCCCCAACCGGAATGAGCGCATCGGGTGCAACGCGAAACTCGGCGACCTTGCGCTTCGGTTCGACTTTCGCGAGGGCAAAGTGCCCGCGCTCGGCGCGCGAGACATTCTTCACCTTCGCCTTGCCGATGCCGAGCTGGACGGCCGTGTAGCCATTCTTCTCGAGCGTCCGATGGGCGACGACTTGGCAATGGTCGACCTTGAGCACGGTCACCGGGACGTGCTCACCCGCATCTGTGAAGACGCGGGTCATGCCGACCTTCTGCGCGATGATGCCTGACCTCATGACCTATTCCTCATCGGCTCACCGCTTCGCCAGAAGCCCTGTGAGCCGCCTGAACCTCTAAAGCTTGATTTCGACATCGACGCCCGCCGCAAGGTCGAGGCGCATCAGCGCATCGACCGTCTGCGGGGTCGGGTCGACGATATCGAGCACGCGTTTATGGGTGCGGATCTCGAACTGCTCGCGCGACTTCTTGTCGATATGGGGCGAGCGGTTCACGGTGAAGCGCTCGAGCTTGGTCGGCAGCGGAATGGGCCCGCGGACCTGAGCGCCCGTGCGCTTCGCCGTCGACACGATCTCGCGGGTCGACGCATCGAGAATCCGATGGTCGAACGCCTTGAGGCGTATGCGAATATTCTGACCGTTCATCGCTCAATCCAATCGACGGCTTTTATCCTTGCCAAAAACTCCGGGCGGCGGCTGCCTCGAGGCAACCCCGCCCGATTGTCCTTGCCTGTCTACTCGATGATCGAGGCGACGACGCCCGCGCCCACCGTTCGCCCGCCCTCGCGAATGGCGAAGCGCAGCTTCTCCTCCATGGCGATCGGCACGATCAACGTGACTTCCATGGATACGTTGTCGCCCGGCATCACCATCTCGGTGCCTTCGGGAAGCTTGATGACGCCGGTCACGTCAGTCGTGCGGAAGTAGAATTGCGGCCGATAGTTGCCGAAGAACGGCGTGTGACGGCCACCCTCTTCCTTGGTGAGGATGTAGGCCTCGGCCATGAACTTCGTGTGGGGCTTCACGGAGCCCGGCTTGCAGAGCACCTGCCCGCGCTCCACTTCCTCGCGCTTGGTGCCGCGCAGCAGGCAGCCGACATTGTCGCCCGCTTCGCCCTGATCGAGCAGCTTGCGGAACATCTCGACGCCGGTGATCGTGGACTTCAGTGTCGGCTTGAGGCCGACGATCTCGACTTCCTCGCCCACCTTGATGATGCCGCGCTCGATGCGGCCCGTCACGACGGTGCCGCGGCCCGAGATCGAGAACACGTCCTCGACCGGCATCAGGAAGGGCTGATCCTTCGGACGCTCCGGCTGAGGAATATATTCGTCGACCGTATCCATGAGCTTGAGCACCGCGTCATGGCCGATCTCCGGCTTGGTGTTCTCGAGCGCACACAGGGCCGAGCCCTTGGTGATCGGAATGTCGTCGCCCGGGAATTCATACTTCGACAAAAGCTCGCGCACCTCGAGCTCGACGAGGTCGATGAGCTCTGGATCGTCGACCATGTCGACCTTGTTCATGAAGACGACGAGGGCCGGCACGCCGACCTGGCGAGCGAGAAGGATGTGCTCGCGCGTTTGCGGCATCGGGCCGTCAGCCGCCGAGACCACAAGGATCGCACCGTCCATCTGGGCGGCGCCGGTGATCATGTTCTTCACGTAGTCGGCGTGGCCGGGGCAATCCACATGCGCGTAGTGGCGCTTCTTCGTCTCGTATTCGACGTGAGCCGTCGCGATCGTGATGCCGCGCGCCTTTTCCTCCGGCGCCTTGTCGATCTGGTCATAGGCGGTAAAGGTCGCCCCGCCTGATTCGGCGAGCACCTTGGTGATGGCCGCCGTCAGCGATGTCTTGCCGTGATCGACATGACCGATCGTGCCGATATTGCAGTGCGGCTTCGTGCGGTTGAATTTCTCTTTGGCCATCTCATTGCTCCATTCAAGGATCGTTGGCGACGTCTCGGTCGAAGGGTCGCCGGCAGGCTTAGTCGGAACTCAGGGCTTACTTTCTTCTCGCGGCGTGAACGATGGCCTCAGGCGAATTTCGCCTGCACCTCCGCCGCCACCGCCGTGGGTACTTGCTCGTAATGGTCGAACTGCATGGTGAACGTGGCACGCCCCTGACTCATCGAGCGCAGGTTGTTGACGTAGCCGAACATGTTGGCGAGCGGCACCATGGCGTTGATGACATTGGCGTTGCCGCGCATGTCTTGCCCTTGGATTTGCCCACGCCTCGAGTTGAGGTCGCCGATCACGGACCCCGTGTAGTCCTCGGGCGTCACGACCTCGACCTTCATGATCGGCTCGAGCAGAACCGAATGGCATTTGCGCAATCCCTCGCGCAACGCTGCACGCCCGGCGATCTCGAAGGCGAGCGCCGATGAATCGACGTCGTGATAGGCGCCGTCGACGAGCTCGACCCGCAGATCGACGACCGGGAAGCCGGCAAGCACGCCGGACCCCAGAACGCTCTCGAGGCCTTTCTCGACCCCGGGAATGTATTCCTTCGGCACCGATCCGCCGACGATCTTCGAGTCGAAAACAAACCCGGAGCCCTGTTCGCCCGGGAAGAGGTTGATCTTCACGCGGGCGAACTGGCCCGAGCCGCCCGATTGCTTCTTGTGGGTGTAGTCGATCGTGCCTTCGCGCGTGATCTTCTCGCGATAGGCGACTTGCGGCGCGCCGACGCTGGCATCGACCTTGTAGGTGCGGCGCAAGATGTCGACCTTGATGTCGAGATGCAGTTCGCCCATTCCCTTGAGGATCGTCTGCCCCGATTCCTGATCGGTCGAGACGCGGAAGGACGGATCTTCCGCGACGAGCTTCTGCAAGGCGACGCCGAGCTTCTCCTGATCAGCCTTGGACTTCGGCTCGATCGCGACCTCGATCACCGGATCGGGGAATTCCATTTTCTCGAGGATCACCGGCTTTTGCATGTCGCAAAGAGTGTCGCCCGTGCGCGTGTCCTTGAGCCCGGCGAGCGCCACGATGTCCCCTGTGAACGCTTCCTTGATGTCCTCGCGGTTATTGGCATGCATGAGCAGCATGCGCCCGACCCGCTCACGCTTGTCCTTTGTCGAGTTGAGCACCGTGGTGCCGCTTTCGACCTTGCCCGAATAGATGCGGCAGAAGGTGATCGTGCCGACGAAAGGGTCATCCATGATCTTGAAGGCGAGCATGGAGAAAGGCTCGTCATCGGACGGGCGACGCTCCACCGGCTGCTCCGTCTTGAAATCGATCCCGGCGATCGCACCACGATCAGCCGGTGATGGAAGAAAATCGACCACCGCATCAAGAAGCGGCTGCACTCCCTTGTTCTTGAACGCAGAACCGCAAAAGACCGGGTGGAATTTACGACCGATCACCGCCTTGCGGATGAGCTTGCGCAGCGTCTCCTCATCCGGCTCCTTGCCGTCGAGATACGCGGTCATGGCCTCGTCATCGAGCTCGACGCAAGCCTCGACGAGCTTGGTGCGGTACTCGGCCGCTTTCTCGGCGAGGTCGCCAGGGATCTCGACGTCGTGAAATTTCGCGCCGAGCGATTCTTCCTCCCAGATGATCCCCTTCATGCGCACGAGATCGACGACGCCTTTGAACGTACTCTCGGCCCCGATCGGCAACTGAATGCAGATCGGTTTGCCCCCGACGCGGGTCACGATCTGGTCGACGCATTCGAAGAAATCAGCGCCGATCTTGTCCATCTTGTTGACGAACACGATGCGCGGCACGTCGTATTTGTCGGCCTGACGCCAAACCGTTTCCGTCTGCGGCTCCACGCCCTGATTGCCGTCGAGCACGCAAATGGCGCCGTCGAGTACGCGAAGCGAACGCTCCACCTCGATGGTGAAATCCACATGCCCGGGCGTGTCGATGATGTTGAGGCGCTTCTCACGCCAGAAGCAGGTCGTCGCGGCGGAGGTGATGGTGATGCCGCGCTCTTGCTCCTGCTCCATCCAGTCCATCGTGGCGGCGCCGTCATGGACCTCGCCGATCTTATGGCTCTTGCCTGTATAGTAGAGGATGCGTTCCGTCGTCGTGGTCTTGCCGGCATCGATATGCGCCATGATGCCGAAGTTACGGTAATCCTCGATTTTATGAGTGCGGGGCATGGGACGATCTCACCAGCGATAATGTGAAAAGGCGCGGTTCGCCTCGGCCATGCGATGGGTGTCCTCACGCTTCTTCACCGCATTGCCCCGGTTGTTCGAGGCATCGAGCAACTCCGCGGAGAGGCGTTCGACCATGGTCTTGTCGTTGCGGGCGCGCGCCGCCGTGATGAGCCAGCGAATGGCAAGCGCCTGACGGCGCTCATTGCGTACCTCGACCGGCACCTGATATGTCGCGCCGCCGACGCGCCGCGAGCGCACCTCGATCGCGGGCGCGACATTCTCGAGCGCCTGCTTGAAAACTCCCAAGGGATCGGCCTTGGCTTTCTGCTCGATCTGGTCGAAGGCGCCATACACGATCGACTCGGCGACCGACTTCTTGCCCTCGTACATGATCGAGTTCATGAACTTCGCGAGGACGAGGTCCCCGTATTTTGCGTCGGGAACGAATTCTCGTTTTTCGGCTCTGTGACGCCGGGACATCTGATCGTCTCCGTCTTCCGCCTTGTCCCGCATGGCTTCTCCCGGAAATCTCCGAGATGAACCCGATGCGCATTATTGTTCGTCTTCTCTCGAGGCAGGCCCGGCTCGCGCCTCGCCGCCTTCGCGATGTGCCTCGCCGGCGGCCGATTTACTTCGGCCGCTTGGCTCCGTATTTCGACCGGCGTTGTTTGCGATCCTTCACGCCTTGCGTATCGAGCACGCCGCGCAAGATGTGATAGCGCACGCCGGGCAAGTCCTTGACCCGGCCGCCGCGGATCATCACCACCGAGTGCTCTTGCAGGTTATGGCCCTCGCCAGGAATGTAGCCGATGACCTCGAAGCCGTTCGTAAGCCTCACCTTGGCGACCTTGCGGAGCGCCGAGTTCGGCTTCTTCGGCGTCGTCGTGTAGACACGCGTGCACACGCCCCGCTTTTGGGGGCAGGCATCGAGCGCGGGAGCCTTGTCCCTGTAGGTCTTCGGCTGCCGGGGCTTCCGGATCAGCTGCGAAATCGTCGGCATGATCGCCTTCCATCACCGCGCCGCCAAGGCACAAAGCCAAACGGCGCAAAGCCAAACGGACCATCCGCCGGTCATGGCATCAGGTCCGCCTTCCAAGCGCAGAGGACCGGGTCTCCCCGATCATGCTTCTCTCGATTGTCTCAATCGCAAACAGGCAGTGTTTGGACGCTCTTGCATCGAGCGCGAGGCGCACTCGAACAGGCGAGGTCCACGACCTGCCGGAAACTTGTGCCGGCTCTAACGCCCGTTTCGCCAAACGTCAACAGCTAAATGGGGAAGGTGCTCCCTTTTTCACCAGGTCGCGAGCGTGTCGCGCAGAGCCGCTCTCGAAAGCAAGATATCTTCGAGCCTTCGTTCGTCATGACGATGCACGGCATCAACGAAAAAGCCGCCCCGATCGGGGCGGCTTTCGCAACCCTCTTCGCTCGTGGGCTTACCGGGCCCCGACGCGCTCCGCGGGCGGCAGGGCCTCGAGCGCCTGGCCGCCTTCTCCCTCGAGAGATGCGGCCTCGGCGGCCTTGTTGCGTTGCTCCAAAATGAGCTCGTCGCGATGCGCCGCAACTTCGCGGATGCGCGAGATCATCGACCCGGTTCCGGCCGGAATGAGACGTCCGACGATGACGTTCTCCTTCAAGCCTTCGAGCATGTCCTCCTTGCCGTTGACCGCGGCTTCCGTGAGGACGCGGGTCGTCTCCTGGAAGGACGCAGCCGAGATGAAGGAGCGCGTCTGCAACGACGCCTTCGTGATGCCGAGAAGCACCGGATGGCCGACGGCGGGCTTCTTGCCCTCCGCCACGAGCTTGTCGTTCAACTCCTCGAGGTCGATGCGATCCATCTGCTCGCCCTCGAGAAGATCGCTGTCACCGCCGTCGGCGATCTCCACCTTCTGTAGCATCTGGCGAACGATCACCTCGATGTGCTTGTCGTTGATGTTCACGCCCTGGAGGCGATAGACCTCCTGGATCTCGTTCACGAGATAGGCGGCGAGCTCCTCGACGCCCTTGATGGCGAGGATGTCATGGGGCGCCGGATTGCCGTCGACGATGAAGTCGCCCTTTTCGATCAGGTCGCCATCCTGGTGATAGACGTGCTTCGACTTCGGCACGAGGTACTCGACCGTCTCGGTACCATCATGCGGAATGAGGTTGATCCGGCGCTTGTTCTTGTAGTCGCGCCCGAATTGGATCGTGCCTGCCTTCTCCGCGATGATTGCGGCTTCCTTCGGCCGGCGCGCCTCGAACAGCTCCGCCACGCGCGGCAACCCGCCCGTGATGTCGCGCGTCTTGGCGCTCTCCGTCGGGATGCGGGCCAGCACGTCGCCCGACTTGACCACATTGCCCGGATCGACAGCGAGAATGGCCTCGGCCGGCAACACATAGCGAGCCTCCCCGCCGCGTGCGAGCTTGCCGATCTTGCCGTCCTTGCCGGTGATCACGATCGCGGGGCGAAGCGATGACGAGCGCGAATTGGCGCGCCAATCGATCACGACGCGCTTGGCGATGCCCGTCGCTTCGTCGATCGTCTCGGTCATCGATCCGCCTTCGACAAGGTCCTCGAAGCCGATCTTGCCCGCCACTTCCGTGAGGATCGGTCGAGTATAAGGATCCCATTCGGCGATGCGCTGGCCGCGCTTGACGACGTCACCCTCATCGACCTTGAGCTTCGCACCAAACTGGATGCGGTGGACGGCGCGCTCGGTCCCGTCCGGCCCCACGATCACCACCGCGAGATTGCGCGCCATGGCGATGAGATCGCCGGCGGAATTGCGCGCGATGTTGCGGTTGCGGATCGTGACCTTGCCCTCGAAGTTCGTCTCGATGAACGATTGCTCCGAGATCTGAGCCGCGCCACCGATGTGGAAGGTGCGCATGGTGAGCTGCGTGCCCGGCTCGCCGATCGATTGCGCCGCGATGACGCCGACCGCTTCGCCGAGATTGACAGGCGTGCCACGGGCAAGATCGCGCCCGTAGCATTTGCCGCAGACGCCGTCGCGTAGCGCGCAAGTGAGAACCGAACGGATCTTCACTTCCTGGATATTGGCGGCGGTGATGGCGGCGATGTGCTTCTCGTCGATCAATTCGCCGGCCTTCACAATCACCTTCTTGCCGTCCAGCGCGACGACATTTTGCGCCGCGGAGCGACCGAGGATGCGCGACGCAAGCGATGCGACCACCTGCCCGGCATCGACGATGGCACGCATGACGATGCCGTTCTTCGAGCCGCAGTCATTGCTGGTGATGATCGAATCCTGCGCGACATCGACGAGGCGGCGCGTCAGATAACCCGAGTTCGCCGTTTTCAACGCGGTATCGGCCAAGCCTTTGCGCGCGCCGTGCGTCGAGTTGAAATACTCGAGCACGTCGAGGCCTTCCTTGAAGTTCGAGATGATCGGGCTCTCGATGATCTCGCCTGAAGGCTTGGCCATCAGGCCGCGCATCGCAGCGAGCTGACGCATCTGGGTGGGCGAGCCGCGCGCACCCGAATGCGACATCATGTAGATCGAGTTCACCGGCCGGTCGCGCCCGTCGTCGTCCTTCCTCACGGTCGAGATGCCTTGCATCATTTCGGTTGCGAGACGATCCGAGCATTTCGACCAGGCATCGACCACCTTGTTGTATTTCTCGCGCTGGGTGATGAGCCCG
>JAFBAK010000319.1 GCA_019247795.1 Hyphomicrobiales bacterium | reverse complement strand
CAGGTTGCTCGCGGCCTTCGGGCATGAAAGGGCGATCGCCGAGCCTTTCGATGTCTCCCCAGGGCATTGCGACGGCTGGCGCGAGTGGTTCCAGGATCACTCGATCTCACACCTTGGTGATACGCACTTCCCGTCCCTCGAAACGACATTCGTCGGGCAAGAGCACGGGTTGACTCCGCCCGTGCCTGAACAATTTCGCGGTCGCGCTCATATGAAAGCCTTTCTCCTGCGATGGTGCAGGATACTCCTCCTGGGTTCAAGGGCGACACCTCGCCAAATCCCACTCGAGCCCTTTCGAACTCACTCGCTTTCGACGATCTTGCCGTCGTGGAGCGTGACTCGACGGTCCATACGGGCGGCGAGCTCGGTGTTGTGGGTTGCCACGAGCGCCGCAAGGCCTGTCGCGCGCACGATCGCGCCCAGCATGGCGAAGACGCGCTCGGCGGTCGGCGGGTCGAGATTGCCGGTGGGTTCATCGGCGAGAAGGACGCGGGGCGCATTGGCGATGGCGCGCGCGATCGCGACGCGCTGTTGCTCGCCGCCCGAGAGCGCCGCCGGGCGATGGCCCTCGCGCTCCTTGAGCCCAAGCACCCGCAACAGCTCCGAGGCGCGCATGCGCGCTTCGCCGCGCGCGAGCCCCCTAATCATCTGGGGAAGCATGACGTTCTCGAGCGCCGAAAACTCGCCCAGAAGATAATGGGACTGATAGACGAAACCGATCGCTTCGCGGCGAAGTCGCGTGCGCGCCGCATCGTCGAGAGCGGCGGAGGACAGATTGCCGACGATCACATCGCCGCCATCGGGCCGCTCGAGAAGGCCAGCGATATGCAGAAGCGTCGATTTGCCGGCGCCCGATGGCGCGACGAGCGCCACCATCTCGCCGGCGCCGAGCACGAGGTCGGCGCCCGTCAGGATGTGCAGCTTCGCGTCGCCTTGCGAATAGTGGCGCTCGACGCCGACGAGGGCGAGCGGCGCTCCCTCGGGCGCCTCAGCCACGGCGCAACTGTTCCACGGGATCGAGCGCCGCTGCCTTCCAGGCCGGGTAGAGGGTCGCCAGAACGGAGAGGACGAGCGCTGTCGTCGTGATCGTCGCCACCTCGCGCCAATCGAGCTCGGCCGGCAATTGCGAAAGGAAGTAGAGCTCGGGCGGAAAGAGGTTGGTGCTCGTGAGGCGCGACAGGAATTGTCGGATCGACTCGACGTTCAAGGTGATCACGAGCCCGAGCGCAAACCCGGCGAGGGTGCCGACGACCCCGATCGCTCCTCCGGTCATGAGGAAGACGCGCATGATCGTGCCCTGCGTCGCGCCCATCGTTCTCAGGATGGCGATTGCGGACCCCTTGTCTTTCACCAGCATGATCATGCCGGACACGATGTTGAGAGCGGCGACGACCACGATCAGCATCAGGATCAGGAACATGACGTTGCGCTCGACCTCGAGTGCGCTGAAGAAAGTTCGGTTGGTCTGCCGCCAATCGGTGAGCAGCACGGGGCGTCCGGCGGCCTTCTCGATCAGCGGCCGCATCACGTCGATGCGATCGGGATCGTCGATGTAGATTTCGATGACGCTCGCCTCGCCATGCTTGTCGAAGAAGCTGTCGGCCTGGTCGAAGGGAATGAAGACGGAGGACGAATCGAGCACCGACATGCCGATTTCGAATTCGGCGACCACCGTGAAGGATTTGAGGCGGGGCACGACGCCCATCGGCGTCGCGGAGCCGCGCGGCTGAATGAGTGTGATCTTGTCGCCGACATTGAGGCCGAGCTGTGTGGCGAGGCGCGTGCCGATCACCGCATTCGCGGCATCGTCGAAATCCTCGAGCCCTCCGCCGCGGATGTTGTCGGCGACGCCGGGAACTTTCGCGAGATCGGCGCCGGCCATGCCGCGCACCAGGACGCCCGCAGAGCCCACTGGCGAAGAGGCGAGCGCCTGGCCTTCGATGAAGCCTTTCGCCGAAACGACACCGGGCACTTTGAGGATACGCTCCACCACGTCCTTGTAGTCGGTGAGCGGCGACTCGATCGCTTGCACGAGAACATGACCGTTGAGGCCGAGCAGTTTCGATACGAGTTCCTTGCGGAACCCGTTCATCACCGACATCACGATGATCAAGGTTGCGACGCCGAGCATGACGCCGATGAAGGAGAAGACGGCGATGACGGAGATGAAGCTGTCCTTGCCGCGCGCGCGCAAATAGCGGAACGCCAACATGCGCTCGATGGCCGAAAAGGCGCGCGGAGGGCTCAACGCTTCGGCGGCCATGCGCTTCTCGTTGTCTGCCTCGCCTTCACGCATGTCTTGGCGCGTTGCGAGGGCCAGAGATCGCGTGCTTGCCGCGCCTCAGCCACCCGCCACCATCCTCAGGGCGTCCTCGATCGAGACGGATGAGCGCTCACCCGTCGCGCGGCGCTTCACCTCGACCTGACCCGCTCCCAAGCCTTTCGGACCGACGATGATCTGCCAAGGCAAGCCGATGAGATCGGCGGTCGCGAACTTGCCGCCGGGCCGCTCATCCGTGTCGTCGACGAGCGCCTCCTTGCCTTTCGCGGCGAGCGCGCGTTCGAGCTTCTCGCAAGCTGCGTCGCAGGCGCTGTCGCCCGGCCGCAAATTGAGGATCGACACGTCGAATGGGGCGACCGCGTCCGGCCAGATGATGCCGGCCTCGTCATGTGAGGCCTCGATCACCGCCGGGACGAGACGCGTCGGGCCGATCCCATACGAACCCATATGCACGGGCCGTTCGGTTCCATCGGGGCCTGCGACCACGGCCTTCATCGGCTCGGAGTATCTTGTGCCGAAATAGAAGATGTGGCCGACCTCGATGCCGCGCGCCGTGACCTGCTTGTCCTTGGGAACTAATGAGAACGCATCGCGATCATGTTTCTCGGAGGTCGCCGCGTAGAGCGATGTCCATTTCGTCACGATCTCCTTCAGCCCTTCGACATCATCGAAATTCGTGTCGGGACCGGGCACCGGAAAATCGAGATAGTCCTTGTGGCAATAGACCTCGCTTTCTCCAGTCGAGGCGAGGATGATGAACTCATGGCTCATGTCGCCGCCGATCGGCCCTGATTCGGCGCGCATCGGTATCGATCTGAGGCCGAGCCGTTCGAACGTCCGCAGATAAGCGACAAACATCTTGTTGTAGGAGTGGCGCGCGCCTTCCTGATCGAGGTCGAAGGAATAGGCGTCCTTCATCAGGAACTCGCGGGAGCGCATCGTGCCGAAGCGCGGCCTGATCTCGTCGCGGAACTTCCACTGGATGTGATAGAGGTTGAGGGGCAAATGCTTATATGACCGGACATAGGCGCGAAAGATCTCGGTGATCATCTCCTCGTTGGTCGGCCCGTAGAGCATGTCGCGCTCATGCCGATCCGTTATGCGCAACATCTCCTTGCCGTAGGCATCGTAGCGACCGCTCTCGCGCCAAAGGTCGGCGGATTGGAGCGTCGGCATCAATAATTCGAGGGCGCCGGAGCGATTCTGCTCCTCCCTCACGATCTGCGCGATCTTGGCCATGACGCGAAGTCCGAAGGGCAGCCAGGCATAAATGCCGGCGCTCTCCTGGCGGACCATCCCCGCACGCAGCATCAGCCTGTGTGAGACGATCTCCGCGTCCTTTGGCGTTTCTCGCAGGATCGGCAGAAAATAGCGGGAAAGATGCATGAGAAGCCTGAGGGTCTCTTGGGAATCGAGCCGGCGCAGCCGCAAATTCACAAAGCCCAAGCCGATTCCAAACACAAGCCGTTCTTGTCGTCGCAGCGCTCTCCCGAGCGGATCGTTTCCGCCTCAGGGTCGCCAACGCTTGCGCAAAACCGTTCCACAACAATGCGAGGTTGTGGTCAGGGTTTTTCGCCAGCCCCAAAAAAAATTTCCCGCACCGGTTCTCTCGCGGAAGAAATGCGCGAAATCGTGATCGGGGATTCGAACCTGTCGCAAGTTTTTTTCGCAATTCCCTCCCTGGCCGGCGTGACAAGGCGGTGAGGCAGTGCTATGCATTTGTGCAGACTGGCTATGCATTGAGCAGGCCAGCAGCCCGAGTCTTGGGAGGAACGCTGGCCTTCGACCGCTTTGCGGCAGACGGAATCGGCGAATAAAAAGCCCCTGAAAGCAGAGCCGAGGCTCTGCTTTTCTTTTTGACGCGTGGCCCGATGAATTACGGCGAATAGCTGCCGCGCCCCACTTTCAATGAAGCGCTTGGAGAACGCGGGTCGTGAATCTCAGCCTCTCGGCGTCAATCTGTGCAATCATGCGATGAAGGGCGATCGCCAGATGCGGTGCGGCAGCCTCTATTCGCGCTAATTCCAAACCGGTGAGCTCGTGCACGATCACTGGCGTATCCGCGACGACCGTGGCTGTCCGGATTCCTCCGAGATAGAGCGCCACTTCTCCAATGATGGTGCATTCGAGCGTGGTTCGCAGCCGGATCATTTGCGATGATCCCACATCCTTGGCGACACTGACACGGCCCGCCTCGACAAAGAAAAGCGCATCGGCGGGAGCGCCCTCGCTAAAAAGGATTTCGCCCGATCTCAAATTCTGTCGCCGAAGATGTCGTTTGAGGAGCGCCACGGCATCCGACCCGCCCAGCTCTTCGGCGAGCCAAGCGTCGAAGCCTCGCCGGCCATCCCTCGATCGTGGATGGCTTTTTAGCGCACGTTCTTCGCACCATTCCAGCGCAAGATCGGCGTCTTCGAAAAGCGGGACATCATCTTGAATCTTTCCGCTGCGCCGCAAGGCTTGTGCGAAAGCCGGGGTAAGGCCGACGAGCACGAGCACGCCATCGGCGGCGGCGATGAGCTGACGCACCTTGGCCAGGGCGACGACCGCCGCAGAATCGAGACCGATTACCCGTTTGAAGTCCAATATCAATGCCGACGAACGCCCCATTCGACCGCTGGCGATGTGCTGGCGAACATGCTCGACCAACGAGTTCGCCGAACCGAAGAAAAAAACCCCTTGCAAATCGATGAGGCGAATATTCTTTCCGAGTTCGTCGAGCAGGCGAACTTGCTCTTGCGGCCGGTCGAGCCGACTGCGGCGCTCCACGCCGGACAGGTCGTTGCGAATGACGGGCAGCCGCGCGCAAGCTAGCGCGAAGAGCAGGCAGGCGGCGGCGATTCCGGCCGCGACCGCGAGGCTGACGCCGCCGAATACCCCTGTCGCGGCCATGAACAAGACGAGCCCGTAACACCCAGGCATGATTTTTCGCGTGAAAGCGGCATGAAAACCGTCGGCTCTCGCGCTTTGGCTCCGAAAAAGCCAGCCCACGCCTTCACAATGTCGTGGGCTGGCTCGTCAGACCTTTCGCACCATAAAGCGGGAGAAGGTGAGTGCGAACCTCTCCGCCGAGCTCGGATGGGAAATTAGAGGGGTTCAAAGATCGCCGCTTCTCGGCTCGCTCGCTTAACGCTTACGTTCGCGAGTCCAATTTCTTTTGGTGCTCGCGGTGCGGGAGAGATTGAGCTGCCTCACTTCCTCAAGAAAGCGCAGGCTTGCGGATCGGCGGGCAGGAAGGCGTCCTTTGCCGTGATGGATCGGATCTTCTTGTAGTAATCCCAAGGTGCTTTGCTCTCGGTAGGGCTCTTCACCTGGTAAAGCGTGACGTCGTAAAGGACCCGTCCGTCCTCGCGCAGGCTCGCGGTCTTGCCGAAATAATCGATCGGCGCCTTGCGCATCGCCTCCATGACCGCGTCCGGCGCCTTGGTTTTCGCCGCTGCGATCGCGGCGAGGTAGTGCCTCACCTCGGCATAGGCGTTGGCTTGCGCTTTCGTCGGCATGCGCCCTTCGAACTCCGCCGCAAAGCGCTTGGCGAACGCGCGCGCCTCGTCATTCTCGTCCCAGTAGAAGCCGGTCGTGACGAAGAGGCCTTGCGCGACATCGAGACCAAGCGAATGCACGTCGCTGATGAACAGGAGAAGGCCTGTGAGCTTCTGGCGACCGTCTCGCCCGACCGTGAATTCGGCGGCCTGCTTGATCGCGTTGATCGTGTCGCCGGCCGAGTTCGCCAAGGCGATCACATCGGCATTCGATTGCTGCGCCTGCAGCAGAGGTGACGCGTAGTCGGTGGCGTTCAGCGGGTGAAGCGCGTGCCCCACGACATGGCCGCCGAGCTCGGTGACGACCTTGCTCGCCGCCTCCTCCATCGTATGGCCGAAGGCAAAATCGGCGGTGACGAAGAACCAGCTTTTGCCGCCCTCCTCGACCAGCGCGCGTGCCGTGCCGGCCGCGAGCGCGTTGGTATCGTCGGCGAAATGCACGGTGTAGGGCGAGCATTGCCTGCCCGTGAGCTCGGTCGAGGCGCCTTCGTTGATCAGCAAGACCTTCTTCTGCGCTCGCGCCACGTTCTGGACCGCGAGCGCGACCGGGGTGACCGGCAATCCGACGATGGCGTCCACCCCCTCGGCCTCGAACCAGCGCCGCGCCGTCTGAGCCGCGCTGTCCGGCTTGTTCAACGTATCGGCCTGCACGAGCTCGATCGGTTGTCCGAGAAGCGAGCCGCCTGCGTCCTTGACCGCGAGCTTCACCGCCGCGACGACCCCCGCCCCTCCCGAATCGGCGGCGAAACCCGACAGATCCGTGAGCACGCCGATCTTCACGGGCGCCTCGGCGGCTTCCGCGACGCGCGCGCTCCCGCCAGAGATCGCAACCGCGACCGTGATGAGTGCCGCGCATCCAAACTCGGCAAATGCCGCCAATCGCATCCTGACCTCCTCGCGCCATGTGCGCCGCTCATTCGCGAGCCGAACGCCCGCCGCGAAAAGGCGTGAGTAGCAGGGAAGCAGCCGATCAGATAGCGGCCAGGCGAAACCCGCGATGCATTCCGCGTCGGCGCTCAGTTGCCGCTGATCTCTCGCGCGGCGCGGGCGAGGATCTCGGCGATGCGGCGTTGCTCTTCGAGGGGTGCGTCGCTCTTGTCGTCGAGCGCCGAGCGGAGAAGCCGGCGCGCCGCCATCATCTCGGGCGAACGCCAGTCCTCGCGCGCAAAGGCGCGGCGCACGCGCTCCATCTTCTGACCGACACGTTCGATCTGCGACAGGATCGCATCGGCCACGTCCTTTCGATCCTTCAGGAATTCGAGGCCGGCCTCGGTCGGGCTGTAGAGCTTTCGCGATGCATCCGCGGTCACCGTCGCATAACCGATCTCCTCGAGATAGGTGAGCGCCGGATAGATGACGCCGGGGCTCGGCGCATAAAATCCGCTCGAGCGCTCCTCCAATTCCTTGATGATCTCGTAGCCGTGTCGCGGTTTCTCATTGATCAGCGCAAGGATGACGAGCTGGAGATCGCTCCCCGAGAGCTTGCGGCCGGTGCGAAAACTCCTGCCTCCCATCTCGCTTTCGTCGGCAAAGCCGCCGGCGAAACGACCATAGCCGTGACGGCCGAAATGACGCGGACCGAAACCGCATTCGCCGCCTCTCATCATCCATTCGCGATAAAAATGCCGGTACATTGGGGGTTCCTTCCGATATGTCTTATGATATATATCTTAAGATACTGCGGCTCGCAAGGGGTGACCGTGATCTTCGTTTGAATTGGCCGTGCACAACGAGCCGGCGCATCCACCGACTTTGTCATTTCCTCGACATATGCGCCGGCTACGAAACGAATGATCGCTGCGGCTTTCTGCCGCGTCGCACTCCGCGTGGCGCTTTCCTTGAAACGCTTGCAAATGTTGGAGCTTTGGTTCAGCGCAAAGCCAATCGGTCGTAAGCGGCCAGCGGATCGGATCGACCATGAAGTTATTTTCCAAGGCCGCCGGATTGTCAGAATATCGCGCGACCGGGGCCGTGGAACGCGGCGGTTTTTTTCCGAACCAATATGATCTCGCGGCGATCGGCCTCATCCTCGCCGCACTCGTGCTCGTGGTCGCGGGCGGCCGTCAGATGGCGGCGCCCATGGCCGGGCTCGAGCGCTCCCCCATCTCGCTCGATCCCGGCAATCTCCCGGCCTATGCGATGCGAACCACCTTGCGCATGTTCGCGGGTGTCATCGCTTCGCTGATTTTCACCTTCGTCTTCGCGACGCTCGCGGCGAAAAGCCGAAAAGCGGAAATCGTGATCATCCCGACGCTCGACATTCTGCAATCGATTCCGGTGCTCGGCTTTCTCACCTTCACGGTGACGTTCTTCCTCGGTCTCTTTCCCTCGAGCCAACTCGGGGCGGAGCTTGCCGTCATCTTCGCGATCTTCACCGCGCAAGCCTGGAACATGGCGTTCAGCTTCTACCAATCGCTGCGTTCCGTCCCGCGCGATCTCGATGATGTTTCCTGCGCCTTCCACATGTCCGGCTGGCAACGCTTCTGGCGGCTCGAAGTGCCGTTCGCCACGCCCGGACTTGTCTGGAACACGATGCTCTCGATGTCGGGGGCCTGGTTCTTCATCGTCGCCTCCGAGGCGATCTCGGTCGGCGACACGACCATCAAGCTCCCTGGCATCGGCGCCTATCTCTCGCTTGCCATCGATCAGGCGGATGTCAGGGCCGTCCTCTATGCGGTGGCGACGATGGCGATCGTCATTCTCCTTTACGACCAATTCATCTTCCGTCCGATCGTCGCCTGGGCGGACAAGTTCCGCGTCGAGACCACCGCGAGCCAGGCGCGCCCGAAATCCTGGGTCTACGATCTCGCGCGCCGCACGCGGCTCGTGCAGGCGATCACGGAGCCGATCGGCTCAGCGCTCAGCGCGATCGCCATGGCGCGCTTGTCTCGGCTCGTGCCGAAGCCGCGCTTCAGGCTTGCGACGCGCGCGCCATCGTCCGGCTCGAGCAAGGCGCTCGATCTCGCCTGGGTCGCGATCGTCCTCGCCGTGGCGGCCTGGGGCTTCTGGACGATCTACAACTATGTGAGCGAGACGCTCACACTCGCCGATGCCGCCTCGGCCTTCGGTCTTGCCGCCATCACCCTTTTGAGAGTGCTCGCGCTCATCGCGCTCTCGACGTTGATCTGGGTGCCGATCGGGGTCTGGGTGGGATTGCGGCCCGCGTGGACGGAGCGCATTCAGCCGCTCGCGCAATTTCTCGCCGCCTTCCCGGCCAATGTCCTTTACCCGATCGCCGTCATCGCGATCGTCCGTTTCGAGCTTGATCCCAACATCTGGCTCACCTTTCTCATCATGCTGGGCGCGCAGTGGTACATTCTCTTCAATGTCATCGCCGGAGCCAGCGTATTCCCGAACGATCTCAAGGAAGCCGCTTCCGTCCTCGGGCTCCGCTCCTGGAACTGGTGGCGCCGGGTCATCTTGCCGGGCATTTTCCCCTACTTCGTGACCGGAGCCTTGACGGCATCCGGCGGTGCCTGGAATGCCAGCATCGTCGCCGAAATCGTCAAATGGGGCGACACTACCCTCAAGGCCAAGGGCATCGGCGCCTATATCGCGCAAGCCACCACGGACGGCGATTATCCGCGCGTGGTGCTCGGCATCGCGGCGATGTCGATCTTCGTCATCGTGTTCAACCGGCTCGTCTGGCGAAAGCTCTACGCCGTTGCGGCCGAGCGCACGCGGCTTGACTGATCAGGCTTCGTCGCGGCACCCCTTTTGTCGACAGCGTTCGAAAGAGGTCCTCCCCATGTTGATGAACGCGCAGGCCGTCTCCTCCTCGCGCCAGCCCTTGATCGAGGTGAAGGGCCTGCGCCATCTCTATCATAAGGGTTCGACACCGGATCTCGTCGTCCTCGACGGCGTCGAGATGACGTTGCGCGAGGGCGAGATCGTCGGGCTCCTCGGGCGATCGGGCTCCGGCAAATCGACGCTTCTGCGTTCGATCGCAGGCCTGATCCGGCCGACCGCGGGCAGCATCACATTCGGCGGCGCGCCGGTCATCGGGTGCTCCGAGGGCGTGTCGATGGTGTTCCAGTCCTTCGCACTGTTTCCCTGGCTTACGGTTCTCGAAAATGTGGAACTCGGCCTCGAGGCGCGCGGCGTCTCGGCGGCCGAGCGACGCAAGAGCGCGCTCGCCGCGATCGACCTCATCGGTCTCGATGGTTTCGAGAACGCCTACCCGAAGGAGCTCTCGGGCGGCATGCGCCAGCGCGTCGGCCTCGCCCGCGCGCTCGTGATGCACCCGAAGGTGCTCCTCATGGATGAGCCCTTCTCGGCGCTCGATGTGCTGACGGCCGAAACCTTGCGCACCGACCTCATCGACCTTTGGTCGGAAGGACGCATGCCGATCAAATCGATCCTCATGGTGACGCACAACATCGAGGAAGCCGTGCTGATGTGCGACCGGGTGCTGGTGTTCTCCTCGAACCCGGGCCGCATCGATGCCGACATCAAGATCGAGCTGCCGCGCCCGAGAAGCCGCACCGAGCCTGCCTTCCGTGAACTCGTCGACCGCGTCTACGGCATCATGACCAAGCGCCCGACGAAGCCTTCGCGGGACGGCGTGTTCCCTGGAACGGGCCTCGGCATGGCGCTCAAATATGTGTCGAGCAATACGCTTGCCGGCCTCCTCGAAACGGTCGATGCGAGCCCTTATGACGGCAAAGCGGATCTGCCGCATCTCGCGCAGGGCTTGCAGATGGAGATCGACGACCTCTTCCCGATCGCAGAGACGTTGCAGCTCCTGCGCTTCGCCGAGCTCGAAGAGGGCGATATCCGCCTCACGCCTGACGGGCGACGTTTCGCTCACGGCGAGGTCGACGAGCGCAAACGTCTCTTCGGTGAGCATCTCATGACCTATGTGCCGCTCGCGGCCCATATCCGGCGCGTCCTCGACGAACGGCCAAGCCATCACGCGCCGGCGACGCGCTTCCAGGAAGAGCTCGAGGATTACATGTCACCGGAATTTGCCGGCGACACCCTGCATGCCGTGGTGGCCTGGGGCCGTTTCGGCGAGATCTTCTCGTATGATGATCAGACGGGGACGTTCAGCTTGGAAAATCCGACATAGGCGTGAGTGGCGAATAGCGAATAGAAAGTCTAAGACTCGCTACTCGCTACTCGCTACTCGCTCTCAAGGCCGCTTCGATCCCCCCGTTGATCGCATCGCGATCGAGCTCGCCCACGGGATCGAGCTTGCGCGGCAAGAATTTGCGGTAATGTACCCAGCGCTCACGGCTCACCGCCTCGAGCCGCGTGAGCTCGGCAAGCGGGTCGGGGTGATCGTCGACGCGCAGGTCGAGATCGGAATATTCCTCGGTCGAGACCACCACGAGGCACGCCGATTGCTTGCCGCGCTTGTCGCCGCCGGCTGCTTCGCCTGCCTTCATCGCCTCGATCAGGCGAGCCGGCATCGGCAGATGCGAA
>JAFBAK010000422.1 GCA_019247795.1 Hyphomicrobiales bacterium | reverse complement strand
GCGTAAAGGCCGCCGAAGACGCTTTCGAAAGTGCCCGAAGAGCCATGCGCGCTCACGGTGAGGGAGTCGCTCGTATAGCCGCCAGCGAGGCCGAAGCGCCAATCGCCGCCGATGAAATTCGTGGCGGAAACATCGCCGCCGAGCACGAACCCGCCGGTCTGGCGCGAGAGCGTGGCCGCGTTGCCGTTGCTCGACGTGCGCCCCCAATCGCCGAAGCCCTGGCCCCAAAGATCGATCACGCGCGGCTGATACATCTGCACGGCCACAGGCGCGAGTGCCGGGCCTTTGCGCGACGGAAGATCGGCCGCGTAGACGCCGGTCGTCTGCGTCGAGGCGCCAAGCGTGGGCGTCGAGACCGGCTGGTTCAAGCGGTCGAGGATCGCTACTTGCGGCAAAAGCGCGTCTTCGTAAGCGGAACTCACTGTGCTCGGATGCACCTCGCCCGAAAGCGCATCGAAGGCTTGCTCCGCGCCTGCCGCCGATTGCCCGATCACGGCGTTGAAGACGGTGCCCGAGCCGAGCGCCTGGATCGCGTTCGCGACGGCGAGCTGGTTCGGCGTGACCGCAACCGAGGCGAAGTTGATAGGGGCATTCGACGCCGGAGTTAAGGTGGTAGGGGCATTCGTCGCCGGAGTTAAAGTGAGCACGACATTCGTGCTGCTCGTTGCAAGCGTCGGGGTGAGGAAGGCGAGGTTCGAGGTCACGTTCGCGAACTGGCCCGTGACGCTTTGCGCCGTGAGGATGGTGAACTTCGTCGCGGCGTTGAGGCCCGTGCCGCCGAGCACGCTCACCGTGCCGCCGTTGAGCATCGCCGTGCCACCGACGGCGAGCTTGTCGTTCTGCCCGGCGCTGTTGATGTTCACCAGGAAGATCGACCCCGATGCGAAGCTCGCATTCCCCGACACGTTCAAGGTCGTGAAGGACGCCACCGCGCCCGGTGCCACGGTGCCGCCCGATTGCGCCACGATCGCGCCCACGAGGCCCGAGCCCGCGAGCGTGCCGCCATTCTGGATGGTGACCGTCGAATTGGTAATCTGCCCCGTCACGGCGAGCGTGCCTTGCACGATCGCCCAGGGCATCACATCCGTGTTCGTGCCCGTCAGCGTCCAGGTGCTCGTGCCGGTCTTTTGAAAGACACCGAAGCCCTGGTATTGCGCGGCCGCGCCGAGCTGCGTCACGTCGAAGCTCGCATTCGTCGCCCCTCCGAGCGCAAATGTGTCGGCGGCGCTGAAGGCCACCACATTGCCTATGATGCTCGAGCCTGCCTCCAAGGTTAGGCTGTTCGTTCCCCCCGTGAACATGATGGCGTTTGCGCGCGTAACGCCGTCGCCCGCCAAGCCGCCGACCACGCTGCCGCTATTCACGAGCCCAAGGCCGGTACCGGAAATGCCGACGCCGCCGAGACCCATCGTGCCGTTCGTACCCTTACGGTTTGGGTCCGTTCCGCCGATTCCCGCGGTCCCGCCATTGCCGCCCATGACCATGCCGGAATTGGTGAAGCTCCCGCCTCCGACGTTGAATTGAACGCCCGCGCCGCCATTCCCGCCATTGGCGCCGTTGCCGACGTTGTGGTTATTGCCGCCAGGGCTATTCCCACCATTCCCGCCATTTCCGCCAGCCCCGCCCGTGACGGTTCTCGAATTGGTGAAGCTCGCACCGCTCCCCTCGAAACGGGCGCCGATGCCGCCAAGGCCACCATTACCGCCGTTGTTGGAGGCCTGGCCCTGGCCACCACCGGCTCCACCAGCTCCACCGGCGACCATTCCGGAGTTCGTGAAGCTCGCGCCCGCCGCGTTCATCGTGAGATCAAACCCCGCGCCGCCATCCCCCACCATTTCCGCCATGGCGCGCAGGTCCACCAAACCCGCCATTCCCGCCCGTTCCGCCCATGATCGTGCCAAGGGTCGAATTGCTACTCGTTGTGCCGACGCCCGTGACGACCGCCCCGAAGCCGCCGGCCCCGCCGCCACCCCCTCCGCCACCGTTGCTAACGCCGCCAGCGCCCCCATTCCCCACAACGAGCGAAGCGCCGTTGGTGATCATCAACGCGTTGGTTCCGTTGAATCCACCCCCACCCCCCCCGGCACCGACCTCAAGACCAGAAAAATCAGAGCCACCTGCTCCACCGTTAGGATTTGCCGCAGTGCCGCCAGGGCCGCCAGTGCCGCCAGGCGCACCAGCGCCAGCCCCACTTTTTCCTCCTCCGGCACCTCCGCCACCGCCGCCAGCATCCCCCTTGACACCGGACCCCCTAGGATTTCCCGTGACACCCGCTCCGCCAGCCCCGCCGGCGTGGCCGGTGGCATCCGCGCCACCGGCGCCGCCATCCGCGAACGCGAGGGACGTCGCAAGGCTCGTGGCGAGCACGAGAGACACGCAAAGCGCCGTGCTTGCGAGGAGATGTCTCGTTCTGCGCCGTCCCGCGCATCGGGCAGCCGGAAGGCCGAAAACAGCGGGTGAGGCCGAGGCGCTACCCGAAGCGCTTTCGGCGCGAAGCGAGAGCCGGTCACGGTGCGATTCAGGCGTGGAGATCATCGGGCGAATTTCCGATCTGAAATGTGCGAAAGAATCGCGTTTTTATGCAGGAGTGCGATCGGGCATTCGTCTCGAAGAATCGAGGGTCTCGATCGGGGACAGGTCTAACAGGAATTAGTGCATAGTCCGTCAAAGCGGACTCGCCAAGCTCACGACGCGTGAGTTAGCGTTTCGCGGAAAGGGACGGGATTTGCGTGAACGGAAACCGCTGGGAAGGAGCCAGGAACCCAATACCTTCGCGGGAAGGAGGAGGGGGACCCTGAGCCTACACCTCCATCGCGTCGAGGAAGGGCGCTTTCGACATCGGCACCGCGCCGGACTTCGTGATCAGCACCTGCTGCTCGAGCTTCACGCCCTCCTTGTGGCCGACTTCGCCGATATAGCTTTCGACCGAGACGACCATGTTCTCCTCGAAGACGCCGTCATAGCCCCACGCGGCGAAGTCCTGCGCGTAGGCGATGCTCGGCCATTCATCGACGAGGCCGACGCCGTGCACCATCATCATGTAGCGGTTCGGCACAAATTCTTCGGGAACGGGCCAGCATCTCTCACCGAACTCGCGGAAGCTGAGGCCGGGGCGGATGAGCTCGATGTTGAAGAGCACCTGCTCTTGCGCGAGTTCATAGAGCTTGCGCTGCTCGGGTGTCGGCTTGCGGCCGGGGCAGACGAGCGTGCGCGAGACGTCAGCAAGATAACCGAACGGCCCGACCATGTCGGTGTCGAAGCCGACGAGGTCGCCGGGTTCGATGACACGATTGCCGCATTCCTGGAACCAGGGGTTGGTGCGTTCGCCCGAAGCCAGCAGGCGGCATTCGATCCACTCTCCGTCATGGGCGATGTTGGTATCGTGCAAAAGCGCCCAGAGCTGGTTTTCCGTTATGCCCGGCACGAGGCTTGCACGAATGCGCTCGATGGCGATGTCGCAAACATCCATGGCGAGCCGCAAGCAGGCGATCTCTTGCGCCGATTTGACGGTCCTCGCCTTCTCGATCGGAACCTGCGCATCGATCAGCTCCACGCCTTCGCGTGTGAGCAAAGCCGCGCCCCAGGGCTCGCACCGGTCCACGGCGAGCCGGCGATTTCCGCCGCCATGGCGAATCACGAGATCCACGACCTCTTTCGCCCAGAGCTCGGCCTTTTCGTCGATGCGGGAGCCTGCAAGGAAATAGAACCACGGGATGGAATTGCGCGTCTCGTCGACGACATTGGCCCTCGCGGTCACGTGCTTCGTCGCGCCGAACTCGAAGAGCACCACCGGCCCCTCGGTCGCAACGAAAACGTAGCGGCCCGGCGCATGCATCGTCCACACGGCCATGTTGCGCGTTCCGGTCGCGTAACGGATGTTCATCGGGTCGGCGAGGAGCGCGCCCGCGACGTCGGCTTTGACCAGCTCGGCGCGCAGGCGCGCCAGGCGGTAGTGGTCGAGCGCTTGTGTATCGATCTCTGCGATGCGCGCCTTGATGTCGAGGCCGAGCGGAGCGCCCGGCCACTCCCGTGTCGAGCTCGGCGAGGCCTCGCGCCCCATTTGCAGGATGCGGCTTTTCCGTGAATCGAAAGGCGGGTCCTTCCGGGTCATGCGGGCGCTCGCTCGCTTCGATTGTGCTGGAAGATCGGCGCGACGGCTGCGAGCTCGTCGAGCGGGATATGGCACAAAATCATGTGGCCGCCTTCGCCTTTGCGCTCGGGAGGCGGTACCTCGTCGCAAATGGCGCCGACCTTGCGCGGGCAGCGCGTGGCAAAGCGGCAGCCCTTCGGCACATTGATCGGGCTCGGCGTCTCGCCCGAAAGCCGTACATGACGCTGCTCGGCCGCAGGATCGGGGACCGGCACCGCCGAAAGCAGCGCTTCGGTGTAAGGGTGGAAAGGCGGCGCGAAAAGCGCGGCAACCGGTCCGCTCTCCATCACCTTCCCCAGATACATGACGATCACTTGATCGGCGAGATGGCGCACGAGCGCGAGATCATGGCTGATGAAGACGATCGTCGTGCCCTTCGTCTTCTGAATCTGCAAAAGCAGGTTGACGATTGCCGCCTGGACCGAAACGTCGAGCGCCGAGACCGGCTCGTCGGCGACGAGGATGTCGGGCGTGGCCGCAAAGGCGCGCGCGATGGCGACGCGCTGCTTCTGGCCGCCGGAAAGGCGGCCTGGACGCACGCGCATGAGGCTCGGCGCGAGCCGTACCATTTGAAACAGCTCGGCGACGCGCGACTGGGTCTCCTTGCTGCCGTGCGTCACCTTGAATTTCTTGAGCGCGCGCGCGATCGGAAATCCAGCACTGTGGGAAGGGTTCAGCGTCGCATCCGGATTCTGGAACACCATCTGCACCGCCGACAGCTGGTCGCTCGAGCGCTCGCTCGCGGTGGTGTTGGCGATATCGGAACCGAGCACCACGAGCTTGCCGCTCGTCGCGTCCTGCAGTCCGGCCAGAATGCGCGCAAAGGTCGACTTGCCCGAGCCCGACTCCCCGACGATCGCCACGATCTCGCTCTTCTTCGCCGAGAAATTCAGGTCTTCATTGGCGCTGAGCGCCGCGCTGCGTTTTGCGCCGAAGAACGAGTTGCCGAGCTTGTAGATCTTGGACAGGCCTTGCGCCTCGAGAACGATCTCCGGCCTCGGCTCGGCCGGCGCGACGATGTCTTGAGCCGCGGGCTCGAACATCTCCGCTTCCCGATGGCGGAAGCAACGCACGCGGTGGTTGGGTCCGATTTCCTCGACCGGCACTTTCTGGTCGCAAAGGCCCGGCGTGAAGCCGACGCAGCGCGGGGAGAACGGGCAGCCGGCCGGCCGGTCGCGCAGCGATGAAGGCTGGCCAGGGATCGGCAGGAACGAGGTCGTGTGCTTGTCGCCGTCAAGGCGTGGCACGCAGGCCATCAGCCGGCGCGTATACGGATGACGCGGAGAGGCGAACAACGCCCCGACCGGCGCCTCCTCCACGAGATCGCCGAGATACATGACGCCGACGCGGTCGCAGACCTGCGCGACGACGCCGACATTGTGGGTGATGTAGATCAGCGAGGTGCCATATTTCTCGCGAAGCTCGTCGATGAGGTCGAGCACCGCCGCCTCGACCGTCACGTCGAGCCCGGTGGTCGGCTCGTCCAAGAGGAGGAGCCGCGGATTGGCGAGAAGCGCCATGGCGATGACCGCGCGTTGCTTCTGGCCGCCGGAAAGCTGGTGCGGATAGCGTTCCATCACGCTCGCCGGATCCGGCAGATGCACGTCCGCGAGCATGCGCTCGGAAAGGCGCGTCGCCTCGGTGGGAGAAACGCCCGCCCGCAGCATCGGCACCTCGACGAGCTGGCGCCCGATCTTGAGCGTCGGATTGAGCGCGGCATTCGGGTCCTGGTAGACCATCGCAATGCCGCCGCTGCGCACGGCGCGAAGCTCTGCGGGGGACGCCTTGGAAATCTCCTTCCCCTCGAAGATCACGCGACCAGTCGCCACCCCGCTCGAACCGAGATGGCCCATGATCGCCATCAACAGTGTCGATTTCCCGCAGCCGGATTCGCCGACGATCCCAAGGCTTTCTCCCGGCGCGACCTCGAAGGAAAGGTCTGGGATCGCGGTCACACTCCCCGCCGCCGAGCGGTACTCGACCTTCAAGTTCTCGACGCGAAGGAGCGGCGCGGTCATGGGCCTCAGTCCGTCAAGGAGAGTTCGCGCACCCCGTCGGCGACGAGGTTGAAGCCGAGAACGAGCGAGACGATCGCGATCGCCGGGAAGAGGGACATGTGCGGATGCACGGAAATCAATGTCGTCCCTTCCTTCACCATCGTCCCCCAGTCGGGATCAGGTGGCGGCAGGCCAAGGCCGAGAAAACCCAGAATGCCGATGGTGATGATCGTGTAGCCGACGCGCAGGCAGAAATCGGTGATGAGGGGACCGCGGCAATTCGGCAGAAGCTCGACAGCCATCACGTAGAAGTCACTCTCCTTACGCAATTGCGCCGCCGCCACATAATCGAGGTGGCGCTGCTCGAGCGTGAGGCCGCGCACGATGCGGCCGATGCCGGGGCCAGCCGTCAGGATCACGGCGAGCACGATGTTCCAGAAGGAAGGCCCGATCTGCGAGATCAAGATCACGTAGAGAATGATGATCGGGAAGGCGAGAATGATATCGGAGAGGCGGCTGACGATGAGGTCGACCTTGCCGCCGTAATAGCCGGCGAGAAGGCCGAGCGGCATGCCGACCAGATAGGCGCAGATCGCCGCGAAAGGCGCCACGGTCAGCACCGTGCGGGCGCCGAAGATCAGGCGCGAGAGAATGTCGCGGCCCTTGATATCGACGCCGAGCCAGTGCTTGGCGGAAGGCAGAGGGTTCGCGAGCGACAGGAAATCCTGCCGGTTCGGATCATCGAGCGGCAGGAACGGCGCGAGGGCGGCGAGCACGACCCAGATGCCGATGAGCGCAAGGCCGACCATGGCGATGGGGGATGTCGGCAACCGGCGCAGCAGGCTCGGCGGCTTGCGGTCGATGGCCGCGACAGGCGCGCCCGGCGCCGTGGGCGCCACGAGCGATGTCATGGAAGCCGCGACCGCATCCGGCATGACCTCCGGCGCAGCGGCAAGCTTTCCCGGTTCAAGGGCCGACACGTGCGTGGGTGCGTCAGCCGTCATTACGCGACCCTGATCTGCGGGTTGAGGAGCGCATAACCGATGTCGCTCAGGAGCTGCGTCGTGGTCGCGACCGCGAGCGCGACGAGCGTTGCCGCCTCGATGAGCGCGATGTCGCCGAAAAGCGACGCCTCGAGCAGCATGCGCCCAAAGCCCGGATACGCGAAGACCATCTCGGTGACGACGACCCCGGAGATGAGGAAGTTGATTTGCAGGAGGATCACCGTGAAAGGTGCGATCATCGCGTTGCGCACCGCATGACGCCAAACGACGGTCTTGAAAGAGAGCCCCTTGAGGACCGCTGTGCGGATATAGGGCTTGTTCATCACCTCCGCGGTCGAACCGCGCACCATGCGCACGACGTAACCTGAGTCATAAAGCACGAGCACCGCGACAGGCAGCACGAATTGCGAGGCGATCGACCAGCCGCCTCCGCCCGTCGTCAACGGGCTCGTTCCCGGAAGAAGCCGCAAGGCGACGACGAAGATCGCAACCAGGAACACGCCGGAGGCGAATTCGGGGATCGAGGTCGCGACGATGCCGAAAACCGAGATCGTTCGATCGAGGAAGCTCCCTTCGCGCATGCCGGCGAGCACGCCGAAGATGAGCGACAACGGAACGATGAGCGCAAACGAGATGCCGGCGAGCAAGGCGGTGTTGCCGAGCCGATTCCAGATCACATCGTTGACGGGCAATTTGTAGAGCGTCGAATAGCCGAAATTGCCGAAATAGCGATCACCGCGCGGATCCTTGAAGTCGAGCTTCAAGGCGGGATCCTGCAAGGGGTCGGCGATCACTCCGGTCAGCACGCCGAGCCAGCGCACATAGCGCACCGGGAGCGAATCGTTGAGATGGAGCTTCTGATAAAGAAGATCGACGCTCTCTTGCGCGGCGAAGGGGCCGAGCGTCTTCCTCGCCACATTGCCCGGCGAGAATTCGGTGACGGCGAAAACCAGAAAAGAGGCGACCAGCAAGGTCGCGACAAGGCCGAGAAGACGCTTGCCGATGAAGGCGATCATCGCGGCCTCTCGCCGGCTCGGGGCGGCGCGATGCGCCGCCCGTTGCTTCCCCGCCGGGGCGAGGGCAAGACATCAGGCCTCGGCAAGCCCGACCTTCCAACCGAAGAAGTAGTTCGTCGGGTGCATCGAGAAGCCCTTCACGCGCTTGTCCATGAAGGTGAAGGTGTCGCGGAAGAGCGGCTGAACGAGGGGGCCGTCGTCCTGGAGGATCTTCTCGAGCTTTGCCATGATCTCGCGGCGCTTGCCGACATCGATCGTGCCTTCGGCCTGGGTGAGAAGCTCGTCGAAATCCTTGTTCGAATAGGCCGATTCGTTCCAGGGCGCGCCGGTGCGATAGGCGAGCCCGTAAGTCATGATGGCGAGCGGGCGATGGTACCAGATGGTCGAGCCGAAAGGCACCTTGGTCCACACGTCCCAGTACGATGCGCCGGGCATCAGGTTGATCTTCACGCGGATGCCCGCCTCCTTCCATTGCTCGACGGCCGATTCCACCTGGACCTGGCCCCAGGGCAGGTCGGTCGGCACGAAGATCTCGGTGTCGAGGCCGTTCGCAAAGCCGGCCGCGGCGAGAAGCTGCTTCGCCTTCGCGAGATCCCGCTTGAAGGGCGGCAGCTCGGCATATTCGGGGTGCGCCGGCGAGGTGTGGTGGTGCTGGCCCTCGCGCCCAAGCCCGTGCAGCGCCACCTGGAGGATCGGCCCCTGGTCGATGGCATAGCGCATCGCCTGGCGCACGCGCACATCGTTGAAGGGCTTTTCCGTCACCTTCATTCGTAGCACCACGGTTTCGCCGGTCGGGACCGAATAGAGCTGCAGATGCGGGAGCGCGGCGAGCGCGTCGTATTGCAGCGGGTCGGCGAAGACGAGGCCATGCAGCTGTTTCGAGGCGAGCGCCGAGATCGCGGCGGTCGGGTCGTCGCCAGTGTCGGTCATCTCGATCATGTCGACATTGGCGTCCCCGCCCCAATATCCTTTCTTCGCCTTGAAGGTCGCCTTCTTGCCCACCTCGAACTCGGTAAGCTCGAACGCGCCTGTTCCCTTCGAGCCGACCTGGAAAACACCCTGGTCGTCGGGATGCAGGATCGCCATCACATAATGGAAGAGGTGCTCGGGGACCGCGACCTGCGCGACCTTGCAATTGAAGCGGAACGTCGAGTTGTCGACCTTCTCGATCGCATTGGCATCCCAGAGAACTTGCTTCGGGTTGCCTTTCGCATCCTTTTGCGTCGGATCGTCCTTGAGCATGTAACTCGACATCAACCCGATCATGGAGGAGCCAACTTCCGGATCGAGCACGCGCTTGAGATTCCAGACCACGTGATCGGCGGTGAGCGGCTCGCCGTTCGACCATTTCACTCCGTTGCGGAGCTTGAAAGTCCAGGTCTTGAGATCCGGCGATGCCGTCCAGCTCTCGGCGAGGTAGGGGTGGGTCGCACCCTTCTCGTCGGTGAAGGTGAGGTATTCGACGACCTGGCGCGACATGTTGGAATCATAACCGCCCCACGAATAGGTGTGCGGGTTCTTGATCTCCTTGATGCGATTGCCGATGCGGATCGTGCCTCCCTTGGGCAAGGCGTCGGCGCGCGCCGCCGGCGCGAAGGCTTCCCCTGTGATCTTCCCGGCAAGCCCGTAGGCGGTCGTCGCCGAAAGCCCAAGAAGGGTGGCGAAGCGCACGAATTCGCGCCGATCGATCCTCTTCTCGGACAGGTCTCGCGCCAAGGTCTTGATGTGTTCGTTATCGCGATAATCGGTCATCTCTGCCTCCGTTCGTGTTCCGTCCCGATCAGCTTGTTATTGTGAAAGCGCCACGCGCTCGTTCTCCGGCAGGCGGAAGTCGGAGACCGCGCGCGACGCAAAATTCTTGAATGCCCGCCGGACATTGAACCGGTGCGAAGATCTCCCCGAGCTTTCCCGCCGCTCGCGGATTGCCGCCTTCGCCGCGATCCTCATCCCGGCAAAATCGGGAATCCAGACGCAACGGAAGCCGAAACATCCCGGCAGCGACATCATGGAAGGACGTCGACCGCGAGGCCATTGAACGGCAGCGCGTGAGCGGCGTAGATGGTGGTGCAGCTTGCCGTTGAAACCATCCCAGCCTCGTGGTGAGAGCGTCCTTCGATGATCCTGCTCCATGACGCCGACATTGGCAAATGGCTCGATTGGCCAACGCTCGTCGCGGCGCTCCGCGACGGTCACGAGCGCGGCATCGACGCCGTCGACCGCCTTCTACTCAGCGAACAGGCGGGTAAGCAGGCCGACGGTGCGAACCATTTCCTGACCTGGTCGGCTTGGCGCTTCGGCGCGTATTGCGGCGCCAAGCTGGTGACCGTCTTTCCCGGCAACCGGGACCTTCCCACCAATGCTACCGTCTACGTGCTCTTCGACGGCAATGACGGGCGCCCGCTTGCCGCGATCGAAAGCTCCGAGTTCACCTTGCGCAAGACCGCGGCCGATTCAGCGCTGGGCGCTTCTTATCTCGCGCGCAGCGATGTGGAGTGCCTCCTCGTCATCGGCGCAGGCGCGCAGGCATATTCGCAAGCTCAGGCGATGCGCGTGATCCGCCCCTCGATCCGAGAGGTGCGCGTCTGGAATCGCACGCGAGCCAAGGCCGAGGCACTTGTGGAAAAATTGGCGCACGAAGAGGTCGCAGCCAAGGTCGTCGAGGATCTCGCGAGCGCCGTACCGGAGGCTTCGATCATCTCCATGGTGACGGCGACGGAAACGCCGCTTCTCGAAGGCGCCATGCTGTCGGCTGGCACGCATGTGGACCTCGTCGGCTCCTTCACGCCAACGATGCGCGAGACCGACGACGAGGCCGTGCGCCGTGCCAGCCTCTTCGTCGACACGCGGCGCTTCACGCTTACGATGACAGGTGATCTTGCCATCCCGCTCGCCCGAGGCGTGATCCGCGACGGCGACATCCGCGCGGACCTCTTCGAACTCGCGCGCGGCGAGCATCCGGGCCGCCAGTCGCCCCGGGAGATCACGCTTTTCAAGAATGGCGGGGGTGGTCATCTCGACCTGATGACCGCGATCGCCGCCTATGAGCGGGCGCGGCCGGGCACGGCGGCGAGGAGCGCCTTCGTGTAGGGATGCCCCGGAGGGGCGAACAACTCGGCGGCATCTTTCATCTCGACGATCTCGCCACGCCGCATCACCGCGATCCTGTCGCAGATCTTCGCCGCCACCTGAAGGTCATGCGTGATGAACAGCATCGCCAAAGCGAGGCGGTCCTGCAGATCGGCGAGCAGATCGAGCACCTGCTTTTGCACCGAGACGTCGAGCGCCGAGACGGGCTCGTCGGCGACGAGGAGTGACGGCTCGAGCGCGAGTGCCCGCGCAATGGCGATGCGCTGCCGCTCGCCGCCGGAGAATTCATGCGGCAGACGCGCGGCGGCTCTGGGATCGAGGCCGACGAGTTCCAGAAGCTTTCTCGCCCGCTCGAGCGCGAGCGCGCGGGGAACGCCGCTCGCCATCGGCCCGTCCGCAATGCTTGCACCCACGCGCCGGCGCGGATTGAGCGAAGCGAAGGGATCCTGAAACACCATCTGGACTCGCCGCCTTGCTTCGCGAAGCGCGCGCCCGCGCAATTGCGCAAGCTCCGTGCTCTCGATCCGCACCCGCCCGCCATCTGGTTCGAGAAGGCGCGCCACGAGGCGAGCGACCGTTGACTTTCCCGACCCCGATTCGCCGACGAGCCCGAACGTCTCTCCCCTGCGGATCGTGAAGCTCGCATCGCGCACGGCGCCGACGATGCGCTGCCCGGCGAAGAGCCCGGTTGGGGTCACATAGGTCTTGGAGAGGCGCTCGACCTCGCAAACGAGGTCGCCCTCGCGGACCTTGGGCACAGGCGCGGGCCGGCGCGACGGCACGGCTTCGAGCAAAGCTCGCGTGTAAGGGTGACGCGGCCGCGACAAGACCTCCGTTGCCGGGCCTTCCTCGACCACTTTGCCCTTCTCGAGCACGATCACCCGATCCGCGATGTCGCTGACGACGCCGAAATCATGCGTGATGAAGACGACGCCCATGCGGCGCCTGCGTTGCAGATCGCGGATGAGGGCAAGGATTTGCGCCTGCGTGGTCACGTCGAGCGCTGTGGTCGGCTCGTCCGCGACGAGGAGCGATGGCTCGAGCGCCAGCGCCATGGCGATCATGACCCGTTGGCGCTGCCCGCCGGAGAGCTGATGCGGGAAGGCTCGCAGGATGGTCTCCGGCTCCGGGAGCTCGACCTCGCGGGCAAGCTCCCGGGCTCGTCTTCGCCGTCCGGCGGGATCGAGAAGATCATGGGCCTCGAACATCTCGGCGATCTGATCGCCGACCCGCATCGACGGATTGAGCGCGGTCATGGGCTCTTGGAATATCATGGCGACGCGTCGGCCACGCAGATCGCGCCATTCTGCGGGCCGCAAGCGTGTGAGGTCCTTCCCCTCGAATGAGATCTCCCCGTGAAGCGGCCGGATGGACGCCGGCAAAAGGCCGAGCAAGGCCTGAGCACAAACGGACTTCCCGGAGCCGGACTCGCCCACGATGCACAAGATCTCGCCCGCCTCTACCCGGAAGGAGAGCGCCTCCACCGCGTGCTCGCGATCGCCACCTCGAGGCAGCGAGAGAGTCAGCTCTCGGATGGCGGCGAGCGGGGCGGTCATGGGAGAGTTGGAGGGACGGGTTTCAACGGGACTCACAACGGCCCGCTTCGAGGAGAAGCATTACGAAGCTGGCGGCGGCTTGTCAGCCCCGGATTCATCAGCCTCGTCGCTCGGCGCGGTCGGCTGGCTGGATCACGCGGAGGGCTCGAGCACGCCATAAGAGCCTTTCGTCCCCGCTCGGCTTTTCTTGGCGAGTCCCCGTTTTCCTTTGATTTTGGGTTTATTTTTCCAATTTTCTCGGACACGAGCTCCACCACCGCTTGCGTGCGCCCTTCTCACTATGGTCCTCCCAAAGCCAGCATGCGCATCCATCGCCTTAGCGGCACGGCTTAGCGCCTCTTCGGCCCACTCATTGAGGCTCTTACCTGCAAGCTCGGCGGCAAGCGTCATCTTGGCATGCACCGCAGGGTCGACCCTGAACATGACATTGCCCGAGAAGGGCTTCTGTGGGCTCTTCCCCATTTTTGCGCAAGCCGCCCGATAATCATCGACGGCTTCATGAAAGGCAGTGCGCAACCCCGCCACGCTATCCGAATGGAAACCGATGCCGTCCCGGATGCCGGCGATCCTGCCGACAAAGATATTATCCTCATCGTCAAACTCGACACGAGCCGAATAACCTCGATATGACATTGTGTTCACGAATCCTCTCTCGTGCATCGCGGCGCTCTCAATACCCCAATGCCATGCCGTCCTTGCGATGATCCGATCCTCCGAGAAGAACGCCGCGCGCCTCGTCGATGAGGATCGCCTGGCATCCGCCGAGCGGATCGGGTGCCCAGTTGGCGCGGTGTCCGCGGCGTTCGAGATCCTCGCGCACGGAAGCCTCGATCGTCGTCTCGAGCGACAGCGCGCCATCGACGTTGAAGGTGCGCGGCCGATCGGAAGCTTGTTGCGGGTCATCGCCGCGATCAAGCATCTGCGAGAGGATGTGCGCGTGGCCGGCCGCCTGAAACTGCCCACCCATGACGCCGAACGGCATGACGGCGCGCCCGTCGCGGCACAGCATGCCCGGGATGATGGTGTGGAGGGGGCGCTTGCGCGACCCCATGGCATTCGGATGCCCCCGAATGACGCGAAAACCGGTTCCTCGGTTCTGCAAGAGCACGCCGGATTTCGGCGCGTAGATGCCGCTGCCGAAGGCCGCGAAGAGCGAGTTGATGAAGGAGACGGCGTTGCGGTCCTTGTCGACGACGCAAAGATAGACGGTGTCACGATGGTCGGGACCGGACCACGCAGTGGGCGGTTGCGCCTTGTGGAGATCGATCGGTGCCCTCAGGCGCGCGATCGCCGCCTCACCGAGAAGTGCCGAGATATCGATTTTGTGGTGCTCGGGATCGGCGACAAGCGCGTCGCGCACCGTGTAAGCGGCTTTTGTCGCTTCCGCGTGCAGATGGATGCGGTCCGCCTCGGAGAGCGAGGCGTCGGAGAGATCGAGGCCCTCGAGAATGCGCACGATCAGGAGGGCCGCGAGCCCCTGTCCGTTCGGCGGACATTCGAAGAGGTCGTGGCCGCGATAAGGAGCGGAAATCGGCTCGACGTAATTCGAGCTCTGGGCCGCGAAATCCTCGACGACGTGAAAGCCGCCGAGCGCAGCGAGGCATGAGGCGAGCTCCTCGGCAACCTCGCCTTCATAGAAGGCGGCGCGACCTTCGCGTGCGATGCGCCGCAAGGTGCGAGCCAGGGCCGGGTGATGCATCTTGTCGCCCACGCGGGGCGGTCGCCCACCCGGCAGATAGAGTTTCGCGGCGGCTTCACCGAGCCGGCCGGCGTGACGCTCCCAATCGCGCGCCACGCGAGGCGTGATGCGAAAACCCTCCTCGGCCGCCCGGATCGCCGGCGCCAGAAGCTCATCCATACCTTTCGTGCCGTGGTCGGCTGCGAGCCGGCACCAGGCATCGACCGCGCCCGGGACGGTGACGGCGTGAGGGGTGAGGTCCGGGATCGAAGCGTGGCCGTGCTCGAGATACCATTCGAGCTTGGCGGCGGCGGGCGAACGACCCGAGCCGTTCAGCGCGAGCGGAAGCGCAGCGCATTTCGCGTAAAGGCAGAAGCAATCGCCGCCGATCCCCGTCATATGCGGGTCGACCACCGATTGCATGGCGACCGCGGTGATCGCCGCATCCATGGCGTTGCCGCCGCCGCGCAGCATGTCGAGGGCGGCGAGGGTGGCCAGGGGGTGCGAGGTCGCCACCATGCCTCGTTCCGCCACGGCCACCGAGCGGCCGGGCTTCATGAAATCACGCAATGACCCCAATTTCGTTTCTCCTCGTGCTCGCGAACGACGGCCGCGCGCGGCTATCGATTCTCTCCTGTCACGCCTGCGCCCGCCACTCAACGAAGTTTCCTGCCGATCTCACAAAAGTGAGCTTGGCCTATCGCTTTTCGGAGCAACAGAGCCGCGGGCTTTCTTTTTCGTCTCCGGGAACGGGCCATGTGATCCCGCGTTGGCGTCCGGATTTCCGCAAAGCTTGGGGTCTGGCGCGCTTCGTCAGCCGTTTGTCCCTTTCGACATGGAGAGCTCAAGGTGAAGGCACTGACCTGGCACGGCAAGGGCGACATACGCTGTGAAAGCGTCCCCGACCCTTCGATCAAGGAGGGGCGCGATGCCATCATCAAGGTGACGGCTTGCGCCATCTGCGGCTCGGACCTGCATATTTTTGACGGCGTCATTCCGCAGATGAAGAGCGGGGATGTTCTCGGCCACGAGACCATGGGCGAGGTCGTCGAGGTCGGCAAGGAGAACAAGAAGCTGAAGGTCGGAGACCGGGTGGTCGTGCCTTTCACCATCTCTTGTGGCGAATGCTTCTTCTGCAAGCGCGGTTATTTCTCGGGTTGCGAAAGGTCGAACCCGGACAAACAGACGGCCGAGAAGCTTTGGGGCCATTCACCTGCCGGGCTTTTCGGCTATTCGCACATCCTCGGCGGCTTCCCCGGTGGCCAGGCAGAATATCTGCGCGTCCCGTTCGCCGATGTCGGCCCGATCAAGGTGCCCGACGGGCTCACCGACGAACAGGTGTTGTTCCTCTCCGACATTTTCCCGACCGGCTACATGGCGGCCGAGTTCTGCGACATCAAGGAAGGCGACACGATTGCGATCTGGGGATGTGGCCCTGTCGGCCAGTTCGCGATCCGCAGCGCCTTCCTGCTCGGTGCGGAACGCGTGCTGGCGATCGACACAATCCCGGAGCGCTTGGCGCTGGCAAGAGAAGCGGGTGCCGAGACGCTCGATTTTCGCAAGGATGACATCTACGAACGCATCCAGGAGCTGACGCAAGGGCGCGGCGCGGACGCCTGCATCGATGCTGTCGGCACCGAACCGGACACCATGTCGGGCGCCGATGCTGCGCTCGATCGTGCCAAGGTCGCAACCTATCTGGCCACCGACCGGCCGCATGTGTTGCGCCAAGCCATTCATTGCTGCCGCAATTTCGGAACCGTCTCGATCGTCGGCGTCTATGGCGGCTTTCTCGACAAGATTCCGATGGGCTCCGCCATCAATCGTGGCCTCACATTCAGGATGGCGCAGACCCCAGTGCAGCATTATCTGCCGCGCCTTCTCGAAAGGATCGAGAAGGGTGACATCGACCCCTCTTTCGTGATCACGCATCGAGCAGGGCTGGAGCAAGGACCTGATCTCTACAAGACCTTCAGGGACAAGAAGGATGGCTGCATCAAGGTCGTCCTGAAGCCTTAGCATCAAGGAGAAGTGCCATGAACGCGACACGGCCATTGGCGGTGATCACCGGAGCTTCGTCCGGAATTGGCTACGAGCTTGCAAAAGTGGCGGTGGAGAAGGGTTACGATCTCGTGATCGCAGCCGACGAGCCCCGCATCGAAGAGGCCGCGCAGCGCTTGCGGACCAACAGTGCTTACGTTCACGCCGTCGAGGCGGATCTTGCGACCGAAGAAGGCGTGCACACGCTCTATTCGGCCGCGAAGGCAGAGGGTCGGCCCGTCGACGCCCTCCTGGCCAATGCAGGTCGGGGTCTGGGCAAGGCTTTTCTCGACCAGGACCGGGCGCAATGGCGGCGGGTCGTCGACACCAACATCACCGGCACGCTCGACCTCATTCAGCGCGTCGGGAAGGACATGCGATCGCGCGGCCAAGGGCGGATCCTGATCACCGGTTCGATCGCCGGCTTCCTGCCGGGCGCCTTTCAGGCGGTCTACAACGGCAGCAAGGCCTTTCTCGATTCCTTTTCCTTCGCCTTGCGCAACGAACTCAAGGACAGCGGTGTGACCGTCACCTGCCTCATGCCTGGCGCAACCGAGACGGAGTTCTTCGAGCGGGCCGAAATGCAAGACACCAAGGTCGGGTCGCAGAAAAAGGATGACCCCGCCGACGTGGCGCGGCAGGGCTTCGAGGCCATGCTCAAGGGCAAAGGCGATGTCGTCACCGGGTGGCAGAACAAATTGCAAAGCGCGATCGCCAACATCACCCCGGCGGGCTTCCTTGCCGAGCAGCATCGGAAAATGGCGCAGCCCGGCACGAACCGGTAGGTTTCGCGTCATGCTCGGAGGTATCGCCGCCCGTTTCCGGCGGTAAGGTGCAAGGCGTCGGTGCCCGCCAGAAGCGCGGGCTCGACGAGATCAGTTGCGTCTTCGGTCATGCGCGCCCGGCGCGCGATTTACAAAGCCTGGCATCTATGCATCGTGCTCCCGCAAGGCGCAAAGCCGCCGCGTGGGAGGAGCCTCCGTGAAACTATTCTCGTTGAGACGCGGCCCACTTCGCCGCGGGGGCATGCCCCTTTGGGCCGTGTTGATCGCGTCGATCTGGACGATCTCTCTTGCGATTGGGTCGGCGCAGGCAACGACCCTGCGGGTCGCCATTCAGGACGACCCGGATGCGCTCGATCCGGCGACAAGCGGCACCTATACGGGGCGCTTCGTCTTCGCCGCCATGTGCGACAAGCTCGTCGATATCGGCAAAGATCTTTCCATCGTCCCGCAGCTCGCGACGCTCTGGC
This sequence comes from Hyphomicrobiales bacterium, assembly GCA_019247795.1. Taxonomy (GTDB): domain Bacteria; phylum Pseudomonadota; class Alphaproteobacteria; order Rhizobiales; family Beijerinckiaceae; genus GAS188. The sequence goes on along the minus strand of JAFBAK010000422.1, from coordinate 2,005 downwards.
AATGGAGCTCCGATCAAAAGTCGCTCACCTTCGTGCTACGCCACGGCGTCACCTTCCAGGATGGGGAGCCTTTCGACGCGGCGGCCGTGAAGTTCAACATCGAGCGCATGCTCACGATGAAGGATTCGCGGCGCAAGGCGGAGCTTTCCCCGGTTGCCGATGTCCAGGTTCTGGCGCCCGATCAGGTGCGCTTCAACCTAAAGTCCCCTTTCGCGCCCTTGCTCTCGGTTCTAAGCGACAGGGCCGGCATGATGGTGTCGCCGAAGGCGGCTGCAAAAGAGGATTTCGCCGCTCATCCGGTTTGCGCGGGGCCGTACGCTTTTTCGGAGCGCAAGGCGCGCGACGTGATTCGGCTCCACAGATACCCCGGCTATTGGGACCAGGACCATTTCGGATATGACGAAGTCGAGTATGTCTACGTGCCCGATTCGACGGTGCGCCTCTCGCGCGTGCGGGCCGGCGATCTCGACATCGCCGAACGGATCGCCCCGACCGATCTCAAGACGGTGCGCGACGATCGCAAGCTCGAGCTCTATACCGCACCTGGGCTCGCCGTCTCGCATCTGATGGTCAATGTCGGGGCGGGCGAGAAGGCGAACACTCCGCTCGGCAAGGATGCGCGCTTGCGCAAGGCCTTCGAGCTTTCGATCGATCGCAACATCATCAACAAGGTCGCCTTCAACGGCGAAAATACGCCCGACAACCAGATGCTGCCGCCTTCCGACCCGTTTCACGCGAAGGGCTACCCGATGCCTGCGCGCGACATCGCCGCGGCGAAGGCCTTGATCGTGCAAACCGGGATGAGCACGGTGCCGGTCGAACTCACCTTCGAGAACGCACTCACCGACGCGCGCGTCGCGCAGATCGTGCAATCGATGGCGAAGGAAGCGGGCTTCGAGGTGAAGCTATTGCCGCTCGAGACCTCGACCGCCATCGAGCGTTATCTCAACGGCAATTTCGAGATGTATATCGCGAATTGGAGCGGTCGCGGCGACCCTGATCCGACGCTTTATCCGTTCTTCAGTTGCGGGGGCGGCCAGAACGTCAACAAATATTGCAACAAGTCACTCGAGGCCGTGCTCGATGCGGCGCGTGCCGAAGGCGATGCGGAAAAGCGCAAGGGGCTCTACGAGAAGGCGACAGGCATCTACTTGGCCGATCTTTCCTCGATCCCGCTCTACCATCCGAACTGGTTTTTCGCGGCGAGCGCCAAGGTCGGGGGCATCACGGTGTTGCCGGACGGCCTCTTGCGTCTGCGCGATGTGAAACCGGTTCAGTGAAGGGAAGCGAGTAGAGAGTAGCGAGTAGCGAGTAGCGAGTAGCGAGTAGCTTGTGGCGAATAGCGTGGAATTTGAAATGATCTCTTCCGAAACGTGGGCCGGCGCTGTTCATCCCTTCATGGCTTGCTATTCGCTACTCGCTACTCACTGCTCACTCAAATGATCCGCTTCCTCGCCGCGCGGCTCATCGTCGCCGTTCCGACGCTCCTTCTCGTCTCGATGCTCGTTTTCGGTTTGCAGAAGCTTCTTCCGGGCGATCCGGCAGTGGCGCTCGCGGGCGAGGAGCGCAACCCCGAGGTCATCGCGTATCTACGCCAGAAGTATCAATTCGATAAGCCGCTGCCGGTGCAATATGCGAGTTGGCTTTTCGCCTTCGCCAAGGGAGATTTCGGCACGTCCGTGCGCACGCGCTTGCCGATCCGCGAAATGGTCGTCGAGAAGCTTCCGGTGACGCTCGAGCTTGCCTGTCTGTCGATGCTGGTCGCCGTCATCATCGGCATTCCGGCAGGTGTCATCGCCGCCTTGCGGCGCGGCTCGGCTTTCGATCACGCGGTCAGCGTGCTCGGATTGGCGGGCCTCTCGATCCCGAGCTTCTGGCTCGGCATCATGCTCATCCTTCTGTTTTCGGTGAAGCTTGGCTGGCTGCCTTCCGGCGGTTATGTCTCCTTGTTCGCAGACCCCGTCGGCAATCTCCGCGCCATGCTCATGCCGAGCGTCGTGCTCGG
>JAFBAK010000170.1 GCA_019247795.1 Hyphomicrobiales bacterium | reverse complement strand
ACGATGGTGCAGCTTTGGGTTTTCGTGCGCGGCAAGGCCGAGCAGATCCTCGTCTTCTACCCGACCGACGGCATCTGGCGCGTTCACCCGCTGCCACCGTCCCATCTTGCCTGGAGCGCCTATGGCTCCTCCTTCTTTCTCGGGCCTGTCGAGATGAAGGAGCGGCCGGTCGTCGACATCAAGGAAGTCATCTTCGATCCGACGACCAAGGCGTTTCGTCTTTCATTTGCCGATGGCGGCCATGGCGAAGTGAAGCTCGCCGAGGTAGACGATGCGCATCTCGCGCTCGACGTCTCCTTTGACCATGCGATCGAGGGCCAGCCCTTCGCGGCCTTGCGCTCGATGTATGTGACCGAGTTCAACGCCGATGTCGCGCGCATCGCGCTCCAGAGGCCGGAGGCCAAGAGTTGGCTCGAGACGCCGATCATGAACTTCCACGACGCCAAGGCGACGAAGGTGTGGATGGGGCGCCTCTTGCCTTCGCGCCATAACATCAGCGCGCCGGATCTTGTCTTCAGCAGATTCTCGGGCGAGGCGAGCCCATGAACGATGTCGCAACCGCACGCTGGGAGCTTTCGGCCCGCACGGGCTTTTCCATCAATCCGATCGAGCGCCTTTCCGAACGACGCGAAGATGCAGGGTTTGTCGAGGAATGCGCGGCGCACCCGAGCGCGGTGACCGTATTGATCGCGGGCGATGCCGCTATCTTGCGCCGCGACGGCGAGGCGCTCACCGCGCTCTTTGCGCTCCAGCCGATCGCGGCGCGTGAGACGGTGCTCGAGCGTGCCTTTCTCGGGCTCGACGGCTCGCGCCCGGTGTTTGCGACGCTGATCGCCGCCGAGCGCGCCCCGGAGCTCAAGCAGGAAGGGCTTCTCGCGATCGATCTTCGCTCGATCGCGATGCAGGGGCTCCTGCCCCCGCCCGAGCTCGGCCTTCTCGGGGAATCGAAGGCGCTGATGAACTGGCATCAGCGGCATCGCTTTTGCCCGAATTGCGGAGCGCCGAGCCGGGTCTCGGTCTCGGGTTTCCGCCGCGATTGCCCGAGCTGCAACACGCAGCATTTCCCTCGCACCGATCCCGTCGCGATCATGCTTCCGGTAAGAGGAGACCGTTGCCTTCTTGGGCGCAGCGCCCGTTTTGCGACTCGCGTCTATTCAGCGCTCGCGGGCTTCATCGAACATGGCGAGACGCTCGAGGCCGCCGTCCGTCGCGAGATCAAGGAAGAAGCCGGCATCGTCTGCGGGCGCGTGACTTATCTCGCATCCCAGCCCTGGCCGTTTCCGATGTCGCTGATGATCGGCTGCCACGCCGAGGCTCTCACCGAAAAGATCGTCATCGATCGCGAGGAGCTCGAGGATGCGCGCTGGTTCGACCGCGCCGAATGCCTTTCGATTCTGACGGGCTCGCACCCGCAAGTCGCCTGTCCGGCGCCCTTCGCCATCGCGCATTGGCTCATCAAGACGTTCGCAGAGGCGAGCTGATCTCAAGCAAGCGATCCGTTGCGTTCACTCCATTCAGGCCTTGTCGGCGTGCTTGCATGTTTTCGCATGGTCCTGCCGCGGGAAAGAAGCGCGTCTCGTCGAATCATGCGAGGTTCGCGCCGCGCTCGGCGAAAAGTTCACGAAGCACCGAGCGATGGCAGCGTGATTCCTTTTCGCAATAGCAGCCGATCGAGAAATTCGCGTCATGTGAAAGCGCGGCGAGAAGATCGAGCGTGCGTTTCGGCGCCGGCTCTTTCATCTCGGCCCTGAAGGCTCGAACGAAGGCTCGCCAAGCCTTCTCGCTTTCCGCAATTTGGGCGCGCGAGACAAGCTCGGCGCTGGGCGAAAGCTCGGGGTACCAGATGTCGAACCATCCTGCGCCGCATAGTCTTCCTTGCGGACGCCGCGCGGGGGGCGCCGCACGGCGCCGATCCGCGTGCCTTCTCGCGGATGGCGAGGCATTCCGAGACGAAGGATGCGTAAGGTCATGGCACGACAAGCAAGCTTAGGGCAACGAACCGGAAAAGTGAAAGCAGCTTTCGCTTCGATGGAGCCTTGCCAGCCGGGCGCTGCTTCCCCTATGCCAATCATCCTACCTTTTCCGACGGACAGCTCTCATGACGCACAAGCTTCTTCTCTTGCCGGGTGACGGCATCGGGCCCGAGGTGATGGCCGAGGCCGAAAAGACCTTGCGAGCCCTCAAGGAGATCGGCATCGCCTCTTTCGAGACCGAGCGCGATCTCGTGGGCGGCTCGGCCTATGAGGCGCACAAGGTCGCCATCACGGAAGACGCCATGCGCCGCGCCGAAGAAGCGGATGCGGTTCTCTTCGGGGCCGTGGGCGGCCCCAAATGGGACAAGGTCGGTTACGACGTGCGACCGGAGGCGGGGCTTTTGCGGTTGCGCAAGGATCTTGGGCTTTTCGCCAATATCCGGCCCGCCATCTGCTACCCGGCGCTCGCCGATGCCTCCTCGCTCAAGCGCGACGTGGTCGAAGGCCTCGACATCGTCATCCTGCGCGAGCTGACCGGCGGGGTCTATTTCGGCGAGCCGAAGGAGATCGTGACGCTCGAGAACGGCGACAAGCGGGCGGTCGACACCCAGATCTACACCACGCCCGAGATCGAACGCATCGCACGCGTCGCCTTCGAGCTGGCCCGCAAGCGGCGCAACAAGGTGACGTCGTCCGACAAGCGCAACGTGATGAAATCGGGGGTGTTGTGGACCGACACGGTCAACGCCTTGCATAAGGCGGAATATGCCGATGTCGAGCTCGAGCATCAGCTCGCGGACGCGCTCGGCATGCAGCTCGTGCGCTGGCCGAAGCAATTCGATGTCATCGTCACCGACAACCTCTTCGGGGACATGCTCTCGGACGTGGCCGCGATGCTCACGGGCTCGCTCGGCATGTTGCCGTCGGCTTCGCTCGGCGCCGAGGACGAAAAGAGCGGAAAGCGAAAGGCGCTGTACGAGCCGGTGCATGGCTCCGCGCCCGACATCGCCGGGAAGGGTCTCGCCAATCCGATTGCGATGATCGGCTCGCTGGCGATGTGCCTTCGCTATTCCTTCGGTTTAGGCGAGGCGGCGGACGCGCTCGAGAAGGCGGTCGCCAGCGTGCTGAGCTCGGGCCTGCGCACGAAAGACATCGCCGGCCCTGGCGCCAATGCGATCGGCACCGCCGGCATGGGCGACGCCGTCGTGACGGAGCTGCGCCGCACGCTCAAATGATCTGAATGCGCTCGACGGATGAACGGAGAAGATCGCTCCGAGACAGCAACAATTCGCAAAGACGAGGCCAGTCAGCCCTTCATATGATTTGCCGAGAAGGTGGATAATCCAGCGTCTTCGCAACTCTCCGCCCGGCCGAGGGAGCGACCAGCCCTGAGCGCGGGCGTCACGGCCCGCTGAGAGGACCGAAATCGAGATGGTCGACGAACGGAACAGGCTGCTCGGGGAGTGGCGGCCGTCCGTAATGATTCGTGTAGGAGTAGAT
>JAFBAK010000054.1 GCA_019247795.1 Hyphomicrobiales bacterium | reverse complement strand
CGGTTCACGGTCGAGCCCGGCGTCGAATAGGGAAGGCCCGCGAGCAAGAGCGCCATGCGCGCCACGTTGCGGTTGTCCTCGCCCGCCTGATTGGCGCAGCCATAGACCACCTCGTCGAGCTTGCCCCAATCGGCCTTCGGCAGCTTCGCCATCAGCGCTTTGATGGGAGCGGCCGCGAGGTCATCGGCCCGCATCCGTGCGAGCGCGCCTCCGAAACGACCGATCGGCGTGCGCAGGCCTTCGCAGATGAACACCTCGCGGCTCATTTCGCCTCTCCTCGAACATGCGGTCCGGCCGCGACCGACAGGAACCATCCGTCGGAATTCCTCCAGCGGGGCGGATCACGAAATTCGTGGCAGACGACGCCATAAGGGTCAAGCGAAGAGGGAAATCGCCTCGTTGAACACCGGCGTGCCGGCACGTCCGAGTTCCTCGACCACATCGAAGTGATGCCGACCCGGGATGGTGACCGGTGCGCGGCAGACTTCCGGCCAGGCGTGGGCAAGCTCGGCGCTCTGACGATGGAATTCGGGGGATTCCTGCTCGCCGACGCAGAGCACCAGGGGAGCTGCGACATGCGGGCAAGTCGCGCCGAGGCTCAAGGCAAGCGCCCGCTCCTTGGTGAGCCCGATCGCCGTATTCATCGTCGTGTTCACCAACGGCTCGAGCTCGAAGACGCCCGAGATCGACAGGCCGCCGCAGAAAGGTGTCGGCGGCAGGCCGTGCTCGGCCCAATCGGTCGCGAAGAGCGCCCCGGTCAGGTAACCGCCCGCCGAGTGACCGCAGACGACGAACCTTGCCCTTTCCGCGGGCGACAGCGCCTCGCGCCACAACTTCACGATGGCGCTCTCGCCGCTTTTCACGATGGCATCGAGCGATGCCTCGGGGCAGAGCGGATAGCTCGGCATGGCGATCGTGATGCCCGCTTCGACGAGGCCCTCGGCCAAGAACGCGAAGTCGTCCTTCGAGAAGGCGCGCCAATACCCGCCATGGAAGAAAACGAGCGCACCCCGCGCCGCGGGCGCATGAAAGACGTCCATGACCTCGCGCGGATGGGTCCCGTAGCGAAAGCCTGCGCGATGCGGCAGCTTCTCTTTCACACGCGCCGACGCGATCGGCCAGCGTGCATAGATCTCGGTCGCGTTCGGAACGGCGCCGCGCGGATTATATTGCGCCTCGCACCAGGCGGGGTCGGAGTAGGAGGGGTTCGTCTTGCGCGTCATCAAGGACCGGGGAGTGCGAGATCGTTCAAGGATCGTTAAACGTCAAACCGCTCCCGTTGCGCAAGCCCCGCCGGCGCTCCTTCGTCAGGGTCGGAGCGGTGCCTAGAGGCGGGCGGCGAGCAACCTAAGGCCGGCGAACGCGAAAAATGCGCCGAGCGCCGCCTGAATCCATCTGCGTGCCCGCCAATAGAGGCGCACCATCACTGGGGTCGAAAACGCGATCGCGTAAACGCAATGGATGATCACGGAGAGAATGGCTGTCCGATGACGATCGACAAGGCAGCCCAAACATTTCGTTTCGCCTCTTTCACGATATCGATGTCGCAATCTACCAAGTTGACGGCTTGCCATGATTCGTCGATCATCAAACTATGAAATATGGCCCTGACATTTCGACCGTGGCGTCGATGATCGGCGATCCGGCGCGAACCAACATGCTCATGGCGCTGATGTCCGGGTGTCAGCTTCCCGCCGCGGAGCTCGCGCGTGAAGCGGGCGTCACGGCATCGACCGCGAGCGCGCATTTATCGAAGCTCGAAGCGAATGGGCTCATCAAAGGCACAAGGGATGGGCGCTTTCGGCATTTCCAAATCGCAAACCTCGATGTCGCGGACGCGGTCGAAGCTCTCATCATCGTGGCCGGTCGCGTCGGTCACATGCGGACCCGGTTTGGCCCGCGTGACGAGGCGATGCGGCACGCGCGCACCTGTTACGATCACCTTGCTGGGCGCTTGGCGGTCGACCTCTTCGCGCATTGGGTGTCGCTGCGGGTTCTGCGCTGGCGTGACGATGCCGTGCATCTGACCGGCGTGGGCGAACGCTTTCTCGGCAGACATGGGATCGACGTCGAGGCGCTGACGGACAAGAAACGGCCGCTTTGCCGCACTTGCATGGATTGGAGCGAGCGGCGAAGCCATCTCGGCGGCAGCCTCGGGGCGGCCATCCTGGCGCATGTCGTGGACAAGCGCTGGGCGGCGCGCGAGCCGGATTCCCGGGTGGTCAGGTTCGGCCCCGTCGGCGAGAGGAAGTTCACGAGCTGGTATCGCGAGCTCGCGTGACGGCGGCAGCGTGATTGTTAGCGCCCGGTGCCAACGTAAGGAACGAAAGGGATTCGCTCGCGCTTAATCACACGCGGCAAGAGCTCCGCGACCGCCTCCTTGAAATGCGGCGTTTCCTGATGCGCGCCCCAACCCGCTTCATCGACATAGAGCTCGAAGATGAAGAACGACGAGGGCGAAGTCGGCGATCGATAAGGAAGGAAGAGCTTGACGCCGGGCTCAGCCATGGTGGGTTTCACGAGACCCTCCAAGAGCGCCGCGACCGTGTCGGACTCCTCGGGCTTGGCCTCGATGTTGATCGCCACGACGAAGCCGTCATTGAGCTCCTTCGGCGTGAAACTGCTCTTTTGCATGCTGGTGCCTCGTCGC
>JAFBAK010000378.1 GCA_019247795.1 Hyphomicrobiales bacterium | reverse complement strand
GATCATCCGATGCGAAACGCATGGCCTTGCCTCCTCCTCGTCACCGGCGCTTTGTGCTCCGGGCTCGCAGACGCGAAAGCTGAGCCCACGCGCAGGGTCGTCGAGCTCTTCACCAGCCAGGGCTGCAGTTCCTGCCCACCTGCCGATCGCCTCGCGGCTGAACTCGCTCGCGAGCCCGGTAATATCTTGATCTCCTTGCCGGTCGACTACTGGGACTATCTCGGCTGGAAGGATAGTTTCGCCCAACCTGCCTTCACGGCCCGGCAGAAAGCCTATGCGAAGGCACGCGGCGATATGCAGGTGTATACACCCCAAGCCGTCATCGACGGGATCACACATGCGGTCGGCTCCGACAACGACGCCATCGAAACCGCGAGCAGCGGTTCTCTTCAAGTTCCGGTCACCGGACAGCTCGCGGGCGATCAGCTGCGCATCGACGTCGCCGGCTCAGCCTCAAAAAATAGGCAGGCGCAGGTCTGGCTCGTGCCCATCACGTCGGCGGCCAGCGTCGCGATCGGGAGCGGCGAGAATGCCGGCGCGACCGTCACCTACACGAACATCGCGCGTGATTTGCGCAAGCTCGGTGAGTGGAAGGGCGAGCCGTGCAAGTTCGACGTATCGACCGCCGATATCCGCAAGCTCCACGCGGACGGCGCCGCCATTTTGCTGCAGACGAGCAATGGGGGCCTTCCCGGCGAAATCCTGGGCGCAACGATCGTCACGCTGAAATAAGGCCGCGACCTATGGACTTCGGTCCACGGGTTCACCATCGGCACGCGCGCACGACTTCAGAGACGCAATTCCCGCGATAATTCGTTCTCGATGACGGTCGCGCCGGCGAACTCCTTGTCTACAGGCGGAAATCCTCGCCGAGATAAAGGCGGCGCACTTCCGGATGGGAGACGACATCGTCGGCCGAGCCTTCCATGAGGACCCGGCCCGCGTGAATGATGTAGGCGCGGTCGATGAGGCCGAGCGTCTCGCGCACGTTGTGATCGGTGATCAGCACGCCGATGCCCCGTCCCTTGAGATGGCGCACGAGCTCCTGAATGTCGCCGACCGCGATCGGGTCGATGCCGGCGAAAGGCTCGTCGAGCAGCATGTAGTTGGGCCGGCCCGCGAGGGCGCGCGCGATCTCGCAACGACGTCTCTCACCGCCGGACAATGCGATCGAAGGCGTCTTGCGCAGGCGCGCTATGTTGAATTCCTCGAGCAGGGCATCGAGCTCGCGCCGACGCCGCGGCTTGTCCGGCTCGATCACCTCGAGCACGGCGCGCACATTGTCCTCGACATTGAGGCCGCGGAAGATCGAGGCCTCCTGCGGCAAATATCCCACACCGAGGCGCGCACGCCGATACATCGGCAATTGCGTCACGTCATGCCCGTCGAAATAGATATGCCCCGCGTCAGGCGCGAGAAGGCCCGTGATCATATAGAACACGGTCGTTTTGCCTGCGCCGTTCGGTCCGAGCAGGCCGACTGCCTCGCCGCGCATCAATTCGAGGCTCACATGCTCGACGACCTTGCGGCCGCCGAAGCTCTTCTCGAGCCCTTCGACGGTAAGAAAACCATCGCTAGCCATGAGGCCGAAATGCGGAGCCCCGATCTCCTCGTCAGCTCCGTTTCGGCCCGGCATGGCCGGCGCGGAGGCGTCGGCCGGCCCGTCTCCGGAGCCCACCTGACCGACGCTGGCACGTCGTGGAATGATGGATGAGAGTCGATCGAGCAAACCGATTTCCGCTGCGTGACTGTTGGAAGCATCTCCGGAAAGGAGGGCTTCCGGAGCATAATGCCTCGATGGTTTAAAGCACGGTGACTAAGTCACCGAATGCGTCAGCATGCTTCAGGGCCGTGGAATCCTTCTCCGAAGGGCAGGTCCTTTTCAGGTCAAACGTATTTCATCGATCGCAATGGACGAAGTTTTCGTCCATTCCACGGCAGTCCACTGCTGCAATTGCGTTCCGGATGAAGGGAATGCTTGGCGAAAATTGTGTCGCGTCTCGCAATACCCGACATGAACTCTCGCAAAAAGACGGATTTGCTTTTGCGAATCGATCCCTCCTCATGCCATTTCCGGGCCGGAATTGAGCATGTTCGCCGCGCGGCGCCTAATTAATTCGCTGTCATCAAGGTTGTGCCGCCTTCGGCGAGGATCCCTTTCCCGTGCCGGCCTTGGCGGAAGCGGGTTTGCTCGACGAGCCGGACGCCTTGTCCGAGGAGGTTTTGGAAGAGGTCGGGCTGGCGGAAGCGGATTTGCCCGCTTGCGTCTTTTGCGGGCCAGCGGGTTTTGCTTCGCCCGGCTGACTTCCCTGCACGAAGAGCGATTTGACCGGCGTTCCGGGGCCGGAGAACACATTCGCGATGCCCGTGTTGAGATCATAGATGAGCTTATCGCCGGTGGTGACGTCGGCCCCTTGCGTCAAGGATACGTGGCCGGTCAGGGTCACGATGTTCTGCACCCGGTCAAATTCGCCATTGTCGCCCGTGGCGACCTGGTCGTTCTGGACTACGCTGACGGGTCCTTTGACGAGGATCCGCTTCACTTGCGTTCCTGCCGTACCTTGGGCCTGCTGTGTCTGCCCGTCGGAGGCGCCATTATCCTTCTGACGCTCATAAAAAGCCGTGAGTTCGCTGCCGACGAGCTTGCTCGCCCCTTGCGTCGCAACGACGCCGCTCGCTCCCGAATAAACGGCGCGCCCCTCCTTGTCGTAGATGTCGAGCCGGTCCGAGGTGATGTAGATCGGGTCCTTGGATTTCGCCCCGAAGGGCACCGCCG
>JAFBAK010000335.1 GCA_019247795.1 Hyphomicrobiales bacterium | reverse complement strand
TTCGCGGCCTTCACCGGGTCCTTGACGTTCGGGATCGTCTCGAACTCGACATTGTAGAGCTCGCCGTCCTTCTTCTCGACCTTGCGGATGTAGATGTTCTGGATGATGTCGCGCGTCTGAGGATCGATCGAGATCGGCCCGCGCGGGCTCGTCCACGCCATGCCCTTCATCGCGGCAAGGAGCGCATCGCCATCGGTCGAGCCGTTGGTCTTCTTGAGCGCGTCATAGATGAGGCGCATGCCGTCATACCCGCCGACCGCCATGAAGTTTGGCCGCATGTTGTTGTTGGCCTTCTCGAAGGCCGCGACGAAGGCCTTGTTCTCGGGGCTGTCATGGGCGGCCGAGTAGTTATGCGAGGAGACGACGCCGAGCGCGACATCGCCCATGCCGTTGAGCTGGTCGTCATCGGTGACGTCGCCCGTGCAGATGAGCTTGACGCCCGATTTGTCGAGGCCGCGCTCGAGGAACTGCTTCATGAAGAGAGCGCCTGAGCCCGAAGGCACGAACACGAAGAGCGCGTCCGGCTTCAAATCGGCGACCTTTTGCAGGAACGGAGAAAAATCCGGGTTTGCGAGCGGCACCTTGAGGTTGTCGAGCACCGCGCCGCCACCCTTGCTGAAGCGCTCGCTGAAGGCCTTCTCGGCGTCGAGCCCTGGGCCGTAATTCGAGACGAGCGTGACGACTTTCTTGATGCCGTTCTGCAGGGACCATTCCGCCATCGGCACCGCCGATTGCGGCAAGGTGAAGCTCGTGCGCACGATGTAGGGCGACGCTTCGGTGATGGTCGCTGTGCCAGCCGCCATCACCACTTCCGGCACCTTGGCCTGGGTCGCAAGTGGCGCGACGGCGAGTGCGATCGGGGTCAGGCCGAAACCCGCGACGAAGGCCACCTTGTCGTTGACGATGAGCTCCTGGGCGATGCGCTTCGACACATCGGGTGAGCCGGTGTCGTCCTTCAAGATGAGCTCGACCGTCTTGCCGGCGACCTTGTCGCCGTTCTGCTGCATGAAAAGGCGAGCCGCGGCGTCGATCTGGCGCCCGGTCGAGGCTTGCTGGCCGGTCATCGGCAAGATGAGCCCGATCTTGACGGTCTCTTGCGCTACGGCCGCCCCTGACCACAACGCGGCCGCAAGGAGCGCCAAAGCGATTTGCGAGATCCATCTTGCCGGCATCCATTCCTCCATGAAAGGCGGTCACGATCGCCTTTGCGGCAACATGACCCAACTGGAGAAGCGATGCAACGACGCCCACGTGGAGAGGAGTTCACGCAAAATGATTGTGATAGGGTCGGATCGAAGCAACTCGCAAAGGGGGGAGTAATCGGGCATTCGCCGGCAGCGGACGGGTCCCGACTTTCCTTCGCGGGCTTGACGGGGCTTGGCGCAAAGTCTCGGATGATTTCCGGCGATAGAAATTCAGGCACAAGGTGAAGGGAGCGTGCGATGCAGCTTGCCATGATCGGCCTTGGAAGAATGGGCGCCAATATCGTGCGCCGCCTGATGCGTGACGGCCATTCCTGCGTCGTCTTCGACGCCAATCCGAAGGCCGCGGATACGCTCGCGGGTGAAGGGGCGACCGCGGTGAAGAGTCTCGCCGAGCTCAAGCAGCGCTTGCAGCCGCCGCGCGCCGCCTGGGTGATGGTGCCGGCTGGAGAGATCACCGAAACGACCGTCAAGGAGCTGGGCGATCTTTTCGAGAAAGGTGACATCATCATCGACGGCGGCAACAGCTTCTGGAAGGATGACATTCGCCGCGCCAAGAAGTTGAAGGAGAAGGGCGTCCACTATCTCGATGTCGGGACGAGCGGCGGCATCTGGGGCCTCGATCGCGGCTACTGCATGATGATCGGCGGCGACACGGCCATCGTCCAGCATCTCGACCCGATCTTCCGCACGCTCGCGCCGGGCCTTGGAGACATTCCCCGCACTGAGGGCCGCGAGAAGCGCGATCCCCGGCCTGAGCTCGGCTATCTGCACGCCGGCCCCAACGGGGCCGGGCACTTCGTGAAGATGGTTCACAACGGCATCGAATACGGACTGATGCAAGCCTATGCCGAAGGCTTCGACATCATGCACCATGCGAACAGCACCGAGCTGCCGCCCGAGCATCGCTTCGATCTCAACCTCCCCGACATCGCCGAGGTCTGGCGACGAGGAAGCGTCATCTCGTCCTGGCTCCTCGACCTCACCTCCTCAGCTTTCGCGGCGGATGAGAAGCTGGACAGCTTCGCCGGCCATGTGGAAGATTCAGGCGAAGGCCGCTGGACCGTGCTCGCCGCAGTCGAGTCGGCCGTACCGGCCGATGTGCTCACCACGGCGCTTTATACGCGTTTTCGTTCGCGCGAGAGCGAAAGCTTCGCCGAGAAGCTCCTCTCGGCCATGCGCAAAGGTTTCGGCGGACATCACGAAGCGAAGCTCGAATAGGACGAGTTTCCAGTTTTTGCGGGATCATGATCTAAGCGAGCAAGGGCGGCGAATTCCCTCGGCGCCTTCTCCCGCGAGCCGATCCCGCTCGTCGGAATGCTCGGAGCCGGCGCATGCCCTTGCCTTCCGCGAACGCGTCACCGCCCACCGTGCTCGTCGTCATGGGGGTCTCGGGTTCGGGCAAGACGACGATCGCGACACTTCTCGCAAAAAAGCTCGGATGGACATATCGCGACGGGGACGAATTCCATCCGCCAGCCAATGTCGAGAAGATGCAAGGCGGCGTGCCCCTCACCGACGAGGATCGCTGGCCCTGGCTCAAGGCGATCGCGGCCTTCATCGACGACGAACTGAAGCACAGGACAAAGACGATCGTCACCTGCTCCGCCTTGAAGCGGCGCTATCGCGACATCATCGTCGATGGCCGCACCGGCGTGCGCCTCGTTTATCTCCGAGGCGACAAGACGCTTCTCGAAACGCGGCTGAAGCGACGGCATGGCCATTTCATGCCGAGTTCGCTCCTGCAAAGCCAATTCGACGCGCTGGAGGAGCCAGGGTCGGACGAAAATCCGCTCACAGTGTCGGTCGAGGGGACGCCCGATCAGATCGTCGATGAGATCATGGAGCGACTTGGGCTCTCGCCTTCGAAGTGAGCCTCGTTCTCATCGGCTGCCGGCAAGCCCGATCACGAGCTCCGTGACGGAAGAGGCGCCGGCGATCACGGGGCGGAGCGGATGCACGAATACACCGTGCATAGGGACAGACGGGAGCGCGATCCCGAAAACAGTCGCGCGGTGATCATCTTCGGTCGCCAGGGCGGGCATCGACACGGCTTGCGGATCTGATCCGGCCTGGTGCGAGCGAGGCTCGAGATTGGCCGTTTTCGCTGCCGCCTCGCCGGCCAGGTGCCCGGAGGCTTGCGTGACGTGAGGCGCCGCCTTGCCGACATGCGACGGGCGATTGCGCTGCAAAGAGGCCGTCACCGCCGATGCCGTCTCGATCATGCGGATAGCGGTCGACTTTTCTTTCTCGGCCGCGTCCTGATCCGCGAGAACGGCTGGAGGCGAAACGGCTCGAGGCGGCGACGCGCCGAAAACAGCCGCTTTTGCATCGGAGTTCGACACGCTCACACGCGTGAAGTTGTCGGCGGGTGGATTTGCGACGATCACGGAAGCGGGCCTGCTCGGATCGGCTCGCGGCGACAGCACGGACGGCGTTCCCGGACGAAACCAGCCTGAAAGCACGAGGGTCACGCCCAAGGTGGCGACGAAAGAGACCGCGACCTCGGCCAGGAAACGCCCGCTTGCCCTCCCCGCCCCCTTCAGCAGCGATGCAGCGGCACGAACACCCATGAACCATCTCCCTTCGAGAAGCGGCCGGATCAGAACGGCCTTCTGTGGCCTCACTTCGACGTGGAAATGGTCTTGACGCGACAAAATGGGGCAAGCGGGAGTGGTGAGGGTGAAGAGTGAAGACGAAACGCAATCGCCTACCTCCTTTCGCTTTTCCGCCCTCAGCCCCCGTCCTTCATGGGGCTTAAGCTTTTGTAATCTGCCTGGAATACAAAGGCAGGGTGCCAAGGTGTCTGATGAGGCCAAGGGCTGGAACCGCGCTTGGCGAGCAGCGCTCGGGGAATTTGCGCGGGATGGACAGTCGCTACGCAGGCGGTCATATGCAAACGCGTGTTGTGGGGAGCCAGGAGACGGGGCGATGGAGTTCGCGTGGGGAGGCGCCGCCTCTCATGTCGAGGTCGAGCCGAAGCGGGGGCGCGGGTGAGCGTATCGGCCAGCTTTTCAAGGAGGCGCCGCGCGTTCGCGGGGGGACGGTTCATCCCGCTTTTCGCCTTTCCCTTGCTGAGCGGCTGTCTTCTCGACAATCCGAACCCGAAGCTTGCGATCGAGACGCCTTCTTCCTACCGGGAGGCACGTGCGGTGCCGGCGCCGCCTCCCGCGACCGATTGGCCGCGCGATTTCCGCTCCGCGGAGCTCACGCGGCTTGCCGTGGACGCGCAAGCCGGGAATCTGGATATCGCGGCGGCGCTCGCGCGGATCGTCGAGGCAGAAGGCCAAGCCGAGATCGCGGGCGCGGCGCAATATCCAACCGTCGATGCGGATGCGAACGCCTCGCGTTCGGGCAGCCCCGGCACCGTCCACAGCAAGACGGGGCCGTTTCACACCTCCGCGAGCAATCTCTTCTCGCTGGGGCTCACGGCGAGCTACGAGATCGATTTCTGGGGCCTCAACGCGGCGAATGCGAAAGCCGGTCGATTGCTCCTCGAGGCAAGCCGCTTCGATCGCGACGTGGTCGCGCTGATGACGGCCGCAACGGTCGCGAATACCTATTTCACCATTCTCGGATCGCAGGATCGGCTGCGCATCGCGCGCCGGAACATACAGACCGCGGAACGCGTCCTGAAGGCGATCCAAAGCCGCTTCTCGGTCGGCACGGCCTCGCTGCTCGACGTCTCCCAGGAAGAAAGCCTGGTCGACACCCAGCGGGCCTCGATCCCACCGCTCGAGGAAACGGTCTTGCAAAGCAAGAACACGATCGCTGTGCTTTTGGGACGCACGCCCGAATCGACCGCGATCAGAGGGGGCTCGCTCGAGAGCCTGGCCGTGCCCCGTGTGCCGGCCGGCATTCCATCGCAGCTTCTCTTGCGCCGACCCGATATCGCGGAAGCCGAGGCGCAGCTTGCGGCACAAAATGCGAGCGTCTACGCGGCGCGCGCCGCCTTTTTCCCCTCGATCAAGCTCAGCGCAAGCGGAGGGGTGGAAAGCCTTCTGCTCAAGACGCTCTTCCGCTCGGATGCCGCGTTCGGGCAAATGGCGGCAAGCGCCACGCAGCCGATCTTCGATGGCGGCAATCTCGAAGGGCAGTTCACTTTGCAAAAAGGCAAGCAGGTCGAGCTCCTGCAGAACTATCGCAAGGCCATCCTCCAGGCCTTCACCGATGTCGAGAACGCGCTCATCGCCGTTGCCGAAACGACGAAACACCAACGGCTCGAGGCCGAGGTCGTTGCGGCTTCGACCAAGGCCTACCAATTGACCGAGCAGCAACTTCACGAAGGGACGATCGACATCACGACCGTGCTCAACACACAACAGACGCTTTTCCAGGCTGAAGATACGCTGTCGCAGATCAAGCTGCAGCGGTTTCAGGCCGTGGTAAGCCTGTATCAGGCGCTTGGGGGTGGGTGGACGCGTGATCGCTATCCTGTGACCGCGGACGACCAGC
Source organism: Hyphomicrobiales bacterium (assembly GCA_019247795.1). Taxonomy (GTDB): domain Bacteria; phylum Pseudomonadota; class Alphaproteobacteria; order Rhizobiales; family Beijerinckiaceae; genus GAS188. The sequence continues at coordinate 7,780 of JAFBAK010000335.1, read as the reverse complement.
CTGCGACGGATCCCGGCATTATATTACCTCCGGGGGTTCACGCAGCGCCCGGCGAGCAACCATGAAACGCATCCTTCTTCTTCTCCTCGTCGTCGCGGCGGGCGCGTATTACGCCAACCAGGCCGGTCTCGTTCCGGGCTGGCAGCGCGCGAAGCTGCCCGAATGGGTGCCCGCCTGGGCGCGCATCAACCCGCAGGCCACGGAAGCGAACGCGGGCGCGGACGGGCAAGGTCGCCAAGGCGGCGGCAGGCAAGCTCGTTCCGGCCAGCGTCGCAACGGCCAAGCGGCCGATGAAGGTCCTGTGCCGGTCGTGGCCGCCGCCTCGCGCTTCGAGGATGTTCCGGTGACCGCGGACGGCGTCGCGACGGTGCAGGCGCTCAACACGGTGACGGTGCGGAGCCAGGTCGACGGCAAGCTTGTCGAGCTCGACTTCACGGACGGACAGGATGTGAAGAAGGGGGACGTGCTGGCGCGCATCGATCCCGCCACTTACCAGGCACAATACGACCAGGCCGTTGCAAAAAAGGCGCAGGACGAGGCGACGCTCGCCAACGCCCGAAACGATCTTTTGCGTTACCAGCGCCTCGCTCTGACCGAGGCGGGGTCGAAACAGCAGGCCGACACGCAAAAGGCGTTGGTCGCCCAGCTCGAGGCGCAGGTCAATGGCGACCAGGCGGCCATCGACAACGCCAAGGCGACCCTGGGCTATACCACGATCACGTCACCGCTCGACGGGCGCACGGGCATCAGGCTCGTCGACCAGGGCAATATCCTGCGCGCCACCGATGCAACCGGCATCGTGATCATCACCCAGCTCAAGCCGATTTCGGTGATCTTCAACCTGCCGCAGCAGCAGCTTCGGGCGGTCAATCAAGCGATGAGCAAAGGACCTGTCGCGGTCAACGCGCTCGAGGCCGACAACACGACCGTCATCGACAAGGGCACGATCCAGGTGATCGACAACCAGGTCGACCAGACGACCGGAACGATCAAGTTCAAGGCCCTCTTTCCGAACGAGAAGCTGCAATTGTGGCCAGGCCAATTCATCAATGTGCGGCTTTACATCGACGTCCTGTCGCATGCCGTCGTGGTGCCGACGGCGGCCGTCCAGCGTGGCCCGAACGGCGCCTATGTCTATGTGCTCGGCGACCATTCGAAGGTGGCGCTTCGCAATGTCACGGTCGGCCGCCAAAATGAGACGCAGGCGGTCATCACGTCGGGCCTCAATCCACCCGAGCAGGTGATCACGACGGGCTTCTCGCGGCTTACCGACGGCGCGGAGGTGCGCATCGCTCCCGCCGAGACAGACGCCGGGACCGGCGCTGCTTCCCCGGGTGCGGGCCGGCGTGCGGGCGATCAGGCGAGCAACGAGGTCCCTGCGGGTTCGCCGCCCATGGCGGGCGCAGCCGATGGCGGGCCGAATGCACCTTCCGGCAACGCGCCTGCCCCGAAAAACGCAGCCGTCGCGCCGCAATCGGGCGCCTTGGCGAGCACGGGCGGGTCGGGAACCGCGGCCGCGGGCCTACCGGGAGGTGATCGGATGCGGCGCCATCAGCGCGGGCAGCACCCCTTCGGCAACGCCCAAGCTCCGCCGCCCCCAACGCCAGCCCCGTCGCAATGAGCCTTTCGACCCCTTTCATCGAACGGCCGATCGCGACGTCGCTCCTCGGGTTCGCGGTCCTTCTCTGCGGCGTCCTCGGCTTCGTGCGCTTGCCGGTCTCGGCGCTGCCGCAAGTCGATTTCCCGACGATCCAGATCACGACGCAATTGCCGGGCGCCAGCCCCGACACCATCGCCTCGCTCGTGACGGCGCCGCTCGAACGGCAGTTCGGGCAGATTCCTTCGCTCTCGACGATGTCGTCGCAGAGCTCCTTCGGATTGTCGCAAGTGACGTTGCAATTCGAGCTCGACCGCGACATCGACGCGGCCGCGCAAGACGTGCAGTCGGCGATCAACGCGGCAGGGTCCACCTTGCCGCGCAACCTTCCCTATCCGCCCACATATGCGAAGGTGAACCCGGCCGACACCCCGATCCTGACGCTGGCGCTGACCTCGAAAACGGAATCCCTGCGCACCCTTTCCGATCTCGCCGACACGCTGCTGGCCCAGCGCCTGAGCGAGGTCACCGGCGTCGGCCACGTCTCCGTCGAGGGCGGCATCAAGCCGGCGATCCGCATCCAGGCCGATCTTGCGCGGCTTGCCTCCTACAGGATCGGCATAGAGGATCTGCGCGCCGCGATCGTGGGAGCGAATGTCGCCGGGTCCAAGGGCGCGCTTGACGGCGCGCAGCAGTCCTACACGATCGCCGCGAACGACCAGATCGCGGCAGCCGAGGCCTATCGGACCGTCGTGGTCGCCTACCGCAACGGCGCGCCCGTGCTGCTTCAGGACGTCGCCGATGTCGTCGACGGCCTCGAGAATTCCCGCGTCGGCGGCTGGTACCAGGGCGAGCCCGCCGTCATCATCGATGTGCAACGCCAACCGGGCGCCAATATCATCAGCACCGTCGACCTCGTGAAGAAGGAGCTGCCGCGCCTCTCGCGCTCGATGGCGGCAGGGGTGAATCTCAAGATCGTCAACGACCGCACCGAGACGATCCGAGCCTCGATCTCGGACGTCGAATTCACGCTCGTCGTCGCCGCCGCGCTCGTCGTGCTCGTCGTGCTTCTCTTCCTGCGCACCGTGCGCGCGACGATCATCGCCGGCGTCGCGCTGCCCTTGTCCATCATCGCGACCTTCGCGGTGATGTGGCTTGCCGGCTTCTCTCTCGACAATCTCTCGCTGATGGCGCTCACCATCGGCACCGGTTTCGTGGTCGACGATGCGATCGTGATGATCGAGAACATCGTGCGCAACATGGAGGCGGGGAAGTCGCCGCTGCAAGCGGCGCTCGACGGCGCAGGGCAGATCGGCTTCACCATCGTATCGCTCACCGTCTCGCTGATCGCGGTCTTCATCCCGCTTCTCCTCATGACGGGCCTCGTCGGACGGATGTTCCGCGAATTCGCGCTCACCCTGTCGATCGCGGTCGTCGTTTCGGCGGTCGTCTCGCTGACGCTCACCCCGATGATGTGCGGGCAGCTCCTGCGATCGGCGAGCGAGCATCGGCCGGGCTTTCTGGCGCGCGCCGCCGAATGGCCGATGACGGCCATGACGGGCTTCTACATGAGAACGCTTTCATTCGCGCTGGCACGGCGGCGTTTCATGCTTGTCCTCACCTTCGGCACGCTGGCGCTGACGGGTTATCTCTACATCATGATCCCGAAGGGCTTCCTGCCGCGCCAGGACACGGGATTGCTGAACGTCGTTCTGCAAGGCGCGCCCGACGTCTCCTTCGCCGAGATGACCCGCCTTCAAAGCACAGTGTCGAGCATCATCAGCAAGGACAAGGATGTTTCGGGCGTCGTTGCCGTGCTCGGTGTCGGTACGCTGAACGCCACACCCAATGTGGGTCATCTCGCGGTGACGCTGAGGCCGCGCGACAATCGCGTCGACAGCGCCGACGTGATCGGCGAGCGCTTGATGAAGGAGGCGTCGGAGGTCGCCGGCGTCACGCTCTTCGTCGAGCCGGTGCAGGACATTCAGATCACGACACGCACGAGCCGCTCGCAATACCAGTACAGCTTGACCGGCACCGATTCGGACGAGATCAGCGTGCGCGCCGCACAGCTCGCCGACAACCTGCGCACGAACCCGACCTTTCGCAATGTCGCGCTCGAGACCCAGGACGGAGGGCTGCGCACCTTCATCGACATCGACCGCGAGACGACTGGGCGGCTCGGGCTTTCCGTGCAAAACATCGACGACACGCTGAACGACGCCTTCGGTCAGCGGCAGATCTCGACGATCTACGCGCAGTCGAACCAATATCGCGTGATCCTCGAGGCGGCCCCGCAATATCTGACCGACCCCACGGCGCTCGAGAAGCTTTACGTGGCGGGTTCGACCAACACCACGCTTGCAACGGCACTCGGCGCCTCATCCACCCCGACCGTCACGACGTCCGTGAATGGCGGGCCGCAAGTGCCGCTCGCGACCCTCGCCACGGTGAAGCGCACGACCGCTCCCTTGTCGATCGCGCATGAGGAGCAATTCCCGGCGGCGACCATCTCCTTCGACCTCGCGCCCGACGCCTCGCTCGGCAATGCCGTCACTGCGATCAGCCGCGCCGAGCGCGAGATCAACCTGCCGCTTTCCGTGACCGGCTCGTTCAGCGCGGACGCTGCCGAGTTCAATCGCTCGCTCGCCGGAGAACCCTGGCTCATCCTTGCCGCCGTGATCACCATCTATCTCGTGCTCGGCATGCTCTATGAGAGCTTCATCCATCCGCTGACGATTCTTTCGACGCTTCCGTCAGCCGGCGTCGGCGCGCTCTTGGCGCTCATGCTGTTCAAGCAGGATCTGTCGATCGTGGCTCTCATCGGGATCATCCTCCTGATGGGCATCGTGAAAAAGAACGCGATCATGATGATCGACTTCGCGCTCGATGCCGAGCGTGGCGAAGGGTTGTCGCCCGAGGACGCGATTCTGCGGGCCTGTCATTTGCGCTTCCGGCCGATCATGATGACGACGCTCGCCGCGCTCTTCGGCGCGCTGCCGCTCGCGCTCGCACATGGAACGGGAGCCGAGCTTCGCGTGCCGCTCGGCATCACCATCATCGGCGGCTTGCTGCTGAGCCAGCTTTTGACGCTCTACACCACTCCCGTGATCTACCTTCTGTTCGAAGGCTTGCGGGACCGCTTCTGGGGTCGTCGCGAACCTCCGCATCGGCCGACAGCCGCGATCGTGCTCATGCCGTCGCCTGCCCCGCCGCTGAGCCAAGAGGCAGCGGAGTGACGAACATTTCCGCCCCCTTCATCAGCCGTCCCGTAGGCACGACCCTGATGGCGATCGGGCTGTTCCTGGTGGGCGCGGTGGCCTACATCTTTCTGCCTGTTGCGAGCCTGCCCTCAGTCGAGTTTCCGGTGATCCGCGTCATCGCCACGCGTCCGGGCGCCGATCCCGAGACCATGGCCGCTTCGGTCGCGGCTCCGCTCGAGCGCCATCTCGGCGAAATTGCCGGCGTGAACGAGGTCACGTCGAATTCCACGCTCGGCTCCTCGACCATCGCGATCCAATTCGACCTCGACCGCAACATCGACAACGCGGCGCGTGACGTGCAGGCCGCGCTCAACGCCGCCGCCACCGATTTGCCGGGCGATTTGCCGACGCTGCCGACCTTCCGCAAGGCAAATCCGGCGGCTGCGCCCGTCATCATCCTGGCGCTGACCTCCGACAGCCTTCCCGCAAGCGCCGTCTACGACGCGGCCGACACCGTGGTCGCGCAGCGCATTTCCCAGGTGGACGGCGTCGGCGAGGTGACGGTGAACGGCGCCGAGCAGCCGGCGATCCGAGTGCGGGTCGATCCGGCGCGGCTTGCGGCGATGGGCATCAGTCTCGAGGCCATCCGCACCGCCATCGTCAACGCCAATGCCCCCAACCAGCTCGGCAGCTTCGAGAGCGCTTCGCAAAGCGAAACGATCGGCACGAATGATCGCATCACAGCCTTGCAGGATTATCGCGACATCGTGGTGACTGCTGCAAATGGGACGGTCGTCAAGCTCTCGCAGATCGCACAGATCGAGCGCGGGGTGCGCAACAGCCGCGCCGCCGGCTGGTACAACCGCAAACCCGCCGTGCTGCTTCTCGTCACCAAGCAGGCGAACGCCAATGTGATCGACACGGTCGACCGGGTGAAGGCACTGATCCCGCAGCTCAAGCGCTTGATTCCGGCCGGCGTCAACATCGAGGTCATGGCCGACCGCACGCTCACGATCCGCGCTTCGATCAACGACATCCAGCGCACGTTGATGATCGCCATCGCGCTCGTGATGATGGTCGTCTTCGTGTTCCTTCGGCGCGCCACGCCGACCATCGCGGCCGGCATCACCGTGCCCTTGTCGCTCGCCGGCACTTGCGCGGCCATGTGGCTTGCGGGGTTCACGCTCGACAATCTGTCGCTCATGGCGATCACCATCTCGGTCGGCTTCGTGGTCGACGATGCGATCGTGATGATCGAGAACATCCATCGCAACATGGAAGCCGGCATGGGGAGGCTCGAGGCGGCGCTTGTCGGTGCGCGCCAGATCGGCTTCACCGTCGTGTCGATTTCGGTGTCGTTGATCGCGGCCTTCATCCCACTTCTCTTCATGCAAGGGATTCTCGGGCGCCTCTTTCGCGAATTTTCGCTGACCCTCGTTTTCGCGATCGTGGCCTCGACCTTCATCTCGCTCACCGTCACGCCGATGATTTGCGGGCGATTCATGCGCCGCGACGACGACAGCAACCCGCGCTGGTACGATCGGGTGGTCGAGGGCGCGCTCTCACGCCTCACCCAAGCCTATGCGAGATCGCTCGGGATCGGGCTCCGTCATCCCTGGTTGATGCTCGTCGTCACGCTTCTGACCGTGGGACTCACGGTCGAGCTCTTTCGCACGACGCCCAAGGGGTATTTCCCGCAAGACGATACGGGCCTTCTCTTCGGCTTCACCGAGGCCTCGCCCGATGTCTCCTTTCCGGCGATGGAGGAGCTTCAACAGAAGGCGGGCGACATCGTGGTCGCGGACCCCGCGGTCGCCGGTGTCTCCTCCTTCGTCGGAGGGCAATCGACGGTCAACCACGGAATTTTCTATGTCAGCCTGAAACCCGAGCCGGAACGCAAGCTTTCGGCGCTGCAGGTGATCGCCCGCATGCGAGAAAAGCTCGACACGCTCGCTGGGCTTCGCGTGTATTTCTTTCCGGTGCAGGATCTGCGGGCAGGGGCGCGGCAGGGCAAGGCGCAATACCAGTTCACGCTTTGGGACCCGAATTTCGCCGAGCTCGTCGAATGGTTCCCCAAGGTCCTCGCGCGCATCCGCAAGGTGCCCGGCCTCGTCGATGTCTCGTCGGATCGCGAAAAGGGCGGCCTCGAAGCGAATGTCGTGATTGACCGTGCGGCGGCCTCGCGTCTCGGCGTCGCGATCCAGGACATCGACAGCGCACTTGGCGATGCCTATGCGCAGAGGCAGATCTCGACGATTTTCTCGCAGCGCAACCAGTATCGCGTGGTGCTCGAGGTCACTCCCTCGCGATCACGCGACCCTTCCGATTTCGCGGATCTTTATGTGCCGGGCCGTGGCGGCGTCGCCGTACCCTTGTCGTCCGTCGCCCATGTCGAGCGCACTTCCGCTCCGCTTGTCGTCAATCACCAAGGCCAATTTCCATCGGTCACGATCACCTACAACCTCCCGCCGAACACGCCCGTCGGCGTTGCCACCGACGCCATACAAAAAGCCGTCGACGAGATGCATCTGCCCGGCGGATTGCACGCCGAATTCGCGGGCGATGCGAAAGCCATCGCGGATAATTCGAGCGGCCAAGGCGTGCTCATCCTCGTGGCGCTACTTGCGGTCTATATCGTGCTTGGGGTGCTCTATGAGAGCCTCGTGCATCCGGTGACGATCATCTCAACCTTGCCGTCCGCGGGATTGGGCGCGTTGATCGCCATCAACGTGGCGGGGCTCGATCTCACCGTTATTGCCTTCATCGGCATCATCTTGCTCATCGGCATCGTCAAGAAGAACGGCATCATGCTCGTGGATTTCGCCATCCACGCCGAGCGGGTGCGCGGCTTGAGGCCAGCGGAGTCGATCCTTGAAGCATGCGTCGAGCGCTTTCGCCCCATTTTGATGACGACGCTTGCGGCACTCTTCGGTGCGGTTCCGCTCGCCATCGCGACCGGCGCCGGCGCCGAGCTTCGCCG
>JAFBAK010000293.1 GCA_019247795.1 Hyphomicrobiales bacterium | reverse complement strand
ATTTTCCCGCGCCGTTGGCGCCGATGACCGTCGCGATGCTTCCGGCTTCGACCGAAAGCGAGACGCCGCGCACCGCGAGCACGCCGCCATAAGCGACGCTGATGTCGCGCAGCTCGAGCAAGGCGCTCACGCGACGGCACCGAGATGTGCTTCGACGGCGGCCGGAAGTGCGATCGCTGGCGGCCTGCTTTCGGCCAGCTTCAAATCGAGATTCATGCCAGCCGCCTCGCTTCTTCGGCAAATGGTCGAACGGCTGGCATTTTTGTGAGCGCCCTTAGAGTCCGAGGTCAGGTCGCCCGCCGCCGACCGCGCGCGAGCGCGTGGCGAATGAGACGGTCGACGAGCTCGGAATAGCGCACACCGCTCGCCTCGAGCACCTTGGGGTACATGCTGATCTTGGTGAAGCCGGGAAGCGTGTTCACCTCGTTGAGCAAAAGCTCGCCATTGTCCTGAAGAAAGAAATCGATGCGCGCCATGCCCTCGCAGCCAAGCACCCGGAACGCTTCGGCCGCAAGGTCGCGCACAGCGTCGCGCGCTCGCGGCGGCAGGTCGGCCGGGACCTTGATCTCGGCTCCGTCCTCGTCGAGGTATTTGGCCTCGTAGCTATAGAAGGCATGGCGATTGGTCGGCACGATCTCGCCGGGAAGCGAGACGAGGAGCGAGCCATCCTCCTCCTCGAGCACGCCGCACTCGATCTCGCGGCCGTGCACGAATTCCTCGACCAGGATTTTGTGGTCGTGCCGGAAGGCTTCGTCGATCGCGGCGGCGAATTCTTCGGCGGTTCCTGCCTTGCCGACGCCGACCGATGAGCCAAGGCGCGCGGGCTTCACGAAGACCCGACGCCCGAGCTTCGCCGTCACCATTTCGAATGAGGGCGTATCGCCCAAGGTGAAGCTTTGGAAGCCTGGAATGGGCAGGCCGCGCTCGCGCATCAGGCGTTTCGCCGCGTCCTTGTCCATGGCGGCAGCTGAACCAAATACGCCCGAGCCCACATAGGGGACACCGGCGAGCTCGGCAGCTCCTTGGACCGTGCCGTCCTCCCCGAATGGGCCATGCAGCACCGGGAAAAGCACGTCGACCGCGAGCGACAGGTCGGCGGGGCCGCTCTCCTCGGGCATCACCATCATGCGTCCGCCGCCGCCGGGAAGAAGCGCGACGCGCGGCCCCTGATCGGGAACCGAAGTCGGGAATTCGCCATCCGACAAGGTGCAGAGCAGCCAGGCGCCGGCCCGCGTGATCGCGATCGGCGTCACCTCGTAGCGCTGCCGATCGAGCGCACGAAAGACATTCCCGGCCGAGAGCACGGAGACGTCATGCTCGGCGGAGCGGCCTCCGAACAGCAAGGCGACGCGAAGCTTCTGCTCCATCCCTCTCTCCCGTTTGCACCCCGCCGCTTGCGGCAGCAGCGGCAAGGCGCGAGGCACCCGAAGCGACGTTCAAGGGTCGAGCGGCCAGGCGACATTCCCCGAATGGGTTACGGCGCCCTTGTTCGCCGGACCGACCGTTTTCGCGTATTTCTCGAGCACGCCGCCAAGCGACGAGGATCGTTCCGCGCAGAGGCCCTTCCGGCGTTTCTCAATCTCCCTCTCGTCGACCTCGAGGCGAATCCAGCCTTCGCCGGCACGCGCGTCGATCGACACGATGTCGCCATCGCGCACGAGCGCGATCGGCCCTCCGGCGGCGGCCTCCGGGCTTGCATAGCCGATGCAAAGCCCACGCGTCGCCCCTGAAAAACGGCCATCCGTGAGCAGCGCCACCTTCTCGCCCATGCCTTGCCCGTAGATGAGCGCCGTGATGCCGAGCATCTCGCGCATGCCGGGTCCGCCGCGCGGCCCCTCGTTGCGGATGATGATGACCTCGCCCTCGCGATAGAGCCGCTTCTGCACGGCCTCCTGACAAGCTTCCTCACCCTCGAAGACGCGCGCCGCACCGCGATGCGTCAGCGATTTGAGCCCGGCCGTCTTGAGCACGGCGCCATCCGGGCAAAGATTGCCCTTGAGGATGGTAAGCCCGCCCGTCGGCGCGATCGGCGCATCATGGGACTTCACGATCTCCCCATCCGCGGCGCGCGCGCGAGAAAGCGCCTCGGCGAGGCTCTGGCCCGTGAAGGTCAAGGCGCCGCCATGGATGAAACCGCCGCGCAACAGCTCGGCCAGGATCACAGGCGCGCCGCCGA
>JAFBAK010000346.1 GCA_019247795.1 Hyphomicrobiales bacterium | reverse complement strand
GAAATCGACGTCATCCACGTCCTTGGTTCGAGAGGGGTAGGATTGTGCTCCTTTGTAACCGCGAAAGTTCTCGAGGTTTTCGCGCGTTTGATTGCCGAAGAGATACTGGATTGCGTGGAAGATCGGACTTGCGTGCGGCTTCACCGCCACGCGATCCTCCGGCCTGAGCACCGCGAAATAGAGGGCCGTGAGAATGGTCGACAGCGACGCCGAAGAAGCCTGGTGACCGCCGATCTTGAGCCCATCCTCGCTGGCGCGCAGGTGATTGGCGTTGTGGATCATGAAGGTCGAAAGCCACAACACCTTGCGCTCGAGCTCGGCAAGGAAAGGAAGGCGCTGATCCATGCTCTCATCCTAGCGAGGAAACCCTCCCCTGTCTCGCCGATCCCGTCCCAAGAATTGCCGTGCGCTATCCCGCACCTGGCTTGCACCGCGCAATGCGATACGGGGGTGGTTTGGCTCTGTGCCTCGCTGGATCGGCCACTAGATACGAAGGCGACGTGCTTGCGCCGAGTAAACGTCCTGCAGGGAGGCCGACGCTCATGACTCGAAATTTCTCCTCTTCACTTTTCGGCCTTTCATCGGCTGGGAGAAAAATGTCTCGGCGGCAGAGCCTCATGTTGGGTGCGGTCTGCATGGCGCTCGGTCTACGCCCGACGAGAGGTCTCGGCGCCGACGAGATGATCCTTCGCGCCATCCCGCATTCCGGTGAGAAGGTGCCGACGGTCGGGGTCGGCACCGCGCGCGTCTTCGACGTCGGCACCGATGCGGCGCGTCGCTCCGAGCTCGAAGGCGTCGTGTCGTCGCTCGTGGCTGGCGGCGGCTCGGTGATCGACACGTCCTCGGATTACGGCTCGGCCGAGGGCGTCGTCGGCGATCTCGTGGAAAAGCTCGGTGCGCGGCCGCATGTCTTCATCGCGACCAAGATCCGCAGTGGCACGGATGCCAAGACGGCGCACGCGGAATTCGACCGAAGCCTGCAGCGTCTGCGTACCGATCGGATCGATCTTCTTCAGCTTCACAATGTTTCCCGTCCCGATGAGAGCCTCGCCCAGCTGCGCGAGTGGAAGGCGATGAAGCTTTGTCGATATGTCGGCGTGACTTCCACCTATGAGGGTGATTATGGGGCCATGGAGACGATCATTCGGCGCGAGAAGCCGGACTTTGTCGAGGTGGCCTATTCGCTCGGCGAGCGTGAGGCCGAGAAACGCATCATTCCGGCTTGCGTCGAGGCAGACGCCGGCATCCTGACCGCGTTGCCCTTTGGGCGCAGCAGCCTTTTTCGTGTGGTGAAGGGCAAGCCCGTTCCCGACTGGGCGCAGGAATTCGACGCGCGTAGCTGGGCTCAGCTTTTTCTCAAATTCCTCATCGGCAACGCGGCCGTGACTGCCGTCATTCCTGGCACCGACAAGCCCGAGCACATGAACGACAATCTCGCCGCCGGGCGTGGACGACTACCCGATGAGGATCAGCGGGCCAAGATCGTCGAGCTCTGGCAATCGCTCAACTGATTGCACCGCACTCTCTCCACCAGACAGGGAAATCGGGGACAGATCTCGTTGGTTACGAGGTTGGACAGGATCCACTGCTCCCCCCTGCTGCTCCGCGCAGTCGAAGAGGCACGCTCCCGCTAGTATTGCGCTAGAAGCCAATTAGCGCTAATTGCCGCCGCTGATTAGCCACGCGTCTTATCGGTGACCGGAATGGCGAAGCCCCGGCTTCTTGTCCTTATTGTCGCGTACTACGCCGAGCGTACTATCGAGAAGGTGGTTCGCCGAATACCGCGGAGTCTGCTCGATGTGTATGAAGTCGAGATTTTAATTATCGATGATGCTTCGAACGATGCAACCTTCGCGGCAAGCCTTGGGGTTTCAAAACAGGTCGACCTTCCATTCAAGGTAACCGTCCTCTTCAACCCGATCAATCAGGGTTATGGCGGCAACCAGAAGATCGGTTACCAGTACGCAATCCAACACCGGTTTGATTTCGTGGCGCTCCTGCATGGGGATGGGCAGTATGCGCCGGAAATGCTGGCCGCCCTCACCGAGCCCCTTCGCCAGGGGGAAAGCGATGCCGTGTTCGGTTCGCGCATGCTGGTGCCAAAGGAAGCGCTCAAGGGGGGCATGCCGCGTTACAAATATTATGGCAATCGAATCCTCACGCGGGTGCAAAACTGGCTGCTACATACCAGCCTCTCGGAATTTCACAGTGGTTATCGCGTCTACGCGGTAGACGCCCTGCGATCCATCCCCTTCGAACGCAATTCGAATGTCTTTCACTTCGACACGGAAATAATTATCCAGTTGGTAATTGCCAGCAAACGCATCATGGAGATCGCAATTCCCACCTATTATGGTGATGAAATCTGCCGGGTCGACGGGATAAGATACGCCGGCGACGTGATCAAGACGTCGCTGCAGGCGTGGTGCCAAAAGCTCAATCTCTTCTACGATCGGCGCTTCGACTGTGCCCCGCCCGCCGACGGTCAGCGCTATCCATCGAAGCTCGATTTTGCGAGCACGCATTCGCGCGTCGTTGAGCTTGTGCCAGAAGGAGCGCGAGTGCTCGACCTCGGCTCGGGCATCGGAGCGGTTGGAGCCGCGCTCAAGAAAAAAGGATGCTTTGTAATCGGCTGCGATTTGGAACGCGGCGTGCTGACGGGAAGCTTCGATAATTTTGTCCTGGCGGATCTGAACAAAGGCCTGCCGGAAATCACCACTCGTTTCGACTATATCCTTGCACTCGACGTCATCGAGCACCTGGCCGCACCCGAGGATTTTCTCGACCAGCTGCGCGAATTATCTGCCCGTGCCGGCGCCCAGGTCATCATCACGACGGCGAATGTAGGCTTCGCGATAATGCGGCTCTCGCTCATCCTCGGGCGATTCGAATATGGCAAGCGGGGCATTCTCGACATTACGCATACGCGGCTCTTTACGTTCAATACGCTTCGCCGCGCCATGCGCGCCGCCGGCCTTGAGATCGAGCGCTCCGAAGGCATCGTTGCGCCGCTTCCTTTCGTCCTTGGCACCTCGAGGCTCGCCAAGATAGCGGTCGCGATCAACAAAGCCCTCGTGCGCCTGCGGCCGACGCTATTCGGGTTCCAGATCTTGCTCGTCGCAAAGCCACGCCCGACGTTGGCAACCCTGCTCGATTCGGCGAAGGCTTCAGCCGAGCACAAAATCGTCGAGCTTGAACGCCAGCGGCTGCGCAAGTTCGCGTGACAGCCAGCGGCAGCGCGAACTTGCCTCCGGTCACGTGCTTCCCGAGCAGGCTCGGCGATCACATTCAGCGCAGGGTGCATTCCACGTCGAACCAGACGGATCGCTAAATCACCATGCTTTCTAGAGTGAAATCAGAGGCGATCTCGACCGAAGGGTCTTCCGGTCTGATGCCCGCAGGGCCGGCGCTCTCGCTCGGCAAATTGCAACAGTTCAGCTTCGGCCCACCTTCCGTGCCGTTTTTCTACCTCGCCTTCGTCATTTTCTTCTGGGCCTCCAGCAGCCTGCACACAGGTATGACCGGCGAACTTGCATCTCCCCTTTCGAGCGATGAGCAAAGCTGGTGGGAAGCTTTCTTCTACAACGATCCGATCCGCATCTACACGAACCTTTTTTATCACTTGGGATATTTGCTCTCGCAAGCGATCGGGATGCCCGGCAGTTACTTGGGCTATCAGATCGTGTTCGGCCTCTTGCTCTGGGGCCGCGCTGTTCTACTCTTCCTGATCATCTATCGCTCGCTCCCGGGCAGTTTGTGGTTCGCATTCACCGCTGGCACTATCGAGCTTTTCCAGGCCTCGGATTGGCTGACGAACTGGCTGGGGCAGATCAACCAGCATAACTACATTTTTTGGCTTTTTCTGTCGCTTTATGGCTTGGCCGAAGCGTTTCGGGCCAAGCGCAGCACGGTAAAAATCATCCTTAGCATCGCGGCGGCCATCGCGTTGTATCTGTGCATGTGGAGCTACGAAGCAGCGGTCACGCTCGCTTCCGCTGGCCCGCTGGTCATTCTCTTGGGAGGCAAGCTCGCCCGCCGCGAACGCACAACTTGGTTGGACGGGATCTGCCTCCTGATATATGGGTCGGTTCTGGCGTGGTATACATTTAAAAGTATTGAAATGTACATTGTGATAGGCGCAACAAATAGTTACCAATATAGTCATTTACGTAGTAATTTTTCGTTTGTCGCGATTGCTGCTGACTTTATTTTCAATCTTCATCGTAGTTTGGCATTCTGGACGTGGCTTCCGGGGCATCTGTCTGCCCCAGAGATTGTAAACGGCCTGTCGGCAGCGGTCTTGTGGGTGGCGGCGGCACTGTTCGCAAGGCGCTCCCATGCGGATATGGCGGTTCCTGCACCGCGCACGCTCGTCGCGCTCCTGCTCATTGGATTATTCAGCCTCATTGGTGCTTTTTCCGTTTTCATGCTCCTTGATGTCAGTCGAAGTCTCATGCGCACGCAATTCCTTTCGGCGGCGCCTGCGAGCCTTGTTTGGACTTCATTGCTATGGCTTGGCGCTTATCCGCTACGAAAGAACCGATTATTGGGCCGGCTCGCGCCTGCGGCAATTGTGGCCCTCATCATTTTTAGTGGAGCGGCGGAGGCATACCATTACGGGGCCTTGTATAAAGATGATTGGAGTCATTGGTTTCGCGCGGGTTATTCGGCGTTGCTCCGCACCGTTCCGGATCTGTTACCTGGAACAGTTGTGGTGATGATCGCACCAGAAGCGCGAGCGCCAGCGTCTGAAGATTTATGGTTCGACGCGGGGCTGCGTCTCGCCTATCCGCAAGTGCGGGTCAAAGGCACCCTTTGGCTTGCAAACCAAAAGCCCATCACAGGACAGGATCTGGTGTTAAAGGATGGAAATTGGGTTTGGCAAAAAAAGGGGATCCCCTTGGGCCAGGAGCTAATTCCATTCGAGAAAACTGTTATCGTCGAATTGAATGATGCCGGTCAGGCTCATGTGCTGAACGAGGTGCCTTCCTTCATTTCCGAGGATCCAATGGTGCGAGAGGCCTATCGCCCCTCTTCCCGGATTTTATGTGGCGCCCCCAATGAAACGGCCCTCAATCGCTATGAAATGCTACCCGTACTGCGCACGACCGACTGTGTGAAACCAGCCGCCCAGGCCATTAAACTCACCCGCGCCAGCTTCGGCCTCGACTGCGTTCGAAAGAGCTGGGCCAAGCCATTTCTCAGGCTGGTGACGCTTGGAAACGAGACAAAACGTATCCAGCGGATGTGCCACGGTCTATCTCGTTGCGAATTCGATGTCGTCGCAGGCAACTTCGACAACCCTCTGCCGGCCTGCGGCCAAAAGGAACTCGCTATTGCCTGGACATGCGGAGAATCGTCGCAACTTCACTCAACTCGCATATCCAACGCGTTTGATAAGCATGTCGAGCTCTCATGCAACGCGCCTGATTAAGCCGCCGTAAGCTCGCGCCGCTTAGCAAGGAAATCAATAAACGGGCGCGCCTCGTCGACACCCGAGCATCAAACGCTGATCCAACAGACACCATGCCTCCTTACTCGAAACCCGAGACGATCGCAGCCGAAAATTCCTCTCACCTACTGACCGCGCCGCCGCCCCTCTCGCTTCGAAAATCGAGACGGCTCACCTTCGGCCCGCCCGCTGCACCGTTCTTTTACCTCGTCTTCGTCCTCTGCTTCTGGGCGAGCAGCAGCCTGCATACCGGCATGACTGGTGAACTTCTGTTTGCCGTTTCTAGTGACGAGCAGAGTTGGTGGGAAGCATTCTTCTTCGGTGACCCAATCCGCGTCTACACGAACCTCTTTTATCATGCTGGCTACCTGCTGTCGGAAGCAATGGGAATACCCGGCAGCTACTTAGGCTATCAGATCGTATTCGGCTTCCTGCTCTGGGCCCGCGCCGTTCTTCTCTTCCTTGTTATTCACCGCACCCTCCCAGGCAGTTTTTGGCTCGCATTCACTGCCGGCACCATCGAGCTCTTTCATGCCGCGGACCGCCTGACGAATTGGCTGGGGCAAATCAATCAGCACAATTACATCTTTTGGCTGTTTTTGTCTTTCTATTGCATAGCGGAGGCGTTTCGTGCCACCCGGACCTTCGTCAAATTCATTCTTAGCGTCGCAGCCGCCATCGCTTTGTATCTTTGCATGTGGAGCTACGAGGCAGCAGTCATGCTCGCTTCCATTGGCCCACTCTTCATTCTCTTGGGCGGCAAGCTGGCCTGCGGGAAGCGCATAACGTGGTTAGACGGACTCTGCCTCCTCATTCTTTGGTCCGTGCTCGCCTGCTACACGTTTGAAAACGTCGAGAGATACCTCGTTATCGGCGCTCAATCATCGTATCAGTATGCGCAACTGCGAAAAAGCTTTTCTATTGTGGACATTGCTGATGGTTTGATTTTCAGCGTCTATCACAGTTTGGCATTTTGGACATGGCTCCCGCGACGTCTCTCCACCCTGGAGATCGGCAACGGCTTACTGGCCTGCGCGTTGTGGAGCGTGGCGGCACTACTCGCAAGCGGCTCTCAAGCGGACAGATTGGTTCCGGACCCGAAGATTCTGGTTGGTCTCTTCATTTCAGGCTTATGCTGCCTGATTGCCGCCTTCTCCGTATTCATGCTCCTCGATACGAGCCAAGGGCTTGCGCGTACGCAGTTCCTCTCGGCGGCGCCGACGAGTCTTGTCTGGGTCTCGCTGCTGTGGCTGGCCGCCTATCCGCTGCGCAAGGTCCAGTTACTGGGAAGGCTCGCGCCCACAGCAATTGTGGCCCTCATCATTTTTAGCGGAGCGGCCGAGGCATACCATTACGGGGCCTTGAATAAAGATGGTTGGAATCATTGGTTTCGCGCGGGTTATTCGGGGTTGCTCCGCACCGTTCCGGACCTGTTACCTGGAACAGTTGTGGTGATGATCGCACCAGAAGCGCGAGCGCCAGCGTCTGAAGATTTATGGTTCGACGCGGGGCTGCGTCTCGCCTATCCGCAAGTACGGGTCAAGGGCACCCTTTGGCTTGCAAACCAAAAACCCATCTCAGGGCAGGATCTGGTGTTAAAGAATGGAACCTGGGTTTGGCAAAAAAAGGCGATCCCCTTGGGCCAGGAGCCAATTCAATTCGAGAAAACTGTGATCGTCGAATTGAATGATGCCGGTCAGGCTCATGTGCTGAACGAGGTGCCTTCCTTCATTTCCGAGGATCCAATGGTGCGAGAGGCCTATCGCCCCTCTTCCCGGATTTTGTGTGGCGCCCCCAATGAAACGGCCCTCAATCGCTATGAAATACTACCCGAACTGCGCACGACCGACTGTGTGAAACCCGCCGTCCAGGCGATTAAACTCACCCGCGCCAGCTTCGGCCTCGACTGCGTTCGAAAGAGCTGGGCCAAGCCATTTCTCAAGCTGGTGACGCTTGGAAACGAGACAAAACGTATCCAGCGGATGTGCCACGGTCTATCTCGTTGCGAATTCGATGTCGTCGCAGAGAACTTCGACGACCCTCTGCCGGCCTGCGGCCAAAAGGAACTCGCTATTGCCTGGACATGCGGAGAATCGTCGCAACTTCATTCAACTCGCATATCCAACGCGTTTGACAAGCATGTCGAGCTCGCGTGCGATGCAAACTGATTAAGCCGCCATGAGCTCGCGCCCGTTTCTGTAGAAGGGTATCTGGCAGACTGCTCCGGCGCCGAAGTCAATGCTGGGACGGTTCTTACGTTAAGCTCCGCCCAAGCGGACGGCGAGCTTGATCGAGCAGTTAGGCTAAATCAAATCTCTACCTCGAGTCCCACTTCCACGACTTGCGCGGCCGGAACGCCGAAATAGGCGGCGGGCAGATTGGCGTTGAGATGCATGGCGGCGAAGAGGGACTTTCTCCACGTCGCCATGCCCGAAGCCTCTTTACCGGCGATCACCATGACGCGCCGGAAGTAGTAGGTGATGTTCTCCGGATCGATGCCGTGCAGCTCGGGCTCGAGGCAAGCTCGCCGCAAGCCGGCCAACACGTCGGGGCTTTCCATGAAACCGAAATGGAAGAGGACGCGCGTGATGCCGGCGCCGACCGGCACGAGCTTGAAGCGTCGCTCGGGAGCGACGCGCGGTTCCTCGACCGCGATCGAGGCGATGAGCAGCACGCGTTCGTGCAAGACGCGATTGTGCCGCAGATGATGCGTCAGGCCGAGCGGTATGCCCTCGCTCGCCGCCGTGAAGATCGCCGCGGCGCCCGGCAAACGGATGGGCGGGTTCTCGAGCACCCAGTCGACGAACTCGTCTTCGCTCTGGCGAAGCTTTGAGCGCTGATGCTCGAGCATTTGCCAGCCCGTCCGCCAGGTGAGCATGATGAACGCGATCACGCTCGCGAGCATCAGCGGGAACCATCCCCCCTGTACCAGCTTCGTCATGTTGGCGGCGACGAAGATGAGCTCGATGATCAAGAAAAAGCCGTTCACCGCCGCAACGAGAAGCGGGTTATAGCCCCATTTCAGGGCCACGAGGGCGGCGAGCACCGTGGTCACCGCCATCAGCAACGAGACGGCGATTCCATAGGCGCCGCCCAGCGCGTCCGAAGAACCGAAGATCAACACCGCCGCGAGGGTTCCGGCCGCGAGCAACCAGTTCACCACGGGCATGTAGATTTGTCCCTTCTCGTGACTCGCCGTGTGCTGCACTCGCATGCGGGGCAGGAAGCCGAGCTGCATCGCCTGCTGCGTGAGGGAATAGGCGCCCGAGATGATGGATTGCGATGCGATCACGGTCGCGAGGGTGGCGAACGCGACCATCGGGTAATGGGCCCATCGGGGAACGAGGTGGTAAAACGGGTTCTCCGCGGCTTGCGGATCGGCGAGAAGCAACGCCCCCTGCCCGAGGTAGTTAAGCATCAGGGCGGGCGACACGACTGCGAACCACCCGAACTGAATGGGGCGACGGCCGAAATGGCCCATATCGGCGTACATGGCCTCGGCGCCGGTGAGCGCCAGAAAAGCGGCGCCGAGCACCGCGAAGGCGATCCCGGGTCCGGCGTGGATGAGATAGGTGACCGCGTAAAGAGGGCTGATCGCGAGCAAGATTCTGGGCGTCTGGATGATGCTCGAAAGGCCCAACAGCCCGATCGCGACGAACCAGACCAGCATGACCGGGCCGAAGATGCTGCCGACGAACTCGGTGCCCTTGCGCTGGACGATGAACAAAACCGCGAGGACCGCGATCGTCAATGGAACGACCAGGGGGGCGAGCGAAGGCGCGTCGACCTTCAAACCTTCGATGGCACTGAGCACGGAAATGGCAGGCGTGATGACCCCGTCGCCGTAGAGCAGCGCGGCCCCGATGAGACCGACGATCAGCAATCGCGCACGCCAGCTTCCGCGCGGAGCACGTCTTGCGTCGAGGAGCGCGAGCAAGGCCACGATGCCGCCTTCGCCGTGATTGTCGGCGCGCAGGATCAGAATCGCATATTTGAGACCGACGACGAGAAGCAGCGCCCAGATGATCAGCGACACGATGCCGAGCACCGTCTCCGGTTCCGGGCCCCCGCCTGCGTCGACCGCTTGTTTCAGTCCATAAAGCGTGCTGGTTCCGATATCGCCATAAACGACGCCCAATGCGGTGAGCACCGCGAGCGCAGGCAACTTCGGTGCCTCATGGCCATGCAGACTGGCGAAACGAAGGGCGTTGGCCATCTGAAACTCCCTTCTCTCGACCGCGCAAGTGTGCACGAAACTACGACCGTGAGAAGCCCGCCGCTCCGCGTCGCGCGAGACAAGAATGATTGCCGCGCGGCATGCGGCAAAGAAAGTGCCGTGTGATCCGAACGCTCTCGCCCAATGAATGGTGCCCATTTACACTTGCGATTGCGCGTCTTCCTTGATTTCGGCGGACGAAACCATTCCCATGATCGGCCCAGCAGGAGAATCTTATGAACAAAGTCATCCCCGAAGTTCCCGTCGCCTCGCCCGCCATGCGCAAGATGGGGGTCCCGCTTTCACCCGTCGTGAAGGCCGGTGGCTTTGTCCATGTTTCGGGAATGCCGCCTTTGGATCTTGAAACCGGCGCGATCGTGAGAGGGGACATTGCGATGCAGACCGAGCTTTCGCTGAAGAACGTGCAGCGTGCACTGGAGAGCGCGGGTTCGTCCCTCGAGAAGGTTCTGAAGGTCCACATTTATTGTGCGAACGCCGCCTATTACCGCATCATCAACGAAATTTACGCCAAATACTTCACGAAGAACTTCCCGGCTCGCACGTTTATTCCTGTGGCTTCGTGGCCTATGGAGTTCGATATCGAAATCGACTGCGTCGCCATCGAGTGAAGCCTCAAACCCGCGGCAACTTCGATCGCGTTCTGACGCGCCCGCCCAGGCATCGGCGCACTCCATGACTTCGAGCATAGGGCGGGCGCAAGGAGTGAGCGGATGACCGCGCCGATCGTTGGGCGACGCCGGGCCATGACGAACAGCCACGGCATCCGCGAATTCGGTGCAGCACCCCAAGAATCATCAGTTTCTGCCGTGGCAGCAGCCGGAAGAACGACTGGTGTAGATGTTGCCGTAAGGGGAAGCGCTACCGGCCGAGAACAGATCATAGCCATAGCCGAAGCTCGGCAAATACGGACCGGGAGCTCGTCGCACTACATCGACGCCTGGGATTGAGGCACCGCGAGCCGCATACCCGGCAACCCGCTTGTGATGGCGTCCACCCTGCGCGGCCATCGACTGATCTCGAGCGAGCAAGAGCGCGGCGGTAGCCGCGGCAACGACAACGACGCGTGAAGCCGAGTGCTTTCCATTTCGCATTTCGCGATCCAATTTTCCAAGCGGCGGCGCCAGGTCCGAGGCGGCCATTGTCGGATGCACAGAGAAAGTCGGCCGAAGCACCTCGGCGGCTTCAATTCAACTTGGTGTCGGCAATCGATCAGACAAGCTCGAAAACAATAAACTATAGGGAGGGGAGAAATCGCGAAGCAGTCGCGTTGGTCAATGCGGCCGGGTGCAACGCGATTTGAGCGAAATACTGAAGCGTTTTCCAAAGCCTGCGGTCACGATGCCGCCGCGGCCGTGGGAGCTCGGAGACGCCGCTCGACGCGATGGCGGATGCGCTCGAGGCTCGCGTCGCGAAAGCCAAGCGCGTCCAGATGCTCGACCGTGTTCAAAAGGTACTCGGCGCAAGTTCCAAGCGGACCGCGCGCGATCGCGATCCTTTCCGCGATCTCATCATCCGAGAGAAGATTGGTGAAGCGCGCATGTCGCCGGTTGGCAACGAAGGTGACGGCCCTCACCGTCCCTTCTTGCGTATGCGCATCGACCCATCTGGCTTCGTAGGAGCCGCTCAACATCTCGCGCCGCCATAAGATCAAGAGTTCTTCCTCGACCTGTTTCTCATCGAGTCGGAAGGCGATCCCGCGACAGCAACCACCACGATCGAGCGCCAGCATGAGGCCGGGGGTCTCAGGTGTTCCGCGTCCAGCCTTCAGCCAAAGGCAGAAGCGTCGATGCCAGCCGCGAACGAGAGCCACACGCGTTTCGGCGAACTCGAAGGCGGGGTTCCAGATCAAGGACCCATAGCCGAAAACCCAGACATCGCCGTCGACCGGCCGTCCGACAAGCGCCTCGTTGAGCGACGCCTCGATCTCTTCGTCCGACCTGATGGGAAAGCCGGGAAGCGCGCGCGCGCGCAATTGCGCGAGATGCGAGCCATCCTTTAGACCTTCGCGCGTGATCGTGTAGTTCGCCTGCCACATCTTGGCGGCGCCGCTGTCGTCCTTCATCTCCCCTGCCTTTTCACGAACCGAACGCCCTCGACGATCTTCCGCTTGCCGGGCCGACCCTGTCGGCGCAGCAAGCCGGAATTCTGATTACCGCAAGAGCGAAGTTTTCGTATAAGCCGAATCGTCGCTTTTGAGCTAGTTATGTAGCAAGGGGCGGCGAAGTGTCGATGTCTGCGACGCGCCCTCAGCCCTGCTCCGCTCGATGCCCCCGATGCTGCGCGATGATGGCGTCCGCCGGCTTGCCGTTGACCTCGGCCAAATGGTCGAAATGCGAGGCGTAGCTGCCGACGCCGGCGGTCGCGGAACGCAATTCCACGATCAGGCCGCCGATCTCGGCTTCCGGTATTTGCGCCTTGAGAACGTCCCATCCCTCCCAGCCAGGCCGGGCGTCATATCCAAGGATTTGGCCTCTGCGGGATGAGACGAGGCCGGTCGCGCGTGACATCGCTTCCGTCGGCACGGCGATCTCGACCGAAAGGATCGGCTCGAGGAGCACGGGGCGCGCCTTCGGCAGCGCCTCGCCGATAGCGATCTTCGCGGCAGCCCTGAAGGCCATGTCCGAGGAGTCGACCGAGTGGTAGGAGCCGTCGGTCAACGTCACGGCGACATCCACGACCGGAAACCCGAGCGGACCTCGATTGAGCGCGTCCTTCACGCCGGCCTCGACGGAAGAGAAATATTGCCGCGGCACGGTGCCGCCATGCACGTTCTCCGCAAAGGCGAAGCCGTCGCCGCGCCGACGCGGCTTCACGTCGATCACCACGTCGCCGAACTGGCCATGGCCGCCCGACTGCTTCTTGTGCCGGCCGCGGACGGAGACCGCATCCTTGATGGTCTCTCGATAGGCGACAAGCGGTTTCCTGGCTTCCGCGGTCACCCCGAAGCGGGAACTCAACCGCTCGAGCGCGAAGCGCAGATGCATTTCCCCCTGTCCCGCAAGACGAAGCTCGCCGGTCTCCTGATCCTGAATGAAATTCAAGGATGGATCCTCGTCGACGAGCTTGGCGAGCGCTGCCGCGAGGCGCACCTCGTCCTTGCGATCCTTCACCGAAAGCGCGAAGACCTGAACCGGCTGGGTGGACGCGGAACGTTCGAGCCGGGGTGGCGCCTCCTTGGCGTCGGTGAAGCAATCTCCCGTTGCGATGCGATCAAGCCGCAGGAAGGCAGCCGCGTCGCCCGCCTCGGCCCGTCCGATCTTCATGGCGCTCGACCCGACGAGGCGCGACAACCCGGCGATGCGCTCTTCCGCTCCGCTCGACCCGGTCACCGTCGTTCCGTCGGCGAAACTGCCGCGAAGCACGCGGGCGAAGGAGAGCTTTCCGCCATGCGCCGTGTGGATGCTGCGCATCACATGGGCGAGCGCCGGGCCCTCGTCGGCGAGACCCAAACGTTCGCGCAGCTTCCCGATGCCAGGGACCTCATGGCGCAACGCCTTGAGAAGGCGCGTCACGCCATTTCCACGTTCCGCGGAACCGATCATCAAGGGGACCAAATGCCCCGATCTCAATTCCCGGACCATGTCCTCGAAAACCTTGTCGCGGGCGGGTTCGATGTCGGAAATCAACTCCTCCATCAGGCCGTCATCGTAGTCGGCGAGGCGCTCGAGCATGGAAAAACGCGCTTCTTTCTTGCGGTCGAGTTCGTCCGCCGGAAGCTCGATCACGGACGACATCGCGTGCTCGCGATAGACGAAGGCGCGCTCCAGAGCGAGGTCGATGAAGCCGACGGCGATGCCGTCTTTCCAGATCGGGATCTGGCGAAGCAGAAGCGGCGTGCGCGATGCGGGCTGAAGAAGCGAAAGCGTGTCGCGAACTCGCGTGTTGGCGGCGTCGATCTTGTTCAAGAAGAGGATGCGCGGCAGCCCGATAGCCTCGATCTCTCGCAAGATCACCTGAAGGGCGGGCGTCTTCTTGGCATCGGCCTCGCAGACCACGATGGCGGCATCGCAGACGGGAAGCACATTTCTCATCTCGTGTATGAACTCGATCGAGCCCGGGCAATCGAAGAAGGTGTAGCGGTCGCCGAGGAATTCCGTGGTCGCGATATTGCCTTCAACGCTCATCGCGTGGGAGCGTGCCTCGGGACTGGAATCCCCCACGCTTGTCCCGTCTCTCACGCTTCCCTGACGAGTGATGGCGCCCGCCCGCGCCAGCATGGCCTCGAGAAGGGTGGTTTTGCCGCTCTGAAACGGCCCGACGATCGCGACCAGCCGCGGGCCTGCCGTTTTTGCTTCCGATGATGCTGTCTTCGCCTCGCCCATGACCGGCCTCCCGCTTCGTTTCTGCGAACGGACGCCGGACGCCACGGCGCCGTGACTTCTATGCTTCCAGGAACGACCGCGTCGCGCAAGTGCCCTTCCCCGGTAGTCTCCGTCGTGCTCAGGCGGCGCGCGCTACGACCATCGCGCTATCCGGGCGATTTCAGGCTCGATTGTCACGCGCCCGTGGCCCCGTTTGTCAGAGAACAGACAGGCCCGTTCGCGAACTGGCAAGGGTGCGACAACATGCGCCGTTCGAAGCGAAATCGAATTTCCGGGAAGCGCCAAGCAGGCCGCGTCCAACATGATGCCGCAGCAGCTTCCTAAAGTTCCTGAATCGCGTGGCGGTGATCCTCGTGCGGCGCCCGAGAGGGCAACATTCTTGGTCGGATGGCATCGCTCTAATGCTGAGTGTGCCAACTTTTTCATCGAAGGATAATGCCGAGCATCTCGTCATGCCGCGCAAAACGCTAACAAGCGCGAACAATTGGTCGTATACGGATCATGGTTTCAAAATTGTGATGGAGTCCAATCGATTTCATTTTCAAGGTCCCAACGCAAATTGTCGAGGAGCGCTGAGCCAACGGGTCGAGACTCTCCCGGGACCGACACGCGTCTCATTTCGGCTGCAACACTGCTTCGCCTGGAAATTGGAAACGCGGTGATGCGAAAATCCATGCGAAGGATGCCTTGATCCCTTATACAAGGACACTCAGGCATCGCCGGCCGGTCGAATTTCGCCCCGCAGGATGAATGAAGGTTCGATGTGAACGATCACGGCAATCCCCCTGCTGCCCATCTGGTTGACATGCGCGCCGTAGAGGCTCTCGAACGCATCGCAGAGGCCCTCGAGCGGATTGCAACGCCAGCTCCGCTACCGACCGACCTTTCAGGCGCCGACGCCTTCCTCTGGCGCTCCGACCTGAAAAGGCTGGATCCGGTGAGACAGGTCAATCGCGTGGAGCTCTCATTGTTGAAGGGCATCGACCAGGCACGCGACCTTCTTCTTGAGAACACCGAGCGCTTCGCCCGCGACCTGCCGGCCAACAACGCCCTCCTTTGGGGAGCGCGCGGAATGGGAAAATCATCGCTGGTCAAGGCCGCGCATGCGGAGGTCAACCGGCGTCTCGCCGCGGGCGGAAATCGGCCGCTCAAGCTGGTCGAGATTCATCGCGAAGATATCGAGGCTTTGCCGCTCCTGATGGGCCTGTTACGTGAGAACAAGCACCAGATCCTCGTCTTTTGCGACGATCTCTCTTTCGATGCGGGCGACACATCCTACAAATCGCTGAAGGCGGTCCTCGAAGGGGGTATCGAGGGGCGCCCGGCCAACGTCCTCTTCTACGCCACATCGAATCGCCGCCATCTCCTACCCCGAGACATGATGGAGAACGAAAGATCGACCGCGATCAATCCGGGCGAGGCCGTCGAAGAGAAGGTCTCCCTCTCGGATCGCTTCGGCCTTTGGCTCGGTTTCCACAAATGCGGCCAGGACGAATATCTTGATATGGTCGAAGGTTACGTCGCCTTTTTCGACTTTCGTCTCAGAATTCCTAAGAGGGACCTTCACGCTCAGGCTCTCGAATGGGCAACGACGCGCGGCGCCCGCTCGGGCCGTGTCGCCTGGCAGTTCGTGCAGGATCTCGCAGGGCGCAATGGCGTGCGCCTCAGCTCACCTCGCTAAATCGCGATAACGCGCTTTTTTGCGTCTCCCGTTAAACGCCCGTCAACACTCCTCGCGCATTGTTGCGCAAAAGACACGGGGCCTGCGAGACCGCTTCTTGGGGCACACAATCGTGGGAAGTCCGATTGCGGCGATGATGCGATCGCATTAGCGCTTTTCATGCCGTGTTGATGTCCGATTCGTGCCTGCAACAAGGCGACGAGTTGGCGCGCGCCTTGTTGTAGTCGTTCAGTGGGAAGCTCGCTCATGAGACCTTTGTTCGCTTTCGGTGCCTTGGCCCTTTGTCTCGCTTTCGCGAGCCCCGTAAGTGCGTATGAGATCGATCCGTTGACCCATCTCCCCTTGCCGGAGGTCGCAGCCGATGGACGTGTCGCCTACACGCCGATCCCACGCGAGGAGGTGACATATACGGGCACCTATGCGCCCGGCACGGTCGTCATCTCGACCGAGGAGAGGCGGCTTTATTTCATTCTCCCCGGCGGGCGCGCGATCAGATATGGCGTGGGTGTGGGTCGGCCCGGCTTTTCCTGGGGAGGCATCAATGCCATCTCGATGAAGCGCGAATGGCCCGATTGGACGCCGCCTACCCAGATGCTGAGGCGTAGGCCCGATCTTCCTCGCCACATGGCGGGAGGGCTCGACAATCCGCTGGGCGCTCGCGCCCTTTACCTCGGCTCGACGCTCTTTCGCATCCATGGCTCGAATGAGCCGGAGACGATCGGTCAGGCCGTTTCCTCCGGCTGCATCCGCATGACGAACGAGGATGTGACCGATCTCTACGAGAGGGTTAAGGTGGGGACGCGAGTGGTCGTTCTTCGCTGACCCGATCCTCTCAGCTTTGCATAGATCGGGCCGGCTTCGCCGGCCTTTTCATTGGGATCTTCGGCCGCCGCCGTCCGAGGCCCGATTTTCGACGGACACCCGCCCGAAACTCGGGCTTGCGAGGCTTGCACCAGCCGCAAGCGGGCTTATGTTGGGATGAGCGACGGGCAAATTTTGATTGATGGCAAGGCGATGAATTGGACGGAAAAACTCAGTCGTGACCGT
>JAFBAK010000192.1 GCA_019247795.1 Hyphomicrobiales bacterium | reverse complement strand
CTTGATGTCGAGAAGGCCGAGCTCGAACACCGCAAAAAGTCCGCAAGGACCCGCGCCGATGATGAGAACGTCGGTCTCATGCGCCGCGCCGAGCCCCGCCTCGTCCACGGAAGGCTTCACCATCAGCATCCGCCACTCTCCGTCCAGCCCGAATTCATTTGTACGCGAATGAATAGCAAATTTGCAGGCGACCTACAATGACCCGTAGATAAGCTTTGTCCGCTATGGTGGGAAGCTCGGGAGGGCGTTCTTGCTTTTGCGCAAGGCTTCTTCGATCTCGGTACGCTCGAGCCTCGGCCGCCCTCATCCGGCATCACTTCGTGACGCCACCTTCTCCCGCCCAAATGGCGGGAGAAGGAAGCAGCGCCGGCGCCTCCTTCTCCCGCGCTCTTCGCGCGGGAGAAGGTGCGTTCCGCGTCAGCGGAACGCGGATGAGGGTGTACGAGCACAACACGCCTGCCTTCGAGCATTCCTACCTCTACACGAGCTTCCCCAAAAGCGAGACAAGCCGCCGTTGCTCGCTTGACGAGAGCGGGGCGAGCGTCGCGGCGGTCGCAGCTCGCGCCCTGTCGACCAGGCGCGCCACGAACGCTCGCCCCTCCCCGCTCAGGCGAAGCCTCACGCGGCGTTGGTCGGTCGGGTCCGCCGTGCGTTCGATGAGGCCGCGCTCGATCAAGCGCGAGACAACGCCCTTCGTGGTCGCCGGGTCCATTCCGGTGAGCCTCCCGAGATGGTTTTGCGACAGCTCGTTCGCGTCGGCGAGTTTCACCAGCGCCGCGAATTGCGTCGGCGTCGGCCCGTCCTCGCCCATCTCGCTCAGGAAGATCGCGACATGCCGCTGATGGGCGCGACGCAGCAGATGGCCGATCTGCTCCTCGAGACGATAGGGTTCCGGGCGAGGCGCCATCGCTACATCCGGCTCGGCAGATAGGTCGCGATGATCGGCAGCGCGATCAGGATCAGGAGACGAAGCATGTCGGCCACGATGAACGGAATGACGCCCTTGAAGATGGTCGCGAAGTTCACGTCCTTCACGACGCTCTTGATGACGAAGACGTTCATCCCGACAGGAGGATGAATGAGCCCAAGCTCCACCGTCATCACGATGATGACCCCGAACCAGATGGGGTCGAAGCCGAGGGCCGTCACGACCGGAAAGATGATGGGCACGGTGAGGATGATCATCGCCATGGCGTCCATCAGGCAACCGAGCACGAGATACATGAGCATGATCAGCGCGAGCACGCCGTAAGGGCCGAGCCCGAGGCCGGTCATGAACTCGGTGACCTTTTGCGGCACCTGCGTCACCGTAAGGAAATAGCCGAAAAGCAGCGCGCCGATGAGCACGGTGAACACGGCGGCGGCCGTACGCGTCGCTTGCAGCAACGAGGCGCGGATGGCGGCACGCGAGAGGCGCCCGCGCGCAACGCCGAGAAGGAACGCCCCGCCGGCCCCGACGCCGCCCGCTTCCGTCGGCGTGAAGACGCCCCCGTAGAGGCCGCCGATCACGAACACGAAGAGCAAGAGCGGCGCCCAGACATCGCGCAATCCGGCGAGGCGTTCCCGCCATTCGCTTCTCGGACCCGCCGGAAGAAACCCGGGCCTTGCGGCTCCGATCACGCCGATCGTCAGCATATGCATGGAAATGGCGAGAAGCCCCGGGAAAATACCGGCGACGAAAAGCTTGCCGATGTCCTGCTGCGTGATGATGCCGTAGACCGCGAGCACGGTCGAGGGCGGCAACATGGCTCCGAGCGTGCCGCCTGCTGCGATCACGCCGGTCGCAAAGGATTGCGGATAGCCATAGCGGCGCATCTCGGGATAGGCCACCGACGAGAAGGTCGCGGCGGTCGCGACCGAGGAGCCTGAGATCGCGGCGAAGCCCGCGCAAGCCGCGATGGTGGCGACGCCGAGTCCGCCCCTGCGATGGCCGACAAAGGTATTCGCCGCGCGAAACAATTCGCTGCTGATGCCCGAGGCGGAGACGAAGGCTCCCATCAACAGGAACATCGGGATGACGCCGAAAGTGTAATCGGTGACCGTGCGCATCGAGGTCTGGCCGATGAGCTTGAGCGCCGGCCCGGAGCCGACGAGATAGCCGAACCCCGTCACCCCGACGAGACCCATGGCCATGCCGACCGGCACGCGCAGCAGCATGAGCGCGAAGAGCACGATGAAGCCGATGACGGCGACGCTGTCAGCGCTCATGGGGGAAAAGTCCAGCCAGCCAGATCGCGGCGCGCTTTGTCGCCCGGCGGGCGCCCATCACCGCGCTCATTCGACCGGCTTCAAAGGCGAGCGGTCGAAGCTGCCGGGCTGGAAGATCAAGCGCCACGTCCTGATCGCGATGAGGAGAACGGCCGAGACATCTCCGACCCAGGCGACGGCGAAGAACGGCCATGTCGGGAGATGCAGATCATAGGTGAGCACGTTGTCGGCGCGCGTTTGCGCGACCTTGTCGAACAGCATCGCGGTCTGCATCGCCACCACGAACAGAAGAACGAGGGTGGCGAAAACGTCGATGATGCGCTGATATTTCGGAGAGGCGGCAGACCAGACGAGATCGACCGTGATATGCGTGCCGCGATAACTGGTTGCCGCAATCCCCCAAAAGATCGAGATGCCAAGCAGCATTCGCCCGAAATCATAGCTGTCGGGGATCGAAGTCGAGAAGAACTTCCGCAAAAGCACTGAAATGAAGGTGTCGGCGGCGACAAGGCCGACGAAGATCGCGGCCAGAAGCTCGATCCCGTCGATGAAGCGATCCATGAGGCCGCGCGGCGGCGCGGGTTCGTTTCGCGCGTCGCCGGCGCTCTGTGCCGGAGGAGGCAGAGGGCCGGCCATCTGCGCGTCCGATCGAGGAGGTTCGGCGGGCGAGCGCTGATCGTGCTCTAATATCCGGCCTTGTATTTTGCGAGC
>JAFBAK010000041.1 GCA_019247795.1 Hyphomicrobiales bacterium | reverse complement strand
CCTCTTGCCGAGGCGATCGCACTTGGTTCAAGTCAATGCGCGCCGAGCCGGCGCTCAGCCCGAACTCCAAGGAACTCCGATGTCCCTTTCCATGCACGAATCATCCGTCGCCGTTTTCAAGCGCATGCTCGGCGCGCTCTCCGCCCTCCTCGTCAAGGCTGAGACGCATGCCGCGAGCCGCAAGATCGATCCCGAGGCACTTCTCGGCGCCAGACTCTTTCCCGACATGTTTTCCTTCACGCGCCAAGTGCAGTTGACCTGCGACTTCGCAAAGCTCTGCTGCGCCAGGCTCTCCGGCATCGAAGCGCCAAAGCATGAGGACAAGGAAGCCGCATTTCCCGAATTGAAGGCGCGCATCGCAGCTACCCTTGCGTTCATCGAGAGCGTACCGGCCAACGCGATCGACGGCACCGAGAACAAGGACATCACGCTCAAGATCGCGGGCAAGGACACGCAGATGAAGGGGCGTGATTATCTCCTGTTCTTCGCCTTGCCGAACTTCTACTTCCACGCGACCACCGCTTACGATCTCTTGCGCCACAACGGCATCGAGGTCGGCAAACGGGACTTCTTGGGGATCACCTGATGAGTCTCGCGCCTTCCGGCGCGCGCGTGACCTCGATCTCTTTGGCGACACCCCGCGAGGCCCACGCGCCGCCGCGTTTTGCCGTGCTCGACGCGGCGCGCGGCGCAGCCCTCATCGCCATGATCGTCTTCCATTGCGCCTTCGATCTCGACAACCTCGGTCTTGCGGCGCTGGACGTCGGCGGCGATCCACGATGGCGTTGGTTCGCGCGGGTCATCGCGGGAAGCTTTCTCGCGCTTTCGGGAATGAGCCTCGTCATCGCTCATGCCAGGAAATTTCGAATCGACGCGTATTTCCGCCGTCTCGCGATCCTCTTGGGCGCCGCTCTTCTCGTCACCTTCGCGACCTGGTACGCGATGCCGCACGATTTCATCTTCTTCGGCATCCTGCACTCGATCGCGGCCGCGAGCGTGATCGGCCTCGCGTTTCTTCGGCTGCCTTGGCCTGCGACGCTCGTTGCCGCGATGTTGGTTCTGATCGCTCCCGACTTCGTCACCGGGTCCATCTTCGATGCGCCGTTCCTGCGGTGGCTCGGCTTTTCGACGATCCCCCCGGCAACGCTCGATTTCGAACCGGTCTTCCCGTGGGTCTCGCCTTTTCTTGCCGGCATGGCGATTGCGCAGCTCGCGTTGCGTTCTTTCGAGAAAAGCACGATGGCGGCGTGGCGCCCGCAGCGCGCGCCCGAACGCGTCCTCACCTTCGCTGGACGGCACAGCCTCGCCATCTACCTCATTCATCAGCCGGTGATGTTCGGAATGCTCTCGCTCGTCGCCCAGCTGACGCTCGCGGACGGCTCCATCCCCAACGACGATCGGCCTTTCGTCGATGCCTGCCGATCGGTTTGCGCCGCGCGGGGCGGCGAAGAGCGCGAATGTCTCTCCTATTGCGTGTGCACAGCCGGCGAGTTGAGGAAGGCCGGCATTTGGGAGAGCGTGCTTGCCGACAAGTTGACGCCGCAGGAGCACGAAAGGCTCAGCACCGCGATGCACGCCTGCGCCAACGGAAATCCGGAGGCCGGGATCGCGCAGCCGCTAAATTGACTCCACTCCCGGGAGTTCGGCCGGCAAGGGAGCGTGAGCGAGGCTCGCAGGAGAGAGGCAAGGATGATCTATTTCTGGGTGATGCTCGGAAGCGCCATTGGCGGCGCCGCCCGCTATTGGTGCTCGGGCTTCGCCGCGGAGCACTTTGGCGAGACCTTTCCGCTCGGCACTTTGGCGGTGAACGTCATCGGCTCCTTCATCATCGGCTTTTTCGCAACCTTGACTGGGCCTGACGGGCGCTACCTCGTCGGCACCGAGGCGCGGCAATTCGTGATGACGGGGCTTTGCGGAGGCTACACCACCTTCTCGTCCTTCAGCGTGCAAACGCTCAACCTCGTGCGAGACGGCGAGATGAAGCTCGCCGGCGCCAACGTCGCGCTTTCGGTGATGCTTTGCCTTCTCGCGGTCTGGCTCGGCCATATCGCGGCCGCCTCGATCAACCAGCTCAAGGGGGCCTGACCATGCAAATTCCGCGCGACGCGGTGCTGCTTCGCATCTTCCTCGGAGAGGATGACAAATACCAGGGCCGCCCGCTTTGCGAGACGATCGTTTTGAGGGCCCGAGAGTTCCATCTCGCCGGCGCGACGGTGCTGCGCGGACCGATGGGATTTGGACATTCGAGCCGACTGCACACGGCGAAGATCCTGAGGCTTTCCGAGGACCTGCCCCTCGTCATCGAGATCGTCGACGAGAAAACCAAGATCGACGGCTTCCTTCCGGAGCTCGAGAAGATGATGGGGAGCGGCCTCGTCACGCTCGAGAAGGTGCAAGTGCTGCAATATGGGGATAATGAGCGCAAGCCGAAGGGCGGGTAGCGCTTCAGTTTCGCCCGACGAAGCCAGGCTTATCCTCTCCGCCGCCCCCCTCTCCTCCGCGGCTCCGAGATGACTTCGCGCCGAAGCGTAACGCCGAGCTTTTCCTCCAGGTGAGGGAAGGCATCGCGCGCGTGCGGGATCGCCATCGCCTCGACGAAATGCGCCTGGAATGCAGGCTCGATCGCCGTCTCCACCTTCTCTATCTTGCGCACCACCTCCCCGATCTCGCGGCGAGACGCGGCGTTCAACAAGGCAATGCGCGCACCCGTCCCGGCAGCATTGCCGGCCGAAGACACCTTGTCGAGCGGGCAATCCGGAATGAGACCGAGCGTCATGGCGTAGAGCGGATCGACATGGCTGCCGAAAGCGCCCGCGAGCGTGATGCGCTCGACCTTGCTGACGCCGTAGCGGTCCATGAGGAGCTTCACCCCGGCATAGAGCGCAGCCTTGGCGAGCTGGATGGCGCGGATATCCGCTTGCGTCACGGCGATGCGCGGCTCCCCTTCTGCGATCACATACGAGAAGGTGCGCCCGGCGGCTTCGACGCGCCGGCTTCTCTCGGCCATCGCTCCGTCGATAATGCCGTCGGGGCGCAGGACGCCCGAGATCGCCATCTCGGCGACCGCCTCGATGATGCCCGAGCCGCAAATCCCGGTGACGCCGGTCCTTCCCACCGCCTCGGCGAAGCCCTTCTCGTCCGACCACAGGTCGCAACCGATCACCTTGAAGCGCGGCTCCAGCGTCGCACGGTCGATACGCAGCCGCTCGATGGCGCCCGCAGCGGCGCGCTGTCCGCAACTGATCTGGGCTCCTTCGAAAGCGGGGCCCGTGGGCGATGAGCAGGCGAGCAGGCGCGAGCGATTGCCGAGCACGATCTCGGCATTGGTACCGACATCCACGATGAGGCGGATCTCCTCCGAGAGATAGGGCGCCTCGCACAAGACCACGGCCGCCGCATCCGCGCCCACATGGCCCCCGATGCAGGGAAGCGCGTAGGCGAAGGCGCCGGGCGCGATCTCGAGCCCGATCTCGCGTGCAGGCACATCGACGCCTGCATCGATCGTGAGGGCGAAGGGAGCGACGCCGAGCTCGGTCGGATCGAGCCCAAGCGCCAGATGATGCATGATCGGATTACCAGCGAGCGTGACCTCGACGATGTCGCCACGCGCAACACCTGCCTGCTGCGCCGTCTCGTTTGCCAGCTCCGCGAGCGCTTCTTGCACCGCTTGCGTCAACTCGCGATCGCCTCCCGGGTGCATCATGATATATGAGACGCGGCTCATCAGATCCTCGCCGAGCCGGATCTGCGGATTCATGCGCCCGCTGGAGGCGATAACGTCCCCACTGCCAAGATCGCAGAGATGGGCCGCAACTGTCGTCGAGCCGATGTCGAAGGCAAGTCCGAAGACGCGCTCCTTCAAGCCCGGGTAGATGGCGACGATGTCGCGTCCGTGCCGCACGCAAGCTGTCACCGCGAAATCGCCGGCGCGCAGCGTTCTTTGCAAGCCGCGGAGCACGGGGACACCGGCGCGCACATCCGCCATCCCCCATTGTTCCGCGAGCGACTTGGCGAGCCGTCGGAAATCACTCGAGGGGTCCGCCATATCCGGCTTCTCGATCTCGACATAGTAAAGCCGCGACACGGGGTCGATCTTCACGGGCCAAGACTCGGCGCGCTTGCGGACCACTTGCCGGTGGAGCTGGGATTCCGCCGGAATGTCGACGAGAAGATCGCCACGAATACGGGCCTGGCAACCAAGCCGCTCGCTGGCCATGAAAGGGCGACGCCTCACGCGCTGATAACGGTTCTCCACGTCACCTGCTTGCGTGACATGATCGAGCGCCGAGGTGATGGCTCGTTTCTGGTCAATCCCTTCGACGACATTGATGCGGCATCGTCCGCAGATGCCGCGCCCGCCGCACACAGAGTCGAGATCGACGCCCAGCTTGCGGGCAGCTTCGAGGACGCTCACTCCTTCGGCAAAGCGCCCACGCTTGCCGGAAGGCGAAAAGGCGACGGTGAATTCGGTCATGCCTTTGCCGGCGTGACTGCAAAAGATGGCGCCACTTCAGAGCGTTTTCCCCGCAGTATCGCCCGGCGGTCCCCGTCGTATTTTGAAAGCCGGCCCGAGAACGCGACTATTCCCTGTTGATCACGGCTCACTTGCCCTCCTTGCCGCCGGCCTCGACGAGTGCACGGAGCCGCGCCTCATCATACTCGCGCTCAAGCCGCTCGATCTCCGTGGCGACCACGGCTTCGAGGTCGTCCGGGCAAGGCTGAGGCTCTCCCTGGCGCCAATCGGCAAGATAAGCGTCCGTGCCGGTCGCGCCGCTTCGCATCGCAGCCATGTCGACCGCTTGCGCGAAACGAGGCGAGAGCTCGCGTTTGACCCGAGGCGCCCTGCGGCCACCCGGAAGCGCGGCGGTGACCTGGGCGGGGATGTCGCGCCAAAAGGTGATGACCAGTTGTGCCATCTCCGGGCTATCGCGCGTCGGGGACGGGTGGGTCGGGAGAAACAGGCTCGCCCTGGCGCGCGAGAAAGACTTCGACACCGCGCAAACCGGTTTCACGTCGCTCCAAAGGCAGGCCGAGCCGCTTCGATGCGGCCTCGGCTTTGCGCTCGAGATCCGGGTCCGGCGACTGAGCGAGCCAGACCAGCCTCCGGTAATTCCCGAAATAGTCTCTAAGGAGCTCGGGATGCCGATCAAGCCCGAGACCTTCCATCACAAGCCGATCGAAGAAGCGCACCAGATAATCGGTCAGAAAGAAGGTGCCGATTTCCTCCTCCATCATCTCCTCGAATGTTTCGAGGCCTGCATAGAAAGCGTAGCAATGGGCGCCCTCGATGCGCTCGACCCCTTCCTCGGCAAGCATTTCGTCGAGCTGACCGCCCGTGCCACAATCGCCGTAAAGGCAAAGGATGCGCCGATAGCGGCTGCGATTGGCGCGGATCTTTCCGCGCACAGCTTCGGTGATGCGCTCAGGACGGTTGTGCAAGATGGCCGGCAGGCAGGTGACGGCAAGATGCGACCAGCGATTGAGACGGATGGCCGCGAGAAGCTCCTTCGCCAAGGCACCACAGGCGATGACGAGAGTATCGGCCTCGCCCAAGGACGAAGAGGAATCGGCCTCCAAGCCGGCGTCGGGATCGGTCGGAACAGTGGCGGCCCGGTCGGCGCTGAATTGCGCTTCCTCTCGCGCCTCGTGAGGGATCGTGGTCATGCGAGCCCGATGCCGCTTCCATTTCGCATCATCTCGCCCAATCGCCGTTAGTCCTTCTCACTGCGCTGCTTGTGCCCGCGCTTGCACCGAGCCCTGTCGCCGCGCGAGCAGCGATTTCGCGGTCTCGACCGTGACTGCGGCATCGCGGCAATAGGCATCGGCTCCAATGGCGTTAGCGAAGCTCTCATTGAGAGGCGCCCCGCCGACCAGCACAATATATTCGTTGCGAATGCCTTTTTCCTTCAAGGTATCGATCACGACCTTCATATAGGGCATGGTCGTGGTCAAAAGGGCCGACATGCCGAGAATATCCGGCGAGTGCTCCTCGATCGCCGCGAGGTATTTCTCGACCCCGTTATTGATTCCGAGATCGACGACCTCGAACCCTGCCCCTTCCATCATCATGCAGACGAGATTCTTGCCGATGTCGTGAATGTCCCCCTTGACGGTGCCGATCACCATTTTCCCGATCTTCGGCGCGCCCGTTTCGGCCAGCAACGGGCGCAAGATCGCCATCCCGCCCTTCATGGCGTTTGCCGACATCAACACTTCGGGCACGAAGAGAATGCCGTCGCGAAAATCCTCGCCGACGATGCGCATGCCTTCGACGAGGGCTTCGGTCAGCACCCTATAAGGCGCCCATTTGCGACCCAGAAGGATGTGCACGCCCTCCTCGATCTCGGCCTTGAGCCCATCGTACAGATCGTCGTGCATCTGCGCGACGAGATCGGCATCACTCAAGGAGTTCAGGTCGAGATCGTCCCCGGCCATCGTTCATCTGCTCCAAAAAAATTTCGTTTGCGGTGTTTCGCCTCACCGCAGCCGGGCTGCGGTAACATAGAAGACGTTCTTGCAGAAGAGGGCGGCAAGGACCCCCTATGGCTGAAGGCGACGCAAAAGCTTGACTATTTCGCATATTATCAGCACGTTCCGTGCCCCCGGGGTTCTGGGATTGGTGTTTGTGAAACCCGACGCCGCTCGAAACCTTCCTCTGGAAGGGCATTTTCTTGCGCCGTCCCACACCGAGCGACTAGGACATGATGGCTATAGGTCGAGGCGCCATGATGCCCTAGATTATCGATTGAGCATGATCGTTTGGGAAATCCCGGTTTTCGCGATCATGCTTAAGGGAGGATGAGTGAAGCCCACCGATATCGGCAACCCCGATTACTTCCATAAGGTCGTCGACTGCCAATGGGCTTGCCCTGCCCACACCCCGGTCCCCGAATATATCCGGTTGATCGCGGCTGGGCGATACAGCGACGCCTACATGGTCAATTGGGAATCGAATGTCTTTCCCGGAATTCTGGGGAGGACCTGCGATCGCCCTTGCGAACCGGCGTGCCGTCGCGGCCGTGTCGAGGAAGAGCCGGTCGCCATTTGCCGGCTCAAGCGCGTGGCCGCCGACTACAAGGACGACATCTCTGCCCGACTGCCCGGAAAACCCGAACGAACGAACGGCAAGCGCATCGCCTGCATCGGCGCGGGGCCTGCGTCCTTGACGGTGGCGCGCGATCTCGCGCCGCTCGGCTACGAGGTCACCGTCTTCGATGGCGACAAGCGGGCCGGCGGCATGATGCGCAGTCAAATCCCCAAGTTTCGACTTCCGGAAACCGTCATCGACGAGGAGGTCGGCTATATCCTCGATGGCGGCGTGGAGTTTCGCGCCGGACAAGCGATCGACAGCCTTGGCTCCCTTCTGAAGGAAGGCTACGACGCCATCTTCGTGGGTACAGGCGCGCCGCGCGGCCGCGATCTCGACATACCCGGCCGCAAGGAAGCGGCCGCGCATATCCACATCGGCATCGACTGGCTCTCGAGCGTGTCCTTCGGCCACATCAACAAGATCGGCACGCGAGTGATCGTTCTCGGCGGCGGCAATACCGCCATGGATTGCTGCCGCTCGTCTCGCCGCCTCGGCGGCGAGGACGTCAAGGTGGTGGTGCGCTCGGGTTTTGAGGAGATGAAGGCCTCACCTTGGGAGAAAGAGGATGCGATCCATGAGGGCATCCCCATTCTCAACTTCCTCATTCCCAAGGAATTCCTGCAGGAGGGCGGACGACTTACGGGTGTGCGATTCGAGAAGGTCAGGGCCGAGCGTGGCGCCGATGGGCGGCGCAATCTCGTGCCCACCGGCGAGCCTGATGTGAGCATGGAATGCGACGACGTGCTGATCGCCGTTGGGCAAGAGAACGCCTTTCCGTGGATCGAACGCGATATCGGCCTCGCCTTCGACAAATGGGGAATGCCGGTCGTCGACAAGGTGACCTTTCAATCGACCTTGCCGAACGTCTTCTTCGGCGGCGACGCGGCATTCGGACCCAAGAACATTATCTGGGCCGTTGCTCACGGACATGAAGCCGCCGTCTCGATCGACCTTCTTTTGCGTGGCGAAGACGTCAGCAGACGCCCCGCGCCGATGACCAACCTCGTGAGCCAGAAGATGGGCATCCACGAGTGGAGCTACGATAACGACGTCGCGCTCGACCTGCGTTACAAGGTACCGCTGAAGGACCAGGCGATCGCGCTGAGGGACATTCGGCAGGAGGTCGAGCTCGGTTTCGATCCCAAGCTCGCTTTCGCCGAGGCACAGCGTTGCCTCAATTGCGACGCGCAGACGGTGTTCTCCGCCAGTCTCTGCATCGAGTGCGATGCGTGCGTCGACATCTGCCCCATGGACTGCATCACCTTCACCGAGAATGGCGAGGAAAGCGAGCTGCGCGGCCGTCTCACGGCGCCCGCAACCAACCCGACGCAGGACATCTATGTGGCGGACGGGCTGAAG
This sequence comes from Hyphomicrobiales bacterium, assembly GCA_019247795.1. Taxonomy (GTDB): domain Bacteria; phylum Pseudomonadota; class Alphaproteobacteria; order Rhizobiales; family Beijerinckiaceae; genus GAS188. Next base: position 2,254 of record JAFBAK010000041.1, on the reverse strand, counting down.
ACCGGGCGCATCATGGCCAAGGACGAGGATGTCTGCCTGCATTGCGGACTCTGTGCCGAGCGCTGCCCGACTGGCGCCTGGGACATGCAGAAGTTCAGGCTCGACATCACCCATGCGGAACATCAGGCATGCCGATCGAGCGCGTAAACGACTTCGTCGTCCGATTCGCCAACGTCAACGGCTCAGGTTCGGCGAGCGCGAATCAGATTTTCGCCCGTGCAATCTTGCGGATGGGCGTCCCGGTGGCGCCGCGCAACATTTTTCCGTCGAACATCCAGGGCCTTCCGACCTGGTACGAGGTGAGGATATCGGAAGCGGGGCACCTCGGAGCGCGCGGCGGCACCGATCTGATGGTGGCGATGAACCCGCAGACCTGGGACAAGGATGTCGCCGCGATCGAGCCGGGGGGCTATCTCTTCTACGACTCGTCGAGGCCGATCCCCTCCTCTCGGTTCCGCGAAGACATCACCGTGATCGGCATGCCGCTCACGCAAATCTGCAATCGGGAATATTCGGACCCGCGCCAACGGCAGCTGTTCAAGAACATCATCTATGTGGGCGCATTATCGGCTTTGCTCGACATCGATGTCGCCGAGGTCGAAAAGCTTCTCTCGGAGCAGTTCCGCGGCAAGGAGAAGCTCATCGCGCCGAACGTGAAGGCGCTTCATATCGGGCGCGACCATGCGCTTGCCAACCTTGTGTGCCCGATCGGACTCAAGGTGCGGCGAGCCGACGGGATCGGCGACCGCATTTTCGTCGAAGGCAACGTCGCGGCGGCGCTCGGGGCCGTCTACGGCGGGGCAACGGTCTGCGCCTGGTATCCGATCACCCCTTCGACCTCGCTCGCCGAAGCCTTCAGCAATTTTTGCAGGCGATATCGCGGCGAGAAAGAGAGCGGCAAGAACCGCTTCGCCATCGTGCAAGCGGAGGATGAGCTCGCCTCGATCGGCATCGTGGTGGGCGCGGCCTGGAATGGCGCCCGCGCCTTCACCGCGACCTCGGGCCCTGGCATTTCGCTGATGCAGGAATTCTTCGGGCTCGCCTATTTCGCCGAAGTTCCGGCGGTTATTTTCGATGTGCAGCGGGGTGGCCCTTCGACTGGGATGCCGACACGCACGCAACAATCCGACATTCTGCTTTGCGCCTATGCGTCCCATGGCGACACGAAACATGTGCTGCTCTTCCCGGAAGATCCGCATGAAGCCTTCGAATTCGGCGCGCTTGCCTTCGACATGGCGGATCGCCTGCAGACGCCCGTCTTCGTGATGCTCGATCTCGACATTGGCATGAATCATCGCCTTTGCCGCCCCTTCCTCTGGGACGACAAGCGAACCTATGATCGCGGCAAGGTGATGCACTTTGCCGATCTCGAAACGGGTCGTGATTTCGGGCGCTATCTCGACGTTGACGGAGATGGTGTTCCCTACCGCACCTATCCCGGCACGCACCCCAAGCGCGGTTCTTTCTTTACGCGCGGCTCCACGCGCGATCGCTACGCGCGTTATACCGAAGAGGGTGGCCCTTATGTCGACAACATGGAACGCCTTCTGCGCAAATTCGACACGGCGAAGACCCTCGTGCCCACGCCGATCACCACCGCCGCAAAATCGCGGACGCCCTTCGGTGTTATCTATTTCGGCTCGACAAGTCCGGCGATGAGCGAGGCGGCCGAGCTGCTTGAAGCGGACGGCATCACGCTCGATCTCATGCGCGTGCGTGCTTTTCCCTTCGGCCGCGAGGTGACCGACTTCATCGCCGAGCATGAACGCGTGTTTTTGGTGGAGCAGAACCGCGACGCTCAGCTGCGGACGCTCCTGCTCGCCGAGTGCGGCATCGATCCGGCGGTACTCACCCCGATCCTGCATTACGACGGTACGCCTATCACGGCGCGCTTCATCCACGAGGCGATCGCCGGCGCGCTGAAGGCTGTGCCGGAAGGGGTGAGAGTAAAGAGCGAGTAATAGAATTTGAGAGCTGAAGAGCGAGGAGTGAAGACGACGACGGCGCGACATGAGCGTCACGACGCGCGCTCTACCCCTCACTCTGACTGAGGAAATCGAGTCATGACCTACCTGCCTAAGCCGAAGTTCCGACACCCCGCGCTCGATACGAACGAGCTCGGCTTCACGCATCGCGACTATGAGGGTGCGATCTCGACGCTTTGCGCCGGTTGCGGCCATGACTCGATCTCATCGGCCATCATGCGCGCCTGCTTCGAGCTTTCATTGCCGCCACATCGGATCGCCAAGCTTTC
>JAFBAK010000341.1 GCA_019247795.1 Hyphomicrobiales bacterium | reverse complement strand
CATGATCAGTTCATTGCGGCATTGCGCCGCCGAGCGCAACCGCTGAGCGCTGGTATCTTCGATTTGTCGTCCCGGCATGCCGACATTAAGTTCCCATCCATGACCGACACCCTGATCACAGATCTTCCCGATACGGACTTCCGGCATCCCCGCCGGCGCGTCCGGCTCGACACCATCCTGCGGCTGCGCTGGCTCGCAGCGCTCGGCCAGCTCGCCGCGATCTTCATCGTGGTGCAGGGGCTGGAATTCGATCTTCCGGTGGTGCCCTGCCTCGTCGTCGTGAGCGCCTCAGCGCTGCTCAATCTGGCGCTGCAGATCGCCTTCAATCCGATGCAGCTGCTGGAGCCGCGGCACGCCGGCGCCCTGCTCGCGCTCAACATCGTCGAGCTCTGCGCCCTGCTCTACCTCACCGGCGGGCTGGAGAACCCGTTCTCCTTCATGTTCCTGGTGCCGGTGCTGATTGCGGCCACCGCGCTGCCGGTGCGGCTGACCATCGGCCTTGGCCTGCTCGCGATGGCCTGCACCACCGCGCTGTTCTTCTTCCATCTGCCGCTGCCCTGGGACGGCGAAGAGTCGTTGATACTGCCGCCGATCTATTTGCTTGGTGTCTGGCTCTCGATCGCGCTCGCGATCGGCGTCACCGGCCTCTACGCGTTCCAGGTTACCGAGGAGGCGCGCAAGCTCGCTGACGCGCTGGCCGCGACCGAGCTGGTGCTGGCGCGCGAGCAGCATCTGTCGCAACTCGACGGCCTTGCCGCTGCCGCCGCCCATGAGCTCGGCACACCCCTCGCCACCATCACGCTTGTCGCCCAGGAGCTCGACCGCGTCGTGCCCAAGGACGGGCCGATGGCCGAGGACGTGGCCCTGCTACGCGACGAGGTGCGGCGCTGTCGCGGCATCCTCTCGAAGCTCACCACCTTGTCGCAGACCGCCGCGGGGCCCTGGGCCTTGATGTCGTTGCACCACCTCCTAGAGGAGGTGATCAGCCCGCAACGCGCCTTCGACGTGCGGATCGAGACGAAGCTCGACGGCAAGGGGCCAGAGCCGTCGACGCGGCGCAACCCCGGCGTGATCTACGGCCTCGGCAATCTCCTCGACAATGCCCTCGGCTTTGCCCTCAAGACGGTAATCGTCGAAGCCGCCTGGACTGATTTCTCCGTCACGGTGCGCATCAAGGATGACGGGAAGGGCTTCCCGCCGGACATCCTTTCCCGAGTCGGCGAGCCCTATCTCACGACGCGAGGCGGCGATACGGAAGAACTCGAGGCGGGCTCTGGCCTCGGCCTCGGGCTTTTCATCGCCAAGACCTTGCTCGAGCGCTCCGGCGCCACGATTTCCGCCTCCAATCTCGCGCAAGGGGGTGCCATGCTGACCGTTGCATGGCCCCGCCATATATTCGAGGTTGTGGAGGCGCGCCCGAAACCCGGCCCTAGCTCGCTGACCGACGTGCCTCCCCTTGTTCCACCAATGGAGAGACGACACATTACGGACAGTTCCATTCCGCCGGAGGCGGTGAAAGGCGATGCAACAGACGTCAACTTCCCCAGAGACAATGCCGATCTCGGCACAATCCGAGAAGACGTTGCTGATCGTCGATGACGATCAGCCCTTCCTCAACCGGCTGGCGCGCGCCATGGAAATGCGCGGTTTTTCAGTCGATACGGCCCAAAGCGTCGCGGACGGCATCGCGCGGGTCGAGGCCTCTCCGCCGGCTTACGCGGTGATCGACCTTCGTCTCGCGGACGGCAACGGCCTCGACGTGGTCGCGCATTTGAAGAACAAGCGGCCGAGCGCGCGGGGCATCATCTTGACCGGGTATGCCAATATCGCGACGGCGGTGACGGCCGTGAAGCTCGGTGCCTTCGATTATCTCGCAAAGCCCGCCGATGCCGACGAGATCCATGCCGCTCTCATGGCGGTCGCCGGCGAGCGCGCCGCGCCGCCGGAAAATCCCATGTCGGCCGATCGCGTCCGCTGGGAACATATTCAGCGCGTCTACGAGATGTGCGACCGCAATGTCTCGGAGACGGCGCGCCGTCTCAACATGCACCGGCGAACTTTGCAGCGCATCCTCGCCAAGCGTGCGCCGCGCTGAAGCGTACGAACGGGTATTTCAGGCGGCTCTCAGCGTAGGAATCGCTTTCACTTCCTCGGCGAGTTCGCGCTCCGCGTGCCAAAGGTCGTGAGCCTGCTGCATGCGAAGCCAAATACCCGGGCCTTCTCCGAACATTTTGCCCAACCGAACCGCGATGTTCGGGGTGATGGACTGCCGCTTCCGCAGGATGTCGTAAAGCGACTGTCGCGAGATGCCGAGAAGCCGGGCGATCTCGACCTTGCTCTTGCCCGTTGCGGGAATGGCGATCTCGCCCAGGATTTCACCCGGATGGGCAGGCTCGATGTCGCGATGGCGCAAGCTATCAGCCATGGTAGTCCTCCAAATCGATCTCAACGGAGGTTTCTTCTCAACGAAGCATTTCATCGGTGATCGGGTCCACCAGGTTCTGCAGGCGATCGGCCGCGAGCGCGGCAAACCGCATCAGCATGGCGCGCCTGCGCGCGGGCTGAAGGGGCGTCTCGATCGGCTCGCGAATCACCGCACCTCCATAAGCATCGGCGACGATGAGGCCGAGATCGGTCGGGAGGACATCGGCTGGAAAATCGGGCGCAACGGCGAAGGCGAGCGCGTCGCAATACGCCGCATAATCGGACCATTTGCTGTCGGCCCGCCAATCCTCGAAACCCGATTTCACCTCGATGATCAGGATGCGCCCATGCGGGGCGAGTGCCAGGATGTCTGCCCGGCGTCCGGAGGCAAGGACGACCTCCGATAGCACCGAATAGCCGAGCGCCCGCAAGCAGCGCATCGCGCCGCGCGTCACCGCAAGGGTGACCTCGGGACGCGAGAGGGATGTCGCAACCGAGACGGGGCTTTGTTCCGACGCTTGCTCCATAAGCCTTCCCGTGGAATGGGTGTGCGTGCGCGGCGGGAGCGAGAGAATCTGGCCGCGTCTTGATCGTACGGGGTTATGAGAACGCGTCAACGAAAAATCCTGCGCGACGATCGATTGGGGGCGAGGAGAGTTTTCTTGAAAGTCATGAGCCTGCTCGGGGTCCTTCTGCCCCTGACGATGAGCGCTGCCGCCTCGGCGGCCGAGGACGCCTTGATGAAGGAGCTGGTTCCGACCGGGAAGCTGCGCGTCGGCCTCGCCTATGCGCCCGCAAAAACGCCCGTCTTCGTGACCAAGGACGCTGCGGGAGAGGTGGAGGGCGTGGGCCTCGACCTCGCCAAGGCGCTGGTGCGCTCGCTCGGCGTCGATCTCGAGCTTTTCGTCGCGGCGACGACCGGCGAATTGACCGAGGCTTCCACGGTGGGAAGGATCGATGTCGGCATCACCCCGGTCGACGATGAGCGCAGAAAGCACGTCGATTTCAGCCCGCCTTTTTTCATCATCGAGAGCACTTACCTCGTCACCGCCGCCTCCGGGATCTCCTCGCAGGTGGACGTGGATCGGCCCGAGGTGACGGTCGCCGGCATCGCCGGATCGACGACCATCAGGGCGGCGGGGCGCTCGCTCAAGCACGCCAAGGTCGTGGCGCTC
>JAFBAK010000214.1 GCA_019247795.1 Hyphomicrobiales bacterium | reverse complement strand
GGCGATCCGTTATGTCATTCGCACCGAGCGGGACGGCGACCGCAAGGTGGCGTGCGCGCTCGCCGGACCCACTTGCGACAGCCTCGATGTGCTCTACGAGAAGGAACCCTACCTCCTTCCCATCAGCCTCGAGGTCGGCGACAAGGTCCTGATCGAAGGCACGGGCGCCTACACGACCACTTATTCGTCGGTCGGCTTCAACGGCTTTGCGCCGCTCAAGCAATATGTGATTTGACCCACCTCATCCTGACAGAGAAATCCTGAAATGAGATTAGTTGCCCTCGTGGCATCCCTTCTCGTGGCGACGGCAGCGCAAGCAGGGTCGCCGCCCAAGCTCGACATCAACGCGACCTGCCGGCGCGCGCAACCGCTTTCGGGCGGGGAAAAGAGCGCCTATCGGGGCTGCGTCGACGACGAGCGCCAGGCGCAAAAGGAGCTCGCGAAGCTCTGGTCGAGCTTCAAGGCGAGCGCGCAATCGAATTGCCTCGAGGTCACCCGGATCGGCGGCGCTCCGAGCTATGTCGAGCTGGTCACCTGCCTGCAGCTCGACAAGCAGGCGCAGGAAGCCTCGCGCGAGAACAAGAAGTCGCTCGACCTGCCGGGCGGCCCCTCCTCAACCCGGGGAACCGGTTCGACCGCGGATTGAACGAAGGGGCGTGGCGCCGACGATCCGCTTCGTTCGAGGCAAATTGACCGCGAGAGCCTAATGGCTCGGCGGCAGATTGCCGAGAACGCGTCGGGCGGCTTCGCCGACATGAGCCAATCGGCCGCAAGTGCCGCCGGAAGCGTTCCGCCGATGGCCCATCCGAAAAATTGTCCGCCGGTACTGCGATGATCCCACCGTCGGCGGCGCGCACGAGATCGTCGACAACTTCAAGCGGATCGGTGCTCGCTTCCGGAAGTGGGCGGTCGAAGCGTTCTCGCAGTATCTTGAGGTCGGTCGTGGCGTCACTGCCCGATTGCCTCCTTCCGCCAAATGGCTCAGCGCATGCGCGCATGCCGATTCCTTCACCCTTTTCACGCGGCGTCGTTTGCGGCATGAACGGCGGACACACAGGCGAGAAGCCGCCGAGGAGCCGCGACGACATGACCATCTCTGCAGAGACCGCGAAAGTTACAGGCCGCATGGGGCCGCGTTTCGAGGAGATCCTGACGCCCGAGGCTCTCGCGTTTCTGGCCGGACTCCACCGGAAAATCGATGCGCGACGAAAGGAGCTGCTTGCGGCGCGCAAGTCTCGCCAGGCGCGCTTCGATGCCGGCGAGCTTCCCGATTTTCTTCCCGCCACCAAGGCGGTTCGCGATGGTGACTGGCAGGTCGCGCCGATCCCCGCCGACCTTCTCGACCGGCGCGTCGAGATCACCGGGCCGGTCGACCGGAAGATGATCGTGAACGCCCTGAACTCGGGTGCCAAAGTGTTCATGGGCGATTTCGAGGACGCGACCTCGCCGGTTTGGGCGAACATCATCGAAGGTCAGCTAAACCTGAAGGACCGTTGGGCCGGCAAGATCGATTTCAGCGACAAGAGCACCGGCAAGGCTTACCGGCTCTCGAGCGAGCCCGCGGTGCTTCTCGTGCGCCCGCGCGGCTGGCATCTGCCGGAGGCCCATATCACTGTCGGCGGGGAGCCGATGTCCGGCTCGCTCGTCGATTTCGGGCTTTACGTCTTCCACAACGCCAAGGCCACGCTCGCGAAGGGCACCGCCCCTTATTTCTACCTGCCGAAAATGGAAAGCCATCTCGAGGCGAAGTTATGGGACGAGGTGTTCGCGCATGCCGAAGACGAGCTCGGCGTCCGGCGCGGCACCTTCAAGGCAACGGTGCTGATCGAGACCCTGCCGGCGACCTTCGAGCTCGACGAGATTCTCTACGAGATGCGCGATCACATCGTCGGGCTCAATTGCGGCCGCTGGGATTACATCTTCTCCTTCATCAAGCGAATTGGAAAGAACAAGCGCTTCCTCACGCCCGATCGGGCCGCGATGACGATGGGGTCCGCGTTCCTGCGGGCTTATTCGCTTCTCGTGATCAAGACCTGCCATCGGCGCGGCGCCTTCGCGATGGGCGGAATGGCGGCGCAGATTCCGGTCAAGAACGATGCCGCCGCCAATGAGGCCGCCTTCGCCAAGGTCCGGGCCGACAAGGAACGTGAGGCCAAGGACGGACATGACGGAACCTGGGTCGCCCATCCCGATCTCGTTCCGATCGCGACCGAGATCTTCGACAAGCTGATGCCGCAGAAGAATCAGCTCGACAAGGCGGGCGTGGCGCGATCGATCACGCGCGATGAGCTCCTCGAGGTGCATCAGGGACAACGCACCGAGGCGGGGCTGCGCGAGAACATCCGCGTCGGCGTCCAATACATCGAGGCTTGGTTGCGCGGGCGCGGCGCCGTACCGCTCTATAATCTGATGGAGGATGCGGCGACCGCCGAGATCAGCCGCGCGCAGATCTGGCAATGGCTGTTCCACAAGGCGAAGCTCGAGGACGGACGCGAAGTCACGCCCGAGCTGTTCAAGACGGTGATGGCCGACGAAATGGGCAAGGTGCGCACGGCGCTCGGCGCCGGTGTCTACGAAAAAGGCCGCTTCGCGGAGGCCGAAAAGCTCTTCTCCGAGATGTCGCTCGCCAAGGAGTTCGAGGAGTTCCTCACGCTTCCGGCCTACAGTCTGCTGGGTTGAAGCACGCGCAGTTCCCTTTCCCACTCTCGTCAGAGCGCATATCCAAACGGGCCGGCGTTCGTCCCCCTCCCTACCACGCGTCACCATTCGTGGAGGAGGGAGAGCTTAGCGCAGTCGGCTTCGCGACAAGATTGCGTTGCGTGACGTCGGCACGGCCAGGATCGCGCCCCCGAAGCTCAGCCGGGCTGTGCCCCTTCGTATCCCTCGCAGATGATGAAATCCCCCTCAGCGACGGGCGGCTGGCGGAAGCTCGCGGCGCGCTGATATTCGGGTGAGTTCCAGCAGGCGAGCGCCTTCTCGTAGCTGTCGAACTCGATCACAACATTGCGGGCGCGCATCGCGCCGTCGACGCATTCGGTCTTGCCGCCGCGCACCAGGAAACGCGCGCCGAACTTGGCCAAGGGCGCCGCATTCGCGGCAAAATACTCCTTGTAGGCTTCGGGGTCGTGCACATCGACGCGGGCAATCCAATAACCTTTCGGCATTCGACCTCGCTTTCTTGTTGAGCCTTGTGCGCCATTTTCCTCAATGGGGAGCCAGAGCCGCAGGTTTCTTTGTCCTGACCACCTGGCGATACGGCGCTCGCTTCGTCCGGGAGAAGTGTCTATAACCCATGCTTCGCATCAAGGAAAAACGGGCGCAGGCGTTGCGGGAGCGAGGAACAGGCATGCTTGTCGAGAATATGGAGACGAGCTCATGCCGAGACGAACCTTGATGACGCTGCGCGCCGAGACGTCCGTGACGCCAGCCGGCTCTCCCGATTTCCTCGAATGAGCGTCCGCGCGGCAAGCAGGCCGGCGTGGCTCGCCGTCGAAATCGGCGCGCTCGGCGTGGTGTTCGGCGACATCGGCACCTCGCCGCTTTACGCCTTCAAGACCGCGCTTGGAGCGCTCGGCACGACGCAGCCCTCCGTGGCGGACGTGCTCGGCCTCTTGTCCCTCGTGGTCTGGGCGCTGACGCTTTCGGTGACGTTCAAATACGTCAGTGTCGTCTTGCGCGCCGACAATGACGGGGAAGGCGGAATCCTCGCGCTCATCACACTCCTCAACCTGCATCGATCACCCGTCGGCTCGCGGCGTATCCTGCTCGGCGTCGGCTTGTTCGGCGCGGCCATGCTGTTCGGCGACGGCATGCTGACCCCGGCCATTTCCGTGCTCTCGGCGGTCGAGGGCTTGGAAGTCTTCACACCGTCGATGCAGACGCTCGTCGTTCCGCTGACGGTCATCATCCTGCTCGCTCTCTTTGTGAGTCAGCGCTTCGGCACCGAAGGCATCGGGCGCTTCTTCGGCCCCGTAATGCTGCTTTGGTTCGCGACGATCGGCGTTTTCGGAATCCTCGAGATCATCCGTAATCCGAGCGTGCTCCGGGCGCTCAACCCCATCTACGGGCTCGAGCTTCTGCTTCATTATCCGTTTCTTTCAGGCGCCATTCTCGGCGCCGTGTTCCTGGCGCTCACTGGCGGGGAGGCGCTCTACGCCGATCTCGGACACTTCGGCCGCAGAGCCATCACGCGCGCTTGGCTGTTCGTTGCCATGCCGGCCATCGTGCTCAATTATTTCGGCCAGGGCGCGCTCGTGCTCTCCGATGCGCATGCCATCGCCAACCCTTTCTATGCGCTCGCGCCGAAAGCGCTTGGCAACGCGACGGTGCTGCTCGCGACCGCCGCCACCATCATCGCGAGCCAGGCGATCATCACCGGGTCCTTCAGCCTTGCGAAGCAGGCGGTCGAGATCGGCTACCTGCCGCCGATGAGCATGCGCTACACGTCGCAGCACACTCAGGCGCATGTCGTCGTGCCCCGCGTCAACATGTTCCTCGGAGTCGGCACGCTCGGCATCGTGATCGGCTTTGGCTCCTCGGACAGCCTGGCTTCCGCCTACGGCATCGCGGTGTCGATCGCCATGATCACCACCACCATCCTTCTGGTCGCGGAAGTACGGCGTTCCTGGAAATGGAGCCCGCCTCTCGTCTATGCGCTCGGCGCCGGCTTGCTGGCGGTCGACGTACCCTTCTTCTTCGCCAATTTGAGCAAGATTCGTGACGGTGGCTGGCTGCCTCTCTCCATCGGCTTCTTGATCATCTTCCTCATGGCAAGCTGGCGGCGGGGAGTGCAGCGCGTCGTCGAAGAGCAGATGCGGCTCTCCGAGCCGCTCGACGCTTTCGCGCGGCGCGAGGCGCGCGCCATGAACTTCCGCTCTTCGCGCCCCGCGATCTTCCTCTCGCGGGCGGGCGCCATGGCGCCGGTGGCGCTCGCGAGGCTCTACGAGCTCCTCGACATGAGTTTCGACAAGGTCGTCATCGCCTCGGTGTGGATCGCCTCGCGGCCGCGCGTGCCGGTGAGCGAGCGGGTCGTCCTCACGACGCTCGACGAAAGGCTGATCCGCGTCGATCTGCGCTACGGCTACATGCAGGTCGTCAACGTCCCCTCGATTCTGGCCCCGGCTTTGCGCAGAGCGGGCCTCGAACCGGAGGAAGCGGTCTACATCATCGGCCATGAGCGCATTCTCGCGCCGGAAGGCATCGGCGGCTTGCGCGATCTCACGGCTCACGTATTTGCGTTCCTTGCGCGCAATGCCGAACGGGCCGTCGATCGCTTCGAGTTGCCGCGGCGGCGCACGCTCGAAGTCGGGTACACGGTGAAGCTCTGACCGGAAGGTCAACCACGGCGGCGGCAGAGTTGGAGCTGATCTCGATTGTGAACCGAGTGTCGCGAAGAGGTCATTTCATCGATCAATGAGAGTATGATCTGATTCGCGGCATACGGATTGCGCTCCCGATTCAGCCGCGAGCCTTGAGCGACGAAGAGGCAGCAGGACGACATTCGAGATGGTCGCCGCCACCCAACAGGAAGCTCCTGCGCCGCCCACGCGTCGATGGCGCCAGAGCGCCGCCGTCGGCGCTCTCGCGACGACCTTGCTCATCATTTGCGTCCTCGCCTTGATCGGCTCACCCGTTCTCTTGCCGGCTCTGGCAGGCGCGCTCGTGACCGTGATCGCGGCCCTTTCGCGGCCGCGCGCGGAGCACAAGGTCTGGGCCGAGATCAGCTCGCAGGAAACGGTGCGGGCCGGGATCCAGGCGATCGTCTCGGGCGTCGCCGATCCGGTCGTCGTCCTCGATTCGCATGGCAATGTGACGATGTTCAATGCGCAGGCGAAAGCGGCGTTGCCGCAGCTCGGCATCGGCCGGCATTTGAGCTTCGCCGTGCGCTCGCCCGAAGTGGTGAGCGCCGTCGAACGCGTGCTGCGCGAAGGCACCGTGGCCGAGGCCGAATTCCATGAAAAGGTGCCGGTCGAGCGCAGCTTCGAGGTGCGCGCCACACCGGTGCGATTCGATGCGGCCTCCGCGGGCCCTCCGAGCGCATCCCTCGAGATCGTCATGTTGTTTCGCGACGTCACGGCGGCGCGCCGGCTCGAGCGAATGCGGGTCGACTTCGTCGCCAATGCGAGCCATGAATTGCGCACGCCGCTCGCTTCGCTCTACGGATTCATCGAGACGATCGAAGGACCGGCGAAGAACGATCCGGCCGCACAAGCACGTTTCCTTGCCATCATGCGCGAGCAGGCACGGCGCATGTCACGGCTGATCGACGACCTTCTTTCCCTGTCGCGCATCGAGCTCAAGGAGCACGTCCAGCCGACCGAGGAGGTGCGCCTCGACAGCGTGCTCAGCGAGGTCATCGATACCTTGACCCCGCTGTCGCTCGAGTGCCGCACCAAGATCGAGATCGAAGGCATGAACCGCACGCAGGTGACCGGCGATCGCGATGAGCTCATCCGCGTCTTCGAGAACCTGATCGAGAACGCGGTGAAATACGGACAATCGGGAGGCCGAGTCGACGTTATGCTCGTCGACGGCGAACGCGCCGTGAGCGTGACGGTGCGCGACTACGGTCCCGGCATCGCGCCCGAGCACCTTCCGCGGCTCACCGAACGCTTCTATCGCGTCGACGTCGCCGACAGTCGGCAGAAAGGCGGTACGGGATTGGGCCTTGCTCTCGTCAAGCACATTCTCAACCGGCACAAGGCGCGCCTCGTTGTGCGCAGCGAGCTCGGCGCAGGCGCGAGCTTCGAAGTGATGTTCGCGAAACCAGCGATCAACGAGCCGGCCTGAGCTCGCGCGCTTTGCGCCGATGTGTCATCTTACCGTCATGGCTGCGTTATAATCAGCGGGTCGCGGCGGATGTGCAGGCACCCCGCTGGGGATGATCGTTCGCAGGCGATTCTCAGGAGGCCGTTCCGAGGATCATGATGCGGAGACCCAAATGGCGGAACACATTGTCAGAGCGTTCGATGCCGATCTCGATGCGTTGAGCCGCGGCGTCGCCGAACTCGGTGGCCTTGCCGAATCGATGACGACGCGCGCCATCGAGGCGCTCGTTCGCCAATCGCCCGCGATGGCCAACGAGGTGATCGCGCTCGACGCGAAGCTCGATGCCCTGCAACAGGAGCTCGAGGAAAAGGCTGTGCTGACGATTGCCCGACGGCAGCCGATGGCTGTCGACCTTCGCGCCGTGATCGCGGCGATCCGCGTGACGCATGATCTCGAGCGCATCGGCGACCTCGCCAAGAACATCTGCAAGCGCGTGCTCGCCATCACGGGCCTGGTGCAGGCGCCCAAGCTCGTCAAGGGTGTGGAGCACCTCTCGCAGCTCGTCCTCACGCAATTGAAGGACGTGCTCGATGCTTATGTCGAGCGCAACGCCGAGAAAGCCCTCGCGGTCTGGGAGCATGACGAGAACATCGACGCTCTCTACACATCCTTGTTCCGCGAGCTTCTCACCTACATGATGGAGGACCCCCGCAATATCGGCGTATGCGCGCATCTCCTCTTCTGCGCCAAGAACATCGAGCGCATGGGCGACCATGCGACGAATGTCGCCGAGAACGTTTACTACCTCGTGACCGGCGGCAAGCTCCTGGCCGAGCGGGTGAAGGCGGACACCACGAGCCTGGAAAAACCGATGAGCGCGCAATGACTCGCAGTTCGGCATTCCTGCTCGATGAGCGGAGCGTTCCATGAAACCGCGTGTGATGATCGTCGAGGACGACGAGGCGATTGTCGTGCTCTTGACCTACAACATGGAAGCGGAAGGCTTCGAAGTCGAAGCCGTCCACCGCGGCGACGAAGCCGATCTGCGGCTCAAGGAACGCGTGCCCGATCTTTTGATCCTCGATTGGATGCTGCCAGGCTTGTCCGGCATTGAATTATGCAGGCGCCTCAGGCTTCGCGAGCCATCGGCCAAGCTGCCCATCATCATGTTGACCGCGCGCGGCGAGGAATCCGAGCGCGTGCGCGGCCTCGTGGTCGGCGCGGACGATTACGTGGTGAAGCCCTTCTCGGTGAGCGAACTCGTCGCGCGCGTGAAGGCCTTGTTGCGACGCTCCTTGCCGCATCCCTCGATCAATCACTTCAAGGCTGCCGATCTCGAGCTCGATCGCGAGCGCCGGCGCGTCTTTCGCTCCGGCGGCGAAATCCATCTCGGTCCGACAGAGTTCAACCTCCTGGCTTTCCTGATGAGTGTTCCCGGCCGCATCTACAGCCGCCAGCAATTGCTGAACGCGGTCTGGGGCGAAGATGCCTATATCGATGAACGCACGGTCGACGTGCATGTCGGGCGCTTGCGCAAGGTCCTCAACAAAGGTGGCCTGCGTGACCCGATCCGCACCGTGCGTGGCGGCGGCTACGGATTCGACGAAACCTTCAGCGCCAAGGGTGCTTGACCCGGCTGTTTTCGCGACAACGAACCAAGAAGCAGAGGGCAGGAGCGCAGATCGCCGCTCTTCCCCCTCGAAGCGGCGGCGGGGTACGGTTGGAGCGCGGAGGCGGGCCTCAGCCGCGCCTGCGATCGGGCACTTGCTGATAGGCCATGCGTCCGTGCGGCATGCAGTACGATGCGGAAGGGTCGCACTTCGTACCGCAATAGCGGAATTCCGGCGTTAGCGGATCGCCGAGCGGCCAACGACACATGTTCTCGCGCAACTCGGTGATCGTGACGCGCTCGGAGATCGGGATGACCACGGCTTTCGGGAGCACCGCCGGCTCGTATTCCTCGGCGACGACCACTTCCCTCAACATCATCGTATTGCCGCGCAGCGCGACGGTCCTTTGCGTCGCCGATGGCTGCGAGACACGTCTTGGACGCGGCGCAGCTGAGGGCGCGGCGGGCTTGGCACGTCCCGCGAGGCCAAGACGATGGACTTTGCCGATTACCGCATTTCGCGTGATGCCGGCACCCAGCTGGGCGGCGATGCGGCTCGCGCTGATGCCTTCCTGCCAAAGTTTCCGGAGTAGCTCGACGCGCTCGCCGTCCCAGGACATTCCCATCTCCTTCAATCGGAATCCTCTTCGCGTCGGCCGCGGCTCCGCGGCCGTCACTGACGTGACGATTTCGGTGAACCAAGAACACCCACGACATGTCGTGGCTGAGTGAGGCGACGCTACACTAGCCCTTGAATCGGCCGCAAGAGTCTAAAGAGAGAACACTGTGAATTCTCAACAGCTGAGTCACAGCCGCCACAGTCGGCGTCGCAGCTGAGGCGAAACGCCCGTCAGCGCTTATGCCGCGCGAGGCTGGCGGCAACAAAGCTGTGGCCAGATGCTGACCCCGGAGCGAGAGGCAATTGTCCGGCGCGAGAGCCTGAGATAACTGCGCTGTCGTCGCCATGCTCCTCTCTGTTCCCGAACCGAACTTTGGAAGAGACTGCCGCATGCGGCCGGGTCTCGTCGCTTTGCTGCACTCGCGTCGCCCTAGCCGATGAGCGGGGCTTTCGCGCTCGCCGTCACGTCGGTCGGCCTGCTCGCCGGCATGGACGCGTTGGTGAAGGCGCAAGCGGCGCTGTTTCCGGTGGTGCAGATCGCCTGCTTGCGCTTCACCTTCGGCTCGCTCGCGATCCTCATCGCCATCGCAATCGCGCGACCGCCGCGACCTCGCCTCGAGACGGTGATCGCGAATAGCTGGCGAGCCGTGCTCGGCGTCTCGACGTCGATCACCTTTTACTATGCGCTCGGGCGCTTGCCGCTCGCCGAGACCCTCGCGCTCTCGCTCCTTTCGCCCTGCGTCACCGTGCTTTTCGGCATGCTCCTGCTGCGCGAGAGCGTGAGCCGCCCGCTCCTCATCGCGTTGGGCATCGGCTTTCTCGGCATGCTGCTGATCGTCGCTCCGAATTTCGGCCACGGCCACGCCTCGGTTGCGGCCCTGGAGGGGACGCTCGCCGTGCTGATCTCCACGCTCACCTATTCGCTGTCGCTCGTGCTTTTGCGATCGCGCGCCACTCGCGACCATCCCTTGATCATCGTCGCGGTGCAGAACATCGGTCCGATGCTGATCCTGAGCGCGCTCATACCGCTCGGCCCTGCCGGCTTGTGGCTGCCGCTCCATGCCTCCGATCTTCTCAACTTCGCCGGCATCGGCACGCTCGGTGTGTGCGGCCATCTCGTGCTCGCCCGAGCTTACTCCTTGGCCCCAGCCGGGCGGATGGCGCCGGCCGATTACACGACGCTCGTCTATGGAGCGATTTACGGCTACCTCTTCTTCGGCGAGATCCCGGCGTGGACGACGATCGCCGGCGGCCTTCTGATCGTCGTCTCGTCTTTCTCGGCAACGCGGCGCTGACGGCCGGTGGAGCTTTCCGTTCCTCTCAGGTCAAATATGAGTGGATGATCTCGATCAGCTCTTCGGCCGCTTCCTCGCGCGAAACCGCCTCGGGACCTCCATCCTCGATGAGATATTCGCGCACATGTTCCTCGAGAACCTCCGCCATCAGCCCATTGATCGCGCCGCGCGCGGCCGTGATCCGTTGCAACAGGTCCGAACAGCTCGCCTCTCCGTCGAGAGCCCGCTCGATCGCGTCGACCTGGCCGCGCAGGCGCCGTGT
>JAFBAK010000205.1 GCA_019247795.1 Hyphomicrobiales bacterium | reverse complement strand
GGCGCCTCGACACTCTGTTCGGGGCCTGCAACGAAGCCGTCGAGCGACATCGATATCCTGAAGCGAAGCTTCGACATTTTCGTCTCCCGGCGCGCGAGGAAGTTCGGCGTCGACGCCATGTTAGAGCGCAGAGACGCAAGTGGGAATCCGCACAAGAACGCCGCCCGTCTTTTTGATCTTCTGTCCGAACCTTTTCAGCCGAACGATTTCGTCGTCCCGTCCGTTACTCCTTCGACAAGCTCAAGGAGAAGACGGCGCCTGATTTTGTATAAGGCATTGATTATTCACTTTTTTTCGAGACGAAATTCACCTCCCTTCGGCGGAAAACGACGAGGACAGATTGATGGAAGGATCGCAGCGCAATCTTCAGAAACGTTCGCAGCGATCTCTCGTCGAAAGGGCGGCAAGCTTCGCAGGTGCGGCAATGCTCTCTTGCATGAGCCTCGCAGCCGCCCCGCAAAAAACACCCGCGCCACCGATTCGCCCGGCAATTCCGGAAAGCAAATCGACGCCGGCGCAGCCCTCCACGCCCTCGCCGCCGACGGCGACGGCGCCGTCACCTCCTGCGGCGCAGCCGACGCCGGAAGAGGCTGCGGCGTGCCTCGCAAGGCTCTCGGAAAATGGCGTCGTGGCCGAATCCGTGCCGGCGCCCCCCACTCCCCTGCCTGATTGCAGCAGTGCGAATCCCGTAAGAATGAGCGTGATCCACCTTGCCTCCGGCACCACGCTCGATTTGCCCGGGAAACCGATCGTGAATTGCGCATTCGCGCTCGTCTTCACCGATTACGCGCGAAATCTCCTCGCGCCTCTTGCCGCCTCGATGCTGGGCTCGCCCGCGGTATCGCTGGACACGGGTCCCGCCTATGAGTGCCGCCCCCGCAATCATGTGGCAGGCGCGAAGACGAGTGCCCATGGCAAAGGCATCGCCATCGATCTTGCGGGAATCATTCTCGCGGACCATCGGCGCATCGGCATCGCGCATCAGGCGGATGCGAGCGAGACGCTCTTTCTGCATACGATGCGACAAGCCGCTTGCGGTTGGTTCACCACGGTTCTCGGTCCGGGCTCCGACCCTTCCCACGCTGAGCATCTTCATTTTGATATCTTGCAACATGGCTCGAGCGATCACTACCGGATCTGCGAGTGATCTCCCGCGATCGCATAGCTTGCGTTTAACCATGATGCGGGACGTGATGGCGCTTTGATCCGTTCATGATTTAAGTTCACCGCATGCTGGCGCGCATGCACGAATGACGAGCGGATCGAACGAGCAAGCCGTGGATCTCCTCGCAACCGTCGAGGGAAAGCGCCTGCGCGGGCCGGGGGCTTCCGCCTGGAGACGCTTCGGCCCCTATCTCAGCGAGCGCCAATGGGGGACGGTGCGCGAGGACTACAGCGCGACCGGCGATGCGTGGGACTACTTCACGCATGAGGAGGCGCGAAGCCGCGCCTATCGCTGGGGCGAGGACGGTATCGCCGGCTTCAGCGACGACAAGCTCGCCTGGTGTCTTTCGCTGGCGCTGTGGAACGGTCAAGACCCGTTTCTCAAGGAGCGCCTTTTCGGACTCACGAACGCCGAAGGCAATCACGGCGAGGATGTGAAGGAGCTTTACTTCTACCTCGACGCCACCCCGTCTCATTCCTATCTGCGCATGCTCTACAAATATCCGCAGGCGCGCTTTCCTTATGAGGAGTTGCGCCGCGAGAATGCACGACGCACCACTCACGATCCCGAATACGAAATCCTCGATACTGGCGTCTTCGCGGAGGACCGCTACTTTGACGTGGCGGTGGAATACGCAAAGGCAACCCCCGACGACATCTTGATGCGGATCACGGTCACCAATCAGGGCTCAGAAAGCGTGAGGCTGCGTCTTCTGCCGCAGCTTTTCACCCGCAACACCTGGTCGTGGGACAAGAACAACGAGAAGCCTTCGCTTCGCCTGCAGGGCGATAAGGTCCTCGGCCGCCAGCACGGCATGGTCGACCGTGAACTTTGCATCGATCAGCCTTGCGAATTCCTGTTTTGCGAGAACGAGACCAATGTGCCGCGCCTTTTCGGCGCCGAGCTCAAGGGTCCGTTCAAGGACGGCATCAACGATTTCATCGTTTCGAACGACGAAAACGCCGTTCGCCGCGACCAGGGCACGAAATGCGCCGCTCACGTGAAGGTGGAGCTTGGCCCGGCCGCAACGGCGACACTTCGCCTTCGATTCCGTGAAGGGGGAACCGATGCCGATCCGTTCGCCGACTTCGACTCCCTCTTCACGGAGCGCCTTAAGGAAGCCGACGAGTTCTACGCGGCGCTGCAACGCGACCTTCCGAGTGAGGACGCAAAGCTGGTGCAGCGTCAGGCGCTCGCCGGAATGATCTGGTCGAAGCAGTATTACAATTTCGACGTGCGCCGCTGGCTGGAGGGCGACCCGGCTCAGCCGCCTCCTCCCGAGCAGCGCAAATCAGGGCGCGACCGGGATTGGCAGCATTTGTCGAACAGCGACATCGTCTCGATGCCCGACAAATGGGAATATCCCTGGTACGCGTCATGGGATTTGTGCTTTCAGGCCGTCACCTTCGCCATCATCGATCCCGAATTCGCGAAGGCACAGCTCCTGCTCCTCACTCAGGAACGCTTCATGCATCCCAATGGCCAGCTTCCCGCATATGAATGGGAATTCAGCGATGCCAACCCACCGTTGCATGCCTGGGCCGCCTTGCGCATTTACGAGATGGACAAGGCGCTCACCGGGCACGCCGACCGGGAATTCCTCGAGCGCATTTTTCACAAGCTGCTCTTGAATTTCGGCTGGTGGGTCAACCGGAAAGATGCCGACGGCCGCAATATCTTCCAGGGAGGCTTTCTCGGACTCGACAATATCGGACTTTTCGACCGCTCCTCGCCGTTGCCGACCGGCGGCTATATCGATCAATCGGATGGTACGGCCTGGATGGCAAGATTCGCCTTGAGCCTGTTGCGCATCGCGCTCGAGCTCGCGATGAGCGAACATGTCTATGAGGACATCGCGGTCAAATTCTTCGAACACTTCCTCTTCATCGCCGAAGCGATGAGCCATGTTGGAATGAGCGAAACCGATCTCTGGAACGAGGAGGACCAGTTCTTTTACGACGTGCTGCGTCTGCCGAACGGACATGGCACGCCGATCCGAGCGCGCTCGCTCGTGGGTTTGATGCCGCTCATCGCCGTGCAGGTCAATGACCTCGCGATCGCGCGAAAAGTGCCGAGATTCGCTGAGGCGCTGCAATGGTTCTTCCAGCACCGGCCCGACCTCGTGGCCCTCGTTTCACGCTGGCTGGAGCCCGGCATGAGAGGCTCGGTCTTGCTTGCGCTCTTGCGGGGTCACCGCATGACGGCGGTTCTCTCGCGCATGCTCGATGAGACGGAATTCCTGTCCGAACATGGCATTCGTTCGGTCTCGAAGGTCCATGAAGCTCACCCTTACGTATTCCACGCGGACGGCAAGGAATTCAGCATCCGTTACATTCCGGGCGAATCCGATTCGCGTCTGTTCGGCGGCAACTCCAATTGGCGCGGCCCTGTGTGGATGCCGATCAACTACCTTCTCATCGAGTCGCTCTACGAGTTCGAGCGATATTACAGCGACGATTTTCTCGTCGAGTATCCGACGCGCTCCGGGCGCAAGCTGCCGCTCGGCGAGATCGCCGAGAAGCTTTCTGAGCGCCTGACGCGTCTCTCGCTCAAAGGGCCGGACGGGCGCCGTCCCGTGATGGCGGCATATCCCGGGCTCGAAAAACAGAAAGGAGCGGAAAACCTCGTGCTCTTCCATGAATATTATCACGGCGATACCGGACGGGGTCTCGGCGCCTCGCATCAGACCGGTTGGAGCGGCCTCGTCGCGTTGCTGCTGCAGCCCCGCGGCGACAGGAAGGGGAGCATCACAGTGAGGAGTGAGCCGGAAAGCGAAGCGTTACAGAAATGAAAGTAAGGGGCCTTCGATCAATTCACCGCCCCGGTTTTACTTTCAGTTCAGCTCCGAATCGATGACGCCTTGACTTGTCACCACGACCCAGTGGCGGCCATGCCGTTCGATTGCTTCGACCCGCCCGACGCCCGGTATCGCTTCTCCGACCGCCACTTCGCGATAGCCGCCGTGCCCCTCGACGAGGGCAATCCCGTCATAGACGTCGCGCAGCACCCAGCCGGGGACGGTATTTTTCTGAGCCGGTTGTGCGTTCGCCTCGGTCACCTTGGCTTGCGGGATGCCGAGATTCTGAGGAGCAGGCTGAACGTTCGGACGGGCAGGCGGTTGAGGCGCGGCAGCGCCGACCGGTGTCGCGTCCGACTTTCGCTCGAGCCTGTCGAGCCGCTCCACGATCTGTGCGAGCTTTTGCGCCGTCACCTGGTCGGCGCGGTCGAGCTTGCCGGCAAGTTGAGCGAGTGTCCCGGAGCTGTCGGATTTTACGGTGTCGAGGCCCTGCTTCAGCGCCTCGATGCTTGTCTTGAGCCCCTTCACGTCCTCGCCGGCCCGAACGCGATCGAGGCTCGCCTGAATTCCGCCGAGGCTTGCCTTCAAGGCGCGGACTTCATCCGCAAGCTGGCGCGTCTCCTGTCGCTGCGAAGCCTCGCTCTGCCACAAGATTTGGCCGAGATCAGGCTTTTCCGCCGGGGGCGCTGGAGGCGCACCATTGCCCAGATGCGAGCCGAAGGCGCAGCCGAGGCCTGCCGCTGCGATCGGTCGCAAGCGCCATATTCCGGAAATTGCGCATCATGAACGGTCGAGAACGCTTTGGGAGCATCACGAGCTCGCGTCCCAATTGACGCGCCTCGGCTGGTGGCTGGTCTGAGAGCACGGTCATGACAGTTGTCCAATGATCGAAAGATTTCGCTAACGATAATCGCAACGCATTTAACGAAGGCTTACTCCTGTCCTGCCTGAAGCGCGGCAAGTCGATCACTCCGGGCGTCGACCATCGCTGCGCTCCCCAGGGCCCTACCCACGCATGGTCGTTCCTCATGCGTCGAGGAGTCGCACGGTCACCCCGCCAGTTCGCCCTAGGTGAAGGTGACGGGAAGGCCGCTGCCCGAGCTTTTCCCTCGTACTCCACTTTGCTCTGAAGGATTGATGATGAGGCTAAACTCCACTCTGGTGGAGCGAACCTTGGCGCAGTATCCGGCAAGGCTCGTTCCCGAAAACGACCCCGTGGTTCCGAAGCTCGTGGATTTGTTCGGGGACCACACCTTCTTTCTCGATCAAAATGGACTGAACATCGTCGAACCGGCAGAACCTCCTCGGGAGGGGGTAGAAGCCGGACAAGTCGTGGAGCTTGCCCACTGGACGGATGCCAGGCCGCCGAAGCTCGTGCCTCACGATCCCGAGCCCACCGGCGTCGTCATCGAGTTCGAGGGCGCTGACTAGCCAAGAATGAGTGGGATGATCTTCCCATTCTGCGTTTGCGCATAAGCTTTCGGAAAAGTCCCTTCGTCTTTTCCGAAAGCCGCACCTCGCCGACTTGGTGAGCAGAAAGGGAAGCGGAGGCATGGCGGAGGCCGCGCTTCGAAATTTCACCGTCAATTTTGGGCCTCAGCACCCTGCGGCTCACGGCGTGCTTCGCCTCGTGCTTGAGCTCGACGGCGAGGTGGTCACGCGCGTCGATCCGCATATCGGGCTCTTGCATCGCGGCACCGAGAAGCTGATCGAGCACAAGACGTATCTGCAGGCCATCCCCTACTTCGACCGCCTCGACTACGTCGCTCCGATGAGCCAGGAACACGCCTTCTGCCTTGCGGCCGAGAAGCTGCTCGGGATCACCGTGCCGAAACGCGGTCAGATCATCCGCGTGCTCTATCTCGAGATAAGCCGCCTGCTTTCGCACCTACTCAACATTACGACGCAGGCACTCGATGTCGGAGCTCTCACGCCACCACTTTGGGGCTTTGAAGAACGCGAAAAGCTGATGATCTTCTACGAGCGCGCCTCTGGCTCTCGCATGCACGCCAATTACTTTCGCATCGGCGGTGTGCATCAAGATTTACCGGAAGAGCTGATCGACGACATTGCGGCGTTTTGCGAGCCTTTCCTCAAAGTTTGCGACGATCTCGAGGGCCTTCTGACCGATAGCCGAATTTTCAAGCAGCGCAATGTCGGCATTGCCGTGGTCGCGCTCGAGGATGCCTGGGCGCGAGGTTTCTCGGGTGTGATGGTGCGCGGCTCAGGGGCAGCCTGGGACTTACGCAAGGCTCAGCCCTACGAGTGTTACGACGAGCTCGAATTCGACATTCCGATCGGCAAAAACGGTGATTGCTACGATCGCTACTTGGTTCGCATGGAAGAGATGCGCCAATCGGTGCGCATCATGCAACAGTGTCTCGCAAAGTTGCGGTCACCCGATGGACGGGGTCCGGTGATCTTGCGGGATCACAAGATCGTCCCGCCGGCGCGGGCCGAAATGAAGCGATCGATGGAAGCGACGATCCATCACTTCAAGCTCTACACGGAAGGTCATCACGTCCCGGCCGGAGAGGTCTACGCGGCGGTGGAGGCGCCTAAGGGAGAATTCGGCGTCTACCTCGTTTCGGACGGCACGAACCGGCCCTATCGCTGCAAGATCAGAGCCCCCTCCTACGCACATCTCGAGGCCATCGATTTCCTCGGTCGAGGGCACATGCTTGCCGATGTTCCTGCCATCATCGGCACGCTCGACATCGTGTTCGGCGAGATCGATCGCTGATCCTTCGCGGCAAATTTCTTCAAGCCGGAGCGCTGGAGCCGATCCACTTGCCGGCGGCAGCGGTGTCGGCGAGCCAGAAGAGCTCGCCTTGCGGGCGCAGCATGCCGGCTGGGACACTCTCGTCACCCGAAAGCACGCGATCGAGAATGGCGCGCTTGCTCTCTCCTTGCACCAGGAACGCCGTCGTCGAACTCGAGTCGAGCGCCGGAAAGGTAAGCGTGATGCGCACTTCGGGCCGACCATGCCCGACAGCCGCCACCCATTTGTTCCTCTCTTCAAGGACCGGTTCTCCGGGAATGAGCGACGCGATATGGCCATCATCGCCAAGGCCGAGCAGGCATAGGTCGAGAAGCGCTTTTTCCGGCTTGAGCTCAGGCGCTCCGTAAAGCTTCTTCAGCTCATTCTCGTAGGCGGCGGCGGCCCCGTCCGGATCAACTCCCGTCGTCGGCACGCGATGCACGTGATCAAGCGGCACGGGTGCAATGGACAGCATCGCCTCCTGGACCATACGGGCGTTGCTCTCCTTGCTGTCGGGCGGAACGAAACGTTCATCTCCGAAGACGAAATGCGTACGGGACCACGGGAACCTCGCGACGACCGGCTCGATGGCCAAGGTTTCATAGGTGAGCTTGGGGGTCGAACCGCCCGAGAGAGCGACGACGAAGGGGCCGGGCTTCGCTTGCGCGCAATCGCACATGAACTTGGCGGCCGCGGCGGCAAGCGCGCGCGCATCATGATAGACGAACAAGGTTCCACGCGCAGGCTTCATGACTTCTTTCCCTTCAGCACGAACTTTCGCATCGCCTCGGCGAACCCATTTTCCTCATTGCTCGCTGTGACCGAGGTCGCCTGTCGCTTCACTTCATCGCTCGCATTGCCCATTGCAATCGACATTCCGCTCTTCTTGAACATCAGAACATCGTTGGGCATATCCCCGATGGTCGCGATCTCCTGGGTCGGAATATCCAAGAGCTTCGAAAGCGTCATGACGACATCGCCCTTGTTCGCATTCGGGTGGGTGACGTCGAGATAATAGGGCTGGGAGCGCGCGGCGCTCGCGCGTTCGCCAAGGGTATCCTGTGCGGCCTTCTCGCATTCGGCGACGCGGGCGTGATCGTCCGAGACGCCCACGATTTTCGCGGCCTTGGCGAGAGCCTCTTCCGGAAAAGTCGGCGTGACGCGCGCCTCGAACTTCACCGTCCAGGCCTCGCGCGCCACATGTGGCGCGTCCTTATCGCGAATGAGCCATTCGTCCGGCGTGTAGAGCCAGGCGTCCAGTCCCTTATCGAGAATGAGTTTCATTGCCTCCTTCGCGACGTCGGGGGGCAGAAGATGGGTCTCGACGACGCTCATATCCGGGTTGACATAGACGCCCCCGTTGAAGCCGGCGATCTGGCCGTCGAGCTTCAGAGGCTCGATCAGCATCTGCATGCCGCGCGGAGGGCGCCCACTCGTCAGGGCGAGCGTGATGCCGCCGTCGCGAAGCTCCTGCGCCGCCGCGACGGCTTCCTTGGTGAGGATCTTCTCCTGGGTCACCAATGTGCCGTCCACATCCGCGATAACCAAGCGAATCATTTCTTTCCCTCCGTAGACGGGTCCAAGGCGCGCCATTGGCGTCCGCCGTCGCGCCCGATGAGTTCGTCGGCGCCTCCGGGCCCATTGGTTCCCGAGGCGTAGTTCGGGAAGTCGGCTTTCTCGCGCGCCCAGGCATCGAGTACGGGCTGCACGATGCGCCAAGCCTCTTCCACCATGTCAGCGCGGTGGAACAAGGTCGCATCGCCGATCATCACATCATAGAGCAGTGTTTCATACCCGACATTGGGTTCCTTCGGGAACCAGTCCGAATAGGCGAAGTTCATCCGCACCGTCGCGAGGGTGACCTCGGGACCCGGTCGCTTGACCTCGAATTGCAGCGAAATGCCCTCGTTCGGCTGAATGGCGATGACGAGCCAATTCGGCGTCGGCGCACCCGAAGGGCCTCCCTTGAAAGGCGCGTGCGGCGCCTCCTTGAATCGAATCGCGATTTCCGTCAGGCGGCGAGCCATGTGCTTGCCGGTCCGCAAATAGAACGGCACGCCGGCCCAGCGCCAATTGTCGATCTCGAGCTTCATCGCGACATAGGTCTCGATATTCGAATCCTTCGCCACGTTGGGCTCGTCGCGATAAGCTTTCATTTGCGTGCCGAGCACCGTGCCGGGCCCATATTGACCACGCACCGCATTCTCGGGCGGCACCGCCGGTATGGCGGAAAAGACCTCGCATTTCTTGTTGCGGATCGATTGCGCGTCGAAGCCGACGGGTGGCTCCATCGCAACCATCCCGAGCAGCGTAAACACATGATTGGGCACCATGTCGCGAAGCGCGCCCGTCGCCTCGTAAAATTTGCCGCGGCCCTCGACGCCGACGGTTTCCGCGACGGTGATTTGCACGTGATCGATGCGATCGCGATTCCACACTGGCTCGAACAACCCGTTGGCGAAACGAAACGCCATGATGTTCTGAACCGTTTCCTTGCCCAGGAAGTGGTCGATCCGGAAGATCTGACCCTCATGCAGCGTGCGCCCGATCTGTGCGTTGAGGGTGCGCGCTGACGCAAGATCATGGCCGAAAGGCTTCTCGATCACCACGCGGCGCCAGAAGCGAAGCTTTCCATCCTTGCCTTCTTCCTGGTTTGTGAGCTTCGCCTCTCCTAACCGATCGACCACGGCACCGAAGAAGCGGTCAGCGACCGCAAGGTAGAAAATGACGTTGCCACCCGTTGAATTTTTCTTTTGCGCTTCGGCGAGCGCATCGCCCAACCGCGCATAAACATCGGGCTTGGTGATATCTCCTTGCACATAGCTCATCCGCGAAGCGAGCGACGACCAGGCCTTCTCGTCGATCGCCTCGACTTGGAATTCCGCCGAGGCGTTGCCGACAAAGCTTTCCAGCATGGAATGAAGGTGCTCACGCCAACTCTCGGCGGTGCCGTCCGCGAGATCGACGCCGATCAAGGCAAATTTTCTGGGCAGGGTCCCGGTGCGATTGAGGTTGTAGAGCGCCGGCACCACAAGCCGCTTCGTCAGGTCGCCAAAGGCGCCGAAAATCACCATTGCGCAAGGATCGGCGGGCTTGGGCTCGTGGCGCGGCGAAGCGGCGACGATGGTTGTCGCAGGACGTTGCGGCTCGTCATTCATGATGATCGCCTCTTCAGTTGAAAAATGCACAATCGGAAAAGAAACCAGCCTATGACAAGATCAAGCAAAGTGCATAAACATACCCACAACGGTAGGCTTAACTAAATGTCGAGCTCCTTGTAGCGGCGAAAGATGCCGTCCTCGTTGAAGGGGATGCGACGCTCCGAGCGGAGATAGGCTGCGATACGTGGGCGCTTTTGCACATGGTCGTGAAGCGCGACAACACGCGGAAAATCGCGCTCCGCGCGCTTCATTCCGCGGGGAAAGGCATAGCGCATTCCCTCGATGAGCTGAAACAGCGACAGATCGACATAAGTGATGCTCGAACCCACGAGATGTCCCTTGCCCTTGCGATTGCCGATGATCACCCGCTCGAAGTAGCCGAGGAACTTCGGCAAACGTTCTTTCAAGAAATCATGTGCCCGGCGGCGGGCTTCGGGTTTCTGATCTTCGTAATAGAGACCCGTCGCAATGGGATGATGCGTGTCGTGCACTTCGGCCACAACATCCGTCACCGTGAGCTGAAGCTGATGGGCCCAAAGTCTGCCGCTCTCGCTCGCAGGGGCGAGCCGATGCCGCGACCCGAGAAACAGCAAGATGTTCGCGGTTTGCGCGATGAGAAGACGACCCGACTTGAGAAAAGGCGGGGCAAAAGGAGGCGTGGCCGACTTGGCATCGCCGAGAAAACGGAACATGGCTTTCTCGTCCCGTCGCGCGACATCGTCATAATCAGCGCCGGCTTCCTCGAGCGCAAGGCGAACGAACTCGCCGCGACCCTGAATGCTGGGCCAATAATAGAGTTCGTAATGATGAGGCATCCTGGTCTCCCTTCGCCGCCCCGAGCTTCGCGCCTTAAGCCTAAGATCGGAATCCGATATTCGGAAGATCATGCCGAGAACCTGAGGATCCAGGATCCGAATTAGCGGGAGGGCCCTTCGGAACCATGATGCCGGTCAACACAACAGAGCCGTATCGGCCAACCGGCAGAATCGCAGGATGTTCCAGGGCAGGCGAAAGATGAAGCCTCCAAAGAGAAATCCATGGCGCAAATGATTCGACGCGGGCCGGGGCACATTTGCCCGACGGACAAAGCCCTCACGCTTGGAGTTGAAGATCAACTTTGCGGGAGCTTAGTGGCGCGGCTTCGGAAGCCTCTCTTGGCGAAAGCCTCGTTGAGGCAGGCTTCTCGGATGCGGGACGATCTTGCCGCGCCATGCCCGCCTGCTCGCGAGAAGCCGCACCACCGCGCCGGCGAGCGCCTCCGGCGAAACCGGCTTGTGAATTACCGCGTCGGCACCGCGGCGCATGCATCGCTCGAAGAAACGAAACGACGTGTCCTGCGTGACGATGATGAAAAGCCCTGGCGCCAATGCCGGGTCTGCCCTCGCGAGCAAGAGAAGATCGGCGCCGTCGAGCGCGCCCAGTTCACTGTCGGCCACGATGAGATCGTGACGAAGCTCGGCTTGGCGCTTGCGGAGTCGGGGGAGATCATCCGCGACGTCCACATGCCCAAACCCGGTCGATTTAAGCATTACTCTCAAAAAACTCGACAATAGGGGATCTTTAGTCAATATTATTGAACTCAAGTACCAGAATATATTTTTCATGAATACATCTCCTGTGCAAAATCGAACAAGATAGAAAAATACTTGGCAGACGCGCATAAATATTTTAGAGGCGAATTGACGAAAAGTTAACACGATCGGTCGAAGTTTATGCAATGTCGCGACGCTCGGCCAAAAGACATTCCTTCTGAACGCATTGGCAGCGCCGTTCACAAAGGCTCTTTTCTGTGGACAACGGACCTTATCGGCCAAATCCCGCGCGCCGCGAGCAGGTCAACTTCGAGGAAGTCTTTTCTGCCGGTCGGCCGAGCAGCCATCCGCCTTTTCCGCCCTCACAGCAAGTCGATATAGCCGTGGAAAACGTAGATGATCGCGAGGATCACGGCCGAGACCGCCGTGGTGATGAGCGCCTTGAGCGCGAGACGCGGCAAGGCCGGCGCGCCAGGGTCGGAACCCGGCACCACTTCACCGGCCTCGTCCTGGCTGCGCACGCCGATCGGGAGGATCGCGAAGATCGTGATCCACCACACGACAACATAAATCGCGAGCCAGGCGAGGATCGTGCTCCACGGAATGCCGAACATGGACGCTTGCCTTCAACGGATTTACTTGCGAGACCGAAGCCTTGCCGAACGCGCATGTGCGATGTGACGAAGCCCTCGATCGTGGCCTCTCACCTTAGCACGGGAATTCCTCACGCTTCCTCAAGCTCGAGGAGGACGCCCGAGAAATCCTTTGGGCTCAGGAAGAGCACGGGCTTGCCATGCGCTCCGATGCGTGGCTCGCCGTCGCCGAGCACTCGTACGCCCGAGGCCCTCATCCGATCGCGCGCGTTTCGAATATCCTCCACCTCGTAACAGAGGTGATGCGTGCCGCCATCCGGATTGCGGGACAGGAACTTGGCAATGGGCGACGCCTCACCAAGCGGCGCGAGAAGCTCGATCTTTGTGTTCGCCAGCTCGACGAAGACGACCGTGACGCCATGTTCGGGGAGCGCCTGTGGGGCGGAGACCGCAGCCCCCAGGACCTCACGATAATTTCTCGCGGCCGCGGATAGGTCAGGAACCGCAATCGCGACATGGTTGAGGCGCCCGATCATCGTCTACACGCTCACCACGAGAACATGCACGCGCGGTTTCTTTCCCCAAGCCCCGTTCACGACCGAACGCACCGAGCGGCCAACCGCGCTTTCGACGAAATCAGCGTCGCGCCGACGCGGCCTCGGCAAGCCATGCACGGTGCGCAGGACGGCGTCGAGGACAAGGTCGAGGAGTGAGTTACCCTCGCGCGTCGACTGCGGCAGGCCGCTCGCTTCGATCTCGACCTCGCCCGCGATCTCTCCCCGCGCGTCGACCGCGAACGCAATCGAGACGATCCCCGCGAAAGAGAGTTTACGCCGCTCGCGGACGGAATCGTCCTGGGCATCGATGAGGACCGAGCCATCCTGATAGAGGCGGCCGACCTCTGCTTTTCCGACGATCTCCGCTGCCCCGGGAGCGAGCTGGACGAGATCCCCGTCGTAAGCGGTGAGTACCTGCTCGACGCCGAGCGCTTTGGCGAAGGAGGAATGCTCGCTCAGATGCAACGCTTCGCCATGGGCCGGAATGGCGATCTTCGGTCGCACCCACTCGTACATGCGCCGCACCTCATCTCGACGCGGATGTCCGGAGACATGCACGAGATGCGTGCGATCTGTAATGATCTCGACCCCTTGGCGAATCAACGTGTTGATGATGCGCGAGACCGGCCTCTCATTGCCCGGAATCGTGCGCGAGGAGAAGATGACCCGATCGCCGGGCGAGAAGGTGATGACCGGATGGTCATCCGTCGCGATCCGCGCGAGCGCGGCACGCGGTTCCCCCTGGCTTCCCGTCAACAAGGCGACGACGCGCTCGCGCGGCAGATGCGCGTAGGCTTCGGGCGAATGAAAAGGTGGCAAGCCGTCGAGATAGCCGCATTCGCTTGCGACATCGACGACACGCTGCATCGCGCGGCCCACGACCACAACGTCGCGCCGTGCTTCGCGCGCCGCTTCTGCGACCGCACGGATGCGCGCGACGTTCGAAGCGAAGATGGTGACGGCGACACGTTGCGGCGCCTCCGCAACGAGGTAGCGAAGGGTCTTCGCGACTTCGGCTTCACTTGGGCTCGAGCCGTCGCGGACGATGTTGGTGGAATCGCAGATGAGCGCGAGGACGCCCTCGTCGCCGAGCGCGCGCAAGCGGGCCTCGTCCGTCGCCGGACCGTGAAAGGGCGTCGGGTCGATCTTCCAATCGCCGGAGTGCAACACGGCCCCAGCCTTCGTACGAATGGCGAGCGCCATCGATTCAGGAATGGAATGCGCGACCGGAATGAATTCGAGGTTGAACGGTCCAAGATCGAAGGGGTGCCCGGGAGCCACGGTGACGAGGGGGATTGCAGGCGCGCCCGGCTCGCCGAGTCGCCGCGCGCCCATGAGCTCGACCGCGAAACGCGTGGCATGGACTTTCGCTCCGAGACGCGGCCAGAGCGCCGCGAGCGCGCCGATATGGTCTTCGTGGGCATGGGTGATGATGATGCCCAGAAGGTTTTTGCGCTCCTTCTCGAGGAAGGCGAGATTGGGATAGACCAGATCGATGCCCGGCGCTTCCTCACCGGCGAAGGTGAGCCCGCAATCGACAAGAAGCCATTGGCGCTTGCCGGGAGGGCCAAACCCGTAGGCGGCCGCATTCATGCCGATTTCGCCGAGACCGCCGAGCGGGACGAAAACGAGCGCTGAAGCCGCGTCGTTCATCGTGGTTCCGAAACAGCCAAAGCGCGAGAAATGGATAGCATCGACGCGCGATCTTCGAGCGGCGGGACGATGTCACGCGAAGCGAGCGCGTTTTTCATGAGCTTCACTGTGCACTCGGTGCAACGCGACTCTGCGATACCTCGGCCGTGTCGAGCACGTAGAGATCACCAGCATCGAGCATCTCGAGCCCCTGTTGCGTGTCGAGGATGAGCCGCCCCCGGTCGAGCCCGCGAAACAGGCCGACAACCTCGCCCTTAGGCAGCCTTACCCGCACACGCGCCCCGAGCCCGTGGGCGCGATCGGCCCACGCGGAAAACTGCGCCTGTGCGCCTGGCGGCGCTTGCAGCCAATCCGAATAGCGGCGCGCGAATGCATCCGACAACGCAGTGAAAAGCTGCTCGGCGGTGGCTTCGCGCGCAAAACTGCACAGCATCTCAGCTTCAGGCAAACCAGGAGGAAGGACGGCAACATTGACGCCGATGCCGATGATCAAAGCGAATGCACCATCAAGTTGATGGCCTTCGAGAAGAAGCCCTGCGCATTTTTTACCGTCGACAAGAAGGTCGTTGGGCCATTTGAGCGAAAGGCGTGGATGGCAAAGTCCGGTGAGAGCCGAAGCCGCATCGAAGAGCGCAAGACCCGCGGCAAATCCCAATTCGGGAGCATCGGCCCTGCGACAACCTTCGACCAGGAGCAAACTCGCGTAAAGATTGCCGGATGGTGAAAGGAAGGTTCGGCCATGACGCCCACGACCTTGCGTTTGGCTTCGCGCCACGATCCACAGCTGCGATGGTTCACCTTGGCGCGCACGCGAGAGCGCCACGTCGAAAGTGGACGATACTTCCACTTGCGCTTCAAGGCGATATCCCGCTTCGCGCGCCGCCTTTCCGAGTGAGAAGGCCTCGGAAGTCTCTCCCATCAGAATAACGATTTCGCCGCAGCCGCGGCCGCCGTCACGATGGGGGACGGGATCAAGCCGAAGAGGATCACGGCCACCCCGGAAATCGCCAGCATGGCCTTCAGCACGCCGGAAAGCGGCAGGAACCGCGCCGGTCCATCGTCGAAATACATGACCTTCACAATGCGCAGATAGTAATAAGCGCCCACGACGCTTGCGAGAAAACCAATCACGGCGAGTGGCACGAGACCTGCGTCGACGGCCGCGGAAAACACGTACCACTTGGCCCAGAATCCCGCGAGTGGCGGAACGCCGGCAAGCGAGAACATCAGCGCCATGAGCACGAAAGCGAAGGCCGGTTGCGACTTCGACAAGCCGGCGAGATCGTCGATGGACTCGACCGGCCCGTCCTTGGTGCGCATCGCGAGAATGCAGGCGAAGGTGCCAACCGTCATCGCCATGTAGATCGCCATGTAGACGAGGACGCCATTGACGCCGTCCTGCGTGCCGGCAGAGAGGCCGACGAGCGCATAGCCGACATGGCCGATCGACGAATAGGCCATCAGGCGCTTGAGATTGCGCTGGCCGATCGCGGCGAATGAACCGAGTGCCATCGATGCGATCGAGATGAACACGACGATCTGGCGCCATTCGACGACATCCGGGCCGAAGCCCTGGATGAGGAGGCGCGTGGTGAGCGCCATCGCGGCGATCTTATTCGTGGCGGCAAAATAAGCGGTGACGGGGGTCGGGGCGCCTTCATAGACGTCGGGCGTCCACATGTGGAACGGCACGGCGGAAATCTTGAAGGCAAGCCCCGCCATCAGGAAGATGAGGCCGAACATCAGCCCGGACCCGGCGCCACCCTTCACGGCGGCGGCGATGCCTGCGAAGTTCACCGTTCCGGTAAAGCCGTAGACGAGTGATGCGCCATAAAGAAGCATGCCGGACGACAACGCGCCGAGCACAAAGTATTTGAGGCCCGCTTCGCTCGCTTTGGCATTGTTGCGATCGATCGCGGCGAGCACATAGAGCGCGAGGCTCGACAGCTCGAGGCCGATATAGAGCGCGATGAGATCATTCGCGGAAATCATCAAGAGCATGCCGAGCGACGACAAGAGAACGAGGATCGCGAGCTCGAACAGCTTGTATCGTTCCTGGCTCATCTCATCGATGGCGAGCGCCAGGGTTGCGGCCGCACCGAGAAGCGTCACCACTTTCATGAATCTCGCGAAGTCATCGACCACAAAGGAGCCGTTGAAGGCCATTTGCGTCTGCGACACCTGCGAGAGCGCCGCGAGCGCTGCCACGATCAGAATCGCGAAGGCCGCGCCATTCACGAGGTTGATCGAGCGCAGTCCTTGGAAGGCCCCGACAAGGATGAGGACGAGCGCGCCGCCTGCGAGCACGATCTCCGGCAAGATGGTCACGAGCGAAGGAAGAGCAGCGGTCGTCATGGATCGAGCCTCATGGGACCACCAAGGTCGCGGCTTTCATCGCGCCGAGCGCAACCCCAGCCGATTTGAGGAGAGCTTCGGTGGGCGGCGAAAAGGCATCGAGAATCACGCCCGGCCTCACCCCATAGAAGATGACGAGAGCGACAAGGGGCGCCATCACGCACATCTCCCGCGGCGTGAGATCGAGCATGTTCATGAGCTCGGCTTTCACGAGCTTCCCAAAAATGATCTTGCGATAGAGCCATAATGCGTAAGCTGCCGACAGGATCACGCCGAAAGTGGCGAAGAAAGCGACCCAGCTGTTGGTCCTGAACGTGCCGAGCAGGGTCAGGAACTCCCCGATGAAACCGGACGTCCCGGGCAAGCCGATATTGGCGAGGGTGAAGACCATGAAAGCCGCCGCATAAAGCGGCATGCGATGCACGAGGCCGCCATAAGCGGCGATCTGACGGGTGTGGGTGCGATCATAAACGACACCGACGCAAAGGAAGAGCGCCCCGGAGACGAGGCCGTGGCTCACCATCTGGAACATCGCGCCTTCGATGCCCTGCGCGGTCATCGAGAACAGGCCCATGGTGACGAATCCCATATGGGCGACGGAGGAATAAGCGATCAGCTTCTTCATGTCCTCCTGTGCGAGCGCGACGAGCGACGTGTAGATGATCGCGATTATGGAAAGCGCGTAGATGAGCGGCGCGAAGTCATGCGACGCGTCGGGAAACATCGGCAGCGAGAAACGGATGAAGCCATAGCCGCCCATTTTCAGGAGGATGCCGGCGAGGATGACCGAGCCTGCGGTCGGAGCCTCGACATGGGCGTCCGGCAACCAGGTGTGGACGGGCCACATCGGCATCTTCACCGCGAAGGACGCAAAGAAAGCAAGCCACAGCCATTTCTGCATCGAGGGCGCAAAGCGATAGGTCAGAAGCGAGGCGATATCGGTCGTGCCCGCCGTTTTCCACATGGCCATGACGGCGATCAGCAGGAGAACCGAGCCGAGCAGCGTGTAGAGAAAGAACTTGAAGCTCGCATAGATGCGACGTTCGCCGCCCCAGACGCCGATGATGAGAAACATCGGGATGAGGCCCCCCTCGAAGAAAAGATAGAAGAGGACGAGGTCGAGCGACTCGAAGACGCCGACCATGAGCGTCTCCAGCACTAGGAAGGCGATCATGTATTCGCGCACGCGGCGCTGGATCGAGGTCCAGGACGCCAGGATGCAGAAAGGCATCAGGAAAGTCGTCAGCAGAACGAAGGGCAGCGAGTAGCCGTCGACGCCCAACTTGAACGTGATCGAGGAAGAGATCCAGGATGCCTGCTCGACGAGCTGGAAGGCGGAATTCCCGGGATCGAACTGCCACCACGCAATGAGCGACAGGAGAAACGTCACCAGCGTCGTGAGCAGCGCGATGTAGCGGATGTTGGAGAGCGCAGCTTCGTCCTCACCGCGCACGAACAAAATGAGCGCCGATCCGATGAGCGGCAGGATGAGAAGACCGCTGAGCACGCCGGGCATCACCGAGCTCCCACAACGATGAAGTAGGTGACGAACAGCGCAACCCCGATCAGCATGGCGAAGGCGTAATGATAAAGGTAGCCGCTCTGCAGCCGCACCGCGCCTCGGGCCACATCGATGACGCGCGCCGACACTCCGTCGGGGCCGAAGCCGTCAATGAGGCGGCCGTCGCCCTCCTTCCAGAAGAAACGGGCAAGCGCGAGGGACGGGCGCACGAAGAGAAAGTCGTAGATCTCGTCGAAATACCACTTGTTGAGCAGGAATCGGTAAAGGATCGGATTGGCAGCGGCGAGCCTTGCGGGCAAGGACGGGTTCACGACATAGAACCAGTAGGCGAGCGCCGAACCGATCACCATCATGATGAACGCTGCGTGCTCGACGAGGAAAGGCACTTCCTCGATCTTCTTCACGAGCGCTTCCTCGAAGACGAGAGCGCCGTTCCAGAAGCCCTCCGCTGCATTGCCGAAGAAAACGCCCCTGAATATGAAGCCCGCCGCAAGCGCCCCCGCCGCCAGAATGGCCAGCGGCACGAGCATGACGAGCGGGCTCTCCCGCGGCTCGAGGGGGCCATGGCCGTGCTCGTCATGTGAACTCTCGGCCGCGGGCGCGACCGCGATTCCGGCCTGCGGCTCGTGAGCCTCGGGAACCGCTTGGGCATGAGCTTGCGCTTCGGCCCAATGCGGCGTGCCGCCAAAAGTCATGAAGATCAGACGCCAGGAGTAGAACGCGGTGAGCAAGGCCGCGAAGGCGGTGCAAAGGAAGGCAAAGACATGGCCGGCGCGCTCGCTCGCATAAGCCGCCTGGATGATGGCGTCCTTCGAATAGAAGCCGGCGGTGAAGGGAAAACCGGTGAGCGCCAAAGTGCCGATCACCATCATCGCGCCGGTGAATGGAATGTTTTTCCACAGCCCGCCCATTTTCCGCATGTCCTGCTCGTGGTGCATGGCGGTGATGACCGAGCCGGCGCCGAGGAAGAGAAGCGCTTTGAAGAAGGCGTGCGTGAAGAGGTGGAAGATGCCGATCGAATAGGTGCCGGCCCCAAGCCCGACGAACATGTAGCCGAGCTGCGAGCATGTCGAATAGGCGATGACCCGTTTGATATCGTTCTGCACGAGACCGATCGTGGCCGCGAAGAAAGCGGTTATCGCGCCGATCACCAGAACGGCACTCTGAGCGAAGGGCGCCTGCTCGAACAAGGGCGAGAGGCGCGCCACCATGAAGACGCCGGCCGTGACCATGGTCGCTGCATGAATGAGCGCCGACACCGGCGTCGGGCCCTCCATCGCATCCGGCAACCAGGTGTGAAGCAGGAATTGCGCGGACTTTCCCATCGCGCCCATGAACAGCAGCAGGCAAGCGAGCGTCACTGCCGGCCAGTCGAAGCCGAGAAAGTGGAAACTGCCCTTCGCCACTTCAGGTGCGCGCGCGAAGATGTCATTGAAGGCGACGGTGCCGAACAAGGTGAAGACGAGAAAAATGCCGAGCGCGAAACCGAAATCGCCCACCCGGTTGACGATGAAGGCCTTGATCGCCGCGGCATTGGCGGCGGGCCGATCGTACCAAAAACCGATCAGCAGGTAAGAGGCGAGGCCGACACCTTCCCAACCGAAGAACATCTGCACGAGATTGTCCGCGGTCACCAGCATCAGCATGGCGAAGGTGAAGAGCGACAAATAAGCGAAAAAGCGCGGCCGCGATGGATCTTCCGCCATGTAGCCGATCGAATAGAGATGCACGAGCGCCGACACGGTGTTGACCACCACCAGCATCACGACCGTGAGGGTGTCGATTCGCAGCGCCCATTCGACCCGGAGCCCTCCTGACATGAACCAGGGCGCGATATCCACCGTCTCCGCACCCTGATGAGCAAAACCCACCTGAAAGAAGACGATCCAGGAAAGCAGCATGGCGAACATCAGGAAGCCGGTCGTGACGATCTCGCAGGCGCGCGCGCCGATCACGCGCCCAAGGCCACCGGCGATGAGGAAGCCGAAGAGCGGCAAAAAGACAATCGCTGAATACATCGCCGGGCCTGATCCTTCGCGGCTCAACCGCGCATCATATTGACGTCTTCGACCGCGATCGTCCCGCGGTTGCGGAAATACACGACCAGTATCGCAAGCCCGATCGCGGCCTCGGCCGCCGCGACGGTCAAAATCAGAAGCGCGTAGACCTGGCCGAGAATGTCGCCACGGAAGGCCGAGAAAGCGACGAGATTGATGTTCACCGCGAGCAGGATCAGCTCGACGCACATCATGATCAAGATGATGTTCTTGCGGTTGAGGAAGATCCCGAAAACGCCGAGCGTGAACAGGATGGCCGCGACCGTCAGATAGTGGGTGAGCCCGATGGTCATGCGCCTTCCTCTATACGCCCTGCCGGAACGGCACTTTGCGCAGCTCGACGGCGGCGAGCTTCGTGCGCGCATTCTGTTCGGCGGCGCTCTGTCGCTTGACGCCTTCGCGCCGATGCAGGGTGAGCACGATCGCGCCGATCATGGCGACGAGAAGGATCAAGCCCGCGCCTTCGAAATAATAGACATAGGTCGTATAGAGCGCGTCGCCGATCGCCTTCACGTTCGAGACGTTGCGCGCGCCTTGCGCGACCGCGTTGACGACGAGCGGCGCGCCGGCGATCTTTCCCCCGGTGACCACGATCGAGGCTACCGCGATGAGCTCGATGAGGAAGAGCACGCCGATAAGCGCGCCGATCGGCAAATATTGCAAAAAACCCTGTTTGAGCTCGGCAAAATCCACATCGAGCATCATCACGACGAAAAGGAAGAGGACCGCGACCGCCCCGACATAGACGACGATGAGGATCATTGCGAGGAACTCGGCCGACAGAAGCAGGAAAAGCGCCGCCGCATTCACGAAGGCGAGAATGAGAAACAGCACGGCGTGCACGGGATTGCGCGCCGCAACGACCATGAAGGCCGAGCCGAGGAGGACGGCGGCGAACAGGTAGAAAAAGACGAAAGAGAAATCCATCCGTGCCTTGGCTCCGCTCGGCAGCGATCAGCGCGCGCCGTGTATAGACGCGCAAGGTAAACCGCACAATGCGCATCCTTCCCGCGGCACCGACGTGCCATGGGGAGCGGATGGAAGCCATTGCCGGAACGGTTCGAGGCGAGCCGGCTTCAATCGGGGAAAGCGACTGGGCATGGGGCTCGCGCGATCAGCGGTACGGGGCATCCATCGCGATGTTGCGCGCGATCTCGCGCTCCCATCGCGTGCCGTTCTCCAGAAGCCGGTCCTTGTCGTAGAACAGCTCTTCGCGGGTTTCCGTCGAGAACTCGAAATTCGGCCCTTCGACGATGGCATCGACCGGGCAGGCCTCCTGGCACAATCCGCAATAGATGCATTTCGTCATGTCGATGTCGTATCGCGTGGTGCGGCGTGTGCCGTCGTTGCGGCGAGGCCCCGCTTCGATGGTGATCGCGAGCGCCGGGCAGACGGCCTCGCAAAGCTTGCAGGCGATGCAGCGTTCCTCACCGTTCGGGTAACGGCGAAGTGCGTGCTCGCCGCGAAAACG
Organism: Hyphomicrobiales bacterium; assembly: GCA_019247795.1. Taxonomy (GTDB): domain Bacteria; phylum Pseudomonadota; class Alphaproteobacteria; order Rhizobiales; family Beijerinckiaceae; genus GAS188. The sequence goes on along the minus strand of JAFBAK010000205.1, from coordinate 3,826 downwards.
CGGTGAGAGCTGCCCCTTTTCGAAGGGATAATTGAGCGTCGCCTTCGGTTTGAAGAAATAGCGCATGGACAAGAAGAAGGCGGAGACAAATTCCTTGAGAAACAGGGATTTCGCGGCTTGATCGAGCCTCATGACAACAACCTCATGGTCACGCTCTCGGCAAGGCGCGGCGCTGATGCCAACTCGCCCTGCGAGGCAAAGCGGGCTTGCGGCGAACGCGACGAGGGGGAATACCGCACGAGTCCGTCCTCAACCGCCGACCGGCGCCCAGCCGAAGATTTGCAGCACGGCCGCGACCACGACCACCATGAAGAGGGAGATCGGCAGGAACACCTTCCAGCCGAGCCGCATCAATTGATCGTAGCGGTATCGCGGCACCATCGCCTTCACCATGGCGAACATGAAGAAGACAAGGCAGACTTTGAGCACGAACCAGAGCGGGCCCGGAATCCACGTGAAGGGAATGAAAGGGATGGGCGATAGCCAGCCGCCAAGGAACAGGATCGTGGTCAACGCGCACATCGTGACCACGGCCACGTATTCGCCGAGCATGAACATCATGTAGGGCGTCGAGGAATACTCGACCATGAAACCCGCGACGAGCTCGGATTCGGCTTCCATCAGGTCAAAGGGCGGCCGATTGGTCTCGGCGAGCGCGGAGACGAAGAAAACCACGAACATCGGAAAGAGGGGCAGCCAATACCAACCGAGAAAGCCGAGACGCGTATCCTGCGCCTGCACGATGGAGGTGAGATTGAGCGAGCCCGCACACATCAGGACAGTGATGATCACGAAGCCGATCGAGACTTCATAGGAGACCATCTGCGCCGCGCAGCGCAGCGCGGCGAGGAAGGGATATTTCGAGTTCGACGCCCAGCCGGCCATGATCACGCCATAGACGCCGAGCGACGAAATGGCGAAAATGTAAAGGACGCCGACATTAATGTCGGCGATCGCCCAACCGGCCTGAAGCGGAATCACGGCCCAGGCAGCAAGCGCCAGGATGCAGGTGACGAGCGGCGCCAAAAGAAAAATCCCTTTGGAGGCGCCCGACGGAATGATCGGCTCCTTGAAGACGAATTTCAAAAGGTCGGCGAAGCTCTGCAGAAGGCCAAAAGGCCCGACCACATTCGGGCCGCGGCGCAATTGTACCGCCGCCCAGATCTTGCGATCGGCGAGCAGGATGAACGCGACGCAGATGAGCAGCACGACAAGCAGCACGACGCTCTTGATCGCGGTCAGGAGTAGAGCGAGGAGTATGTCGGCCATCGTTTACTCCGCCGCGATCGAAGTGCCGGCGAGCGCGAGCTTGGAGCATTCCGCCATCACCCGCGAAGCCCTGGCGATCGCGTTCGACAGGTAGTAATCGTGGAGCCCCGGCGCATAGGGCGCATCGGAGCCTGCCGCCTCGACCCCCGCCAGCGCCGAGATCGTCGGAGCCGCATCCTCCCGAGTGATCGCACCGATCGCGGCGAGATGCGGATGATGTTCGTAGAGAACCTTGCGAAGCTGGGCCATGGAATCGAAGGGCAACGGCTTGCCGAGGGTGCCCGAAAGGCCACGTAGGATGGCCCAATCGTCTCGCCCCTCTCCCGGCGGGAACACCGCCCGGTCGCTCATCTGGACGCGCCCCTCGGTATTCACATAGGTGCCGGATTTTTCGGTGTAAGCCGCCCCCGGCAAGATGACATCGGCCCGGTGCGCGCCCCGATCGCCATGCGTGCCCTGGTAGATGACGAAGGCACCCGTCTCGATGTCGATTGCATCGGCGCCGAGAAGATAGACGCAGTCGAGCGCGCCCGATTTCGCCATGGCGCGCGCGCTCATGCCGGTATCAGCCGGCACGAAGCCGATATCGAGGCCGCCCACCAATGAGGCCGTGGCGCTGAGCACGCTCAATCCGTTCCAGCCTTCGCAAACGAGGTCGAAAGCTTTCGCCGCTTTGGCCGCCAACACGAGCTGAGCAAGCCCACCCTCGCCTGTGAGCGCGCCACGCCCGAGAATGAGCAAGGGCTTTTTCGCCTCGCGGAAGGCAGAAGCGAACTCGCCTTCTCCCGCCGAGAGCGAAGCGAGGCTTGGGCCTCCCGCGCCCAAATATTCGTAAGGGTAGGTGAGATCGGCGCGCGCGCCGATCAGGCCGATCCTGAGATTGCCCATCCGCCAGCGTTTGCGGATGCGGGCGTTGAGGACGGCCCCATCCCAACGCGGATTGACGCCCACGAGAAGAATGGCGTCGGCCTCCTCGATGCCCGCGATCGTGGTGTTGAAGAGGTAGGACGCGCGGCCAAAACGCGGATGAAGCGGTGAGCCGTCCTCGCGCACATCGATATTCGGCGAACCTAGCTGCTTCATGAGGAGCTTGAGCGCGAACATCTCCTCGACGCTCGCGACCTCGCCCGCGATCGCGCCGATACGCTCGGGACTCGCGGCCTCGATCCGGGCCTTGACGGCCGCCAAGGCCTCGCGCCAGGAGACGGCACGCAGCTTGCCATCCGCACCACGCAGATAGGGCCTGTCGAGCCTTTGCGCGCGCAAGCCGTCGACGACGTGACGTGTCTTGTCGGAGATCCACTCCTCGTTCACATCGTCGTTGATGCGCGGCAGAATGCGCATCACCTCGCGTCCCCGGGAATCGACGCGAATGGCCGAGCCCACGCCGTCCATGACGTCGACCGATTGGGTCTTGGCGAACTCCCATGGCCGATATTGCATCGCCCAAGGCTTGGCCGTGAGCGCCCCGACCGGACATAGATCGACCACGTTTCCTTGCAGCTCGGATCGCATCGCGTGCTCGAGATAGGTCGTGATCTCCATATCCTCGCCGCGACCGATGGCGCCGAGATCGGCGACACCCGCGACCTCGGTGATGAAGCGCACGCAACGAGTGCAATGAATGCAGCGATTCATCGAAGTCTTGACGAGAGGCCCGAGATACTTGTCCTCGACGGCACGCTTGTTCTCGTGGAAGCGCGAGGAGTCGACGCCGTAGGCCATCGCCTGATCCTGCAGATCACACTCGCCGCCCTGGTCGCAAATCGGACAATCGAGCGGATGGTTGATCAGCAGGAATTCCATCACGCCTTCGCGCGCCTTCTTGACCATCGGCGAGCGGGTCGAGACCTCGGGCGGCTCGCCCTTCGGACCGGGGCGGCAATCTCGAACGTTCCAGGCGCAACTCGCGACCGGCTTCGGCGAGCCCTTCAATTCGACCAGGCACATGCGGCAGTTGCCGGCGATCGAGAGCCGCTCGTGGTAGCAAAAGCGCGGGATTTCGGCGCCGGCGGTCTCGCACGCCTGCAGCAGCGTGTACTCCGCCGGAACGTCGACTTCCTTGCCGTCGATCAGGAGTTTTGGCATGCCGTCATCAATCCTCTAGGCGCACTTCGACGTTTTCCAGAGCTCACTCGAGGTGAGATTCTCCCAGCTGAAGGCGTGTTCGCTCGGCCCATTCGCCTTGAGATGCTCAAGCCGATCGATCGCCTCCTGCACGCTCGGCAAATGCCCCGACGGTACCCACCACATCACCATATAGCGTTCGCCGAGCGTCTCGAACCAGTCGTGCCGCCGGCCATAGAAACGCTTGTGCACCGTCTGCCAGACAAAGCGTTCAAGCGACTCGACGTCCTGCCAGACCGACATGTTCACAGCCATGCGCGGATCGCCCGCGTATGGCCGCGTGTTCGTAGCGTTGCCGCTGTCGTCCTGATAGCGCCAGACGAAACCCGGGCTGCGCTCGGCAAGACCGTTCACAAAGGCCAGGTTGTCGACAAAATCCTTCATGCGCGGATCCTCGATCTCGTAGCGGATCCGTCCGATGTTCAGTTGC
>JAFBAK010000171.1 GCA_019247795.1 Hyphomicrobiales bacterium | reverse complement strand
TGTGACTTGCGCGCCCGGCTGGATTTCGCGACCGCGATAGCGATCGAATGCCGGTTGCGCGAAGATCTCGCGCGTGAGCCGCACACAGGCACGCATTTCCGTCCAATCGTCGGGATGGCTCATGTAGTTGAAGAAGAGGCGCGGCTTTGCGCGCGGATCGGCGGAGGCAAGCCGCACCCAACCACGGCTTTTCGAGCGCATGGGGCCGACATGCGCCTGAAAGCCGTGCTCGGTCGCGAGAGACTTGCCATCATAAGAGACGGCGAGCGGCAGGAAATGATATTGGATGTCGGGAAAGCGAATGCCCGCCCGGCTTCGAATGAAGCCGCAACTCTCGAAATGGTTGGTCGCGCCGAGCCCATCCTTGCGCAACAGCCAGCGCAAGCCGATCAAAGCTTTCGCGAGCACTCCCGTCGACGAGAAAAGCGTGATCGGCTCCTTGCTCGCCACCTGGAAATAAAATTCGAGATGGTCTTGAAGATTGGCGCCGACGCCGGGCAGGTGACGCACGACCGCGATCCCATGCTGGCGCAACTCCTCGGCAGGGCCGATACCGGAAAGCTGCAAGAGCTGCGGCGAGTTGATGGCGCCGCCCGCGAGGATCACTTCGCGCCGCGCCGAAACGGTCTCTTCGACGCCGCCCCGCAAATAGCTGACCCCGACGGCGCGCTGCCCTTCGAAGCGAACGCGCGTCGCGAGCGCTTTCGTGCGGACCTCGAGGTTCGGGCGCTTCATGGCCGGGCGAAGATAAGCCCTCGCCGCGCTCCAGCGGACGCCGCGCTCGACCGTCATGTCCATGCGGCCGAAGCCCTCCTGCTTGAAGCCGTTGACGTCGGAGGTCTCGGCGTAGCCGGCTTGGCGCGCCGCCTCGATGAAAACGCGATAGAGGGGGTTATCGAGCGTTCCGTAGCGTGTCCTGAGCGGACCCTCCTCGCCGCGATAAGTGTCGCCGCCTTCGGCGCGCCCTTCGGCGCGCCTAAAATAGGGGAGCACACGCGCATAGCTCCAGCCCGCCGCGCCTTCACTTTCCCACCGATCGAAATCGAGCGGGTTGCCGCGCACATAGACAAGGCCGTTGATCGCGGATGAGCCGCCGAGCCCCTTGCCGCGCGGGCAATGGAGGCGCCGGCCGCCGAGATGCGGTTCGGGCTCGCTCACATATCCCCAATCATAGCGCGTCATGTGCATCGGGATGGAGAGCGCGCTCGGCATGTCGATGAACACCGAGCGATTGGGGCCGCCGTGCTCGAGCACGAGCACGCTGAAACGCCCGTCCTCGCTCAGTCGCGAGGCGAGCACGCAGCCGGCCGAGCCCGCGCCGACGATCACATAGTCGAAGCTTTCGGCATTTGGTTCGCGTCGCATGCGTCCCGCTTCCGCCATTCGTAAGGCGGTGCGAGCGACCACGATCAGACCTATGCGTCAAGCCATGTGAAAGATGCGGAGCCCGCCGCACGTCCCCTTGGGGCCTGTCACCTCGAACCGTCACGCGACGATCGTCACCGCAGTGGTTTCCGCAGTGGATTGATCGTCTCGACGCCAAAAAAATCCTTCTCATTATCCGTGACGACGATGCAATCATTCGCTTGCGCAACGGCGGCAATGATGGTGTCGAGTGCGCTACGAGGCCTTCCCTCGGCTTTGCCCGCACTCATAAGCCTCGCCCAAATCAAGGCAGCCGGCTCGTCGAAAGGAAGCACGCGACCCGCGAACAAGGATTGTGGTCCTTCCGGTCCGCTGAACCATGTCTCGAGCTCATTGCGCCTTTTACCGACGGGTTTTTCCAAGATGCCGCGGCGAATTTCCGCGACGGTGAGCGAGCAAATGCAGAGATCGTCGTCATTTTGCTCTTCCATCCACGCCAGCAACGCTGCGGAAGGTGTTAGCTTTGCGATATTGCTGATGATGTTGGTGTCGAGCAAATAGCGCATCAGATCTCTGTCTTGCGCCCTTCCTCTCGGGAACGGTCAATGTCGAGATCGGCTCCCACCAGCGGAGAGCGACGCAGCGCCGTCAGAATACCCCCTTTTTTCGGCGGCTCTCCAAGAATGTTGCGGTTGACTGCCGCCCGCAAACGCGAGGCCTCGGGGCCGCCTTGCGCCAATTGGCGTGCGAGAGAACGGATCAGATCGCGATCAGCCTTTCGACCCAGCACCTCGAAACGCGCGAGACCGCGCCCGGCAAGCCGAGCACGATAATTTCGGGTGGCGCGACTTTGCGAGGTTTTCACGTCAAGCTTTCTTCAAATGCCCGGCAATATGCCCGGTATATATGTCGATCTTGCCCGAATCTCAAGCAATGACAGGGACGAGCATCTTGCCAGGACAACCACGCGAGCTCGAAGAACACGAACAGCACCGCGTTTGACACATGCTCGCCTGTGAGCCACAGCACCCGCAATGCACAAAAATGGGCCAGCCGACAAGGTCGATGCAGTCGTGGTCGGCGCCGGGGTCGTCGGCCTCGCGGTGGCGCGCGCGCTCGCGCTTGCCGGGCACGAGACGATCATTCTCGAGAAAGAGACCACGATCGGCACCGCCACGAGCTCGCGCAACAGCGAGGTCATTCATGCCGGCATCTACTATCCGAAAGGCTCATTGAAGGCGCGTTTGTGCGTCGCCGGCCGCCAGGCTCTTTATGCCTATTGCGATGCTCATGGCGTCCCCTATCGCCGCTGCGGAAAGCTCATTGTGGCGATCGGCGAAGAGCAGCGCGGCGCGCTCGAACGCGTGCTCGCGACCGCGCGCGGTAACGGCGTCGACGACATCGAGCCCATCTCCCGCAGGCAGGCGCAGGTGCTCGAACCCGCGCTCGTCTGCTCGGGCGCTTTGCTGTCGCCCTCGACCGGCATCCTCGACAGCCATGCCTACATGCTGGCGCTCCTCGGGGACGCTCAAGCCAACGGCGCGATGATCGCGTATGGGAGCAGCGTTGAAGGCGGCCGCGTCGACGAGAATGGCGTCGTCATCGACGTCGCTTCGGACGGCGCATCCATGTCGCTTGCGCCGCGCCTCCTAGTCAATTGCGCCGGGCTCGAGGCACAAGCGGTCGCATACTCCATCTCCGGACTGCCCCGGGACACCGTCCCGCCGCTTCGATATGCCAAAGGCAATTACTTCCAGCTTCTCGGTCCCGCGCCTTTCAAGCGCCTGATCTATCCCGTGCCGGAGCCCGGCGGGCTCGGCGTTCACATCACCATCGATCTTGGCGGCCAGGCGAAGTTCGGACCGGATGTCGAATGGATCGAGAGGCCCGACTACACGGTCGACCCGTCGCGCGGCGCGCGCTTCTATGCGGCGATCCGGCAATATTGGCCAGCGCTCCCCGACGAGGCGCTCGTGCCCGGCTATGCGGGCATCCGACCGAAGCTTCCGGCGAATGGCACGGATGCGCCGGATTTCATGATCCAAGGGCCCGAAACACACAAAGTTGCAGGTCTCATCAATCTTTACGGGATCGAATCGCCGGGCCTTACGTCTTCTCTCGCCATCGGGGACTATGTGGCGGAGCTCGCCGAGGCTGCCGTCGGTTCCGCCTGATTGTACCTCATCTGCGACTCTCGAGCGCATTTGTTGCAGCGCAGCGAAGATGCTTGCGGCAAGCGGGCTACCTATATAGATCGTGAGCTTCCGCTTCCTCGCCTCCGAGCGTTTGGCCTGAGGGTCTTCGCGCCGGAGGCCTTTATGTTTCGGATCCTGAAATGAACATGCGCAACATAGCCATCATCGCTCATGTCGATCATGGCAAGACTACGCTCGTCGACAAGCTGCTCGGTCAGTCAGGCGCCTTCCGGGAAAACCAGCGCGTGGCCGAGCGGGTGATGGATTCGAACGAGCTCGAGCGCGAGCGCGGCATCACCATCCTCGCCAAATGCACCTCCGTGGTGTGGAAAGGCACGCGGATCAACATCGTCGACACACCCGGTCACGCCGATTTCGGCGGTGAGGTGGAGCGCATCCTGAGCATGGTCGATGGGGCGATCGTGCTCGTCGATGCTTCGGAAGGTCCGATGCCGCAGACGAAATTTGTGGTCTCCAAGGCGTTGAAGATCGGGCTCAAGCCGATCGTCGCGGTCAACAAGATCGACAAGCAGGACGCGCGCCCGGGCGAGGTGGTGAATGAGGTCTTCGATCTCTTCGCGGCGCTCGACGCCGATGACTCGCAGCTCGATTTCCCGATCCTTTACGGCTCGGCGAAACAGGGGTGGATGGCGCTTTCTCCCGAAGGCCCGAAGGATCAAGGGATGGCCCCCCTCTTCGATCTCGTGCTGCGACACGTCGCTGAGCCGGCGGTCCAGACAGGGCCTTTCCGCATGCTCGGCACCATTCTCGAGGCCAACCCCTATCTCGGCCGGATCATCACAGGACGCATCCACTCGGGAACGGTGCGATCGAACCAGACGATTAAGGCGCTCTCACATGACGGCCGCCTGATCGAGCAAGGGCGCGTCTCGAAGATCCTCGCTTTCCGCGGCATCGAACGCCAGCCGATCGACATGGGCGAGGCGGGAGATATCGTCGCCATCGCGGGGTTGGGCAAGGGAAGCGTCGCGGACACTTTCTGCGCCGTCGAAGTGACGGAGCCGCTGCACGCCCAACCCATCGATCCGCCCACCGTCGCCATGTCCTTCCTCGTCAACGATTCGCCGCTCGCGGGAACCGAGGGGGACAAGGTGACGAGCCGTGTCATCCGAGATCGCCTGTTGCGCGAAGCCGAGGGCAATGTGGCGCTTCGCGTGAGCGAAGCGGCCGGCAAAGATGCGATGGAAGTGGCCGGACGCGGCGAGCTGCAGCTCGCCATCCTGATCGAGCAGATGCGGCGCGAGGGCTTCGAGCTTTCCGTCTCGCGCCCCAAGGTCGTGCTCAAGCGCCAGTCTTCGGGAGAGCTTCTCGAGCCGATCGAGGAGGTCATGATCGACGTCGACGAGGAGCATTCCGGGATCGTCGTGCAAAAGATGTCGGAGCGCAAAGCCGAGATGGTCGAGATGCGCCCCTCGGGCGGCGGCCGCCTGCGCCTCGTTTTCCACGCCCCGACGCGCGGCCTCATCGGCTATCAAGGCGAGCTCCTGACGGATACGCGCGGCACGGCGGTGATGAACCGGCTGTTTCACGCTTATGCGCCATTCAAAGGCGAGATCGCTGGGCGGCGCAACGGTGTGCTCATCGCCAATGAGCAGGGCGAAGCCGTCGCTTACGCGCTGTGGAACCTCGAGGATCGCGGCCCGATGATGATCGAGCCCGGGTGGAAGGTCTACCAGGGCATGATCGTCGGCGAACATACCCGCGACAACGACCTCGAGGTCAATGTGCTGAAGGGCAAGAAACTCACCAATATTCGCACCACTTCGAAAGACGAAGCGGTGCGCCTCACGCCGCCCGTTCGCATGACCTTGGAGAAGGCGCTCGCGTATATCCAGGATGATGAGCTCGTCGAGGTGACGCCGAAATCAATCCGCTTGCGCAAGCTGATCCTCGACCCGAACGATCGCAAGAAGGCGGTCAGGATGAAAGAGGCGGAGACTGTCTGAGGGAAGATGAGTGTGAATGGTGAGGAGTGAGGCAGAACGCGTTTCATCTCCTCGCCTCGAGATTGGCTTCACGCTTCACTTCTCGCGCTCGTTTGCAAGCTTCACTTGACTATTCAGGCCCAATTTCCTGAAGCTGCCCCGGTCCATACGGGGAAAAGCAGCGTCGATGGATTTCCTCTACGCCATCCTGATCGACCCGTTCGTCCAGATGGCGGCCGCCCCCGATCTCTTGGCGCAAACCCTATGGGAAGGCCTCGTCACCGGCGTTCTCTATGCGCTTATCGCGCTCGGCTTCGTCCTCATCTACAAGGCGTCCGGCGTCTTCAATTTCGCGCAAGGGATCATGGTGGTGTTCGCCGGGCTCACGCTCGTCGGCCTTTACGAGAAAGGCGTGCCGACGATTTTGGCTTTGGCGCTCACGCTTCTCGTGATGCTTGCGCTCGCGGTCGCCGTGCAACGCCTCGTGCTTCGCCCTCTCGTCAACCAGCCCGAGATCGTTTTGTTCATGGCGACCTTCGGGCTCACTTATGTGCTGATCGGCTTGGGCGAACTCGTCTTCGGCGGGGATCCGAAGAACATGATCACCGCCGAGCTTCATCTGCCGCAAGGGACGATCGATGCGAAGATGCTGGGCGGCGTGGTGAGCTTCCAAAAGCTCGACATCGCGGCGGCCGTCATTGCGGCGCTCTTGATCGGGGCACTTGCCTGCTTGTTTCAATGGACGAGGATCGGCCGCGCGTTGCGCGCGGTCGCCGACAGTCACAAGGCAGCACTTTCTGTCGGCATCTCGCTCGACCAGATCTGGGTGATCGTCTGGTTCGCGGCAGGCGTCGTGGCGCTGGTTGCCGGCATCCTGTGGGGCGCCCGCTCCAATGTTTCTTTCGCCCTTCAGATCATCGCGCTCAAGGCGCTACCCGTCCTCATCCTCGGCGGATTCACATCGGTACCCGGCGCCATCGTGGGTGGTCTCATCATCGGGGTCGGCGAGAAGCTGGCCGAATTCTATTGGGGGCCTCTTCTGGGCGGCGGCATCGATAGCTGGTTTGCCTACGTGATCGCGCTCGTCTTCCTTCTTTTTTGCCCTCAAGGACTATTCGGCGAGAAGATCATCGAGCGGGTGTGAGGCAGTACACCTTGCTTGGACGCGCTCTTTCTTCTCGGTCACTCTCGTTTTCATCATACGGGCAATGAAGGGTTGATCCGCTTCGTGTTTCTTTTTATCAGGCCCAAAAATGCGCTTCTCGCGCCAAGGTTGAAGCCTCGATGATCGATTTGCCTTCCTTGCGTGGGTTTCGGACGCTTGTGACCGGGCACACCGGCTTCAAGGGCTCCTGGCTTTGTTCCTGGCTCAAGCAGGACGGAGCAGAGGTCGCGGGGTTGGCTCTCGCGCCGGAGCCCAACGGCCAACCCAATCTTTTCGAAGCCGCCAATGTCGGCAAGGGCATGCGCTCGAGCCTTGGCGACATCCGCGCCTTCGAACTCGTCGAGCGCGAATTTCAAGAATTCCAGCCGGAGGTCGTCTTTCATCTTGCGGCGCAGCCGCTCGTGCGGCGCTCCTATCGCGACCCGCTCACCACCTTCTCCACCAATGTGATGGGCACGGCCCATGTGCTCGAAGCGGCACGACGCTGCGGCTCGGTTCGCGCGATCGTCTGCGTCACAACCGACAAGGTCTATGACGACAAGGAGTGGGTGTGGGGCTACCGCGAAGACGATCCGCTCGGCGGCGCCGACCCGTATAGCGCGAGCAAAGCCGCAGCCGAGATCGTCGCCGGATCTTATCGCCGCGCCTTGCTTCCCCTTGACGATCACCGGATCGCGCTCGCCACCGCACGCGGGGGCAACGTGGTCGGCGGGGGTGACTGGTCCGAGGATCGTCTCGTTCCTGATATTGTCCGATTCATCAATGCCGGAGAGCCGATCGTCTTGCGCAATCCGCGGGCGATCCGTCCGTGGCAGCATGTCCTCGAGCTCCTCGCGGGCTATTTGACCCTCGCGCATCGGCTTCTCAACGATCCGGCCCAAGCGAGCGACGCGTGGAATTTCGGTCCCGGACCCGACAATGAGGTCGATGTCGAGCATCTGGCGCGAAGTTTTGCGCAAGCTTACGGCGACAGCCGCGCTCGGATCGAGGTGGTCCCCTCCCCGCTGAAGGAAAGCCATTCCCTCAAGCTCGACATCGCCAAATCCAAGATGCTTCTCGGCTGGCGGCCTCGGCTCGACTTTGCGCGCACCATCGGGCTGACGGCCGAATGGTATCGTGGCTTTCACCGCGAGGGCCTCCCTGCGAGCGATCTCTTGTCGCAGCAGATCGAAGTCTTCCGGGAGTATGCCGGATGAGCTTCAGCAACGCGCTCGTAACCGGAGCAAGCGGCTTTATCGGCCGTGCGCTCGTTTCGCATTTGCAGGCAATCGGCAAGCGCACGATCGCAGCCGGACGACCGTCGTCATGCCTGCCGGCGGCCGACCGGCAGATCCGGCTCGAGGCGACGAGCGCCGGGGCCATCTTGGAATCGCTGCATGGCGAGGCCGTCGATCTCGTCTTTCATTGTGCCGCGTATGGCGTTCGCCCCGCGGATCGCGACGCGGCGCGAATGTTGGCGACAAACGTCACGGCAACCGACGCTTGGGTCGAAGCCGCGGCCGCTCTCGGCGCCAGGGCTTTCGTGCATGTCGGCTCTTGCTCCGAGTATGGTCCAATCACCAAAGCTGAGCGGATCCGCGAAAATCATCCGCTTGACGCCCCTGATCTTTATGGCGCGTCCAAGGCGGCCGGCGGGCGATGGGGTGCCGCGCGAGCGCGCGCTCTTCGATTGCCGTTCCAATGGGTCAGGCTCTTCGGGGTCTTCGGGCCTGGAGAAGCGCAGCATCGTCTCCTGCCCTATATGCGTGAGCGTCTGTGCAGAGGCGAGCGCGTCGATCTGACCTCCGGGCTGCAATGGCGCGATCTCCTTTATGTCGAGGATGCCGCGAAAGGTCTGCTGCGCGCCGCGGAACTCGCGCTCGAGGGGCGGCTCGGCCCATTCAATCTGTGCACCGGAGAGCCCGTCACGGTGCGTGCCATGGCCGAGGAGATCGCGCGCCAGATCGGAGCGCCCGCGGAGCTTCTCGACTTCGGGGCGCGGCCGGTGAGAGCCGACGAACAGATGTGGATGGTAGGCGATCCCTCGCTACTTGCGAATGCCGGCGGTTTGCGGCACTCGATCGATTTGAGCGAAGGCGTGGCGCTCAGCTTGCAAGCGCTCGGCCGCTCAAATAGCAGCAGGGTGGAACCTTGATCCGATGACCCCTCGCAAGCTCATCAGCATTTGCGTTCCGGTTTACAACGAGGAGGACAATGTTCGTCCGCTCCATGAGCGGGTGCGAACTGTGATGTCTGGGCTCGAGCAGCGCTACGATTACGAAATCCTGTTCACCGACAACCGCAGCGAAGACAGGACTTTCGAAAGGCTCGCCGCGCTGGCGCTCGAGGACAAGCGTGTGCGTGTCATTCGTTTCTCGCGCAATTTCGGCTTTCAGCGCTCCATCCTCGCGAATTATGTCCATGCGCGGGGCGTGGCGGCCATCCAACTCGATTGCGACCTTCAAGATCCCCCCGAGCTGATCACAGAGTTCTTGCGCCGTTGGGAGGAGGGTTATTCGGTCGTCTATGGAGTCCGAGGCAATCGCCCTAGGGAAAGCCGGTTTCTTTATGGATTGCGACGCATCTTCTATCGGCTGATCGACGCTTTGAGCGAGGATACCTTGCCGCATGATGCAGGCGATTTTCGCCTCATCGACCGACGGGTGATCGAGGAGCTGCGTCATGTGCGCGACCAGCAGCCCTATTTGCGAGGGCTCATCGCGGCGATGGGATTCCGGCAAATCGGCATTCCATACAACCGCGCTCCCAGGGCGCGCGGCCGCAGCAAATTCAGCTTCTTGAGGCTTCTCGGCCTGGCGCTCGACGGCATCCTGCACCACTCGACCGTGCCCTTGCGCCTTGCGACGGCGGTCGGGTTCGTGATGTGCGGCATTGCCTTTTTTGGCGCCCTCTATTTCCTCGTCGCCCGGAGTTTCGGGGCCGATTGGCCCGAGGGGTGGGCGAGCCTCAGCGTGCTCGTGCTTTTTTCGATCGGCCTCAACGCGCTTCTCCTCGGCATCATCGGCGAATATATCGGCCGTATCTTCAAGAACGTGAAGCCGATGCCGCTCGTCATCATCGATGACGTGATCGACCATGGACAGGACCGTGGCGCGATGAATCCGGACCCGACTTCGCCCACGGCGGAGATCGATGCCAAGGTGATGCGGCTCGACTCTCAGCAGAAAGCCTCAGGCGGTTGACGCCGCGCCCGAGATGCGGAGCTCCTCATGAAAGTCGTCTTGCTGGCCGGCGGGTTCGGAACCAGGCTGAGTGAAGAGACCGCGTTGAGGCCAAAGCCGATGATCGAGGTCGGGGGGCTGCCGCTGCTTCTCCACATCATGAAGAATTGCAGCACACAAGGCTTCAACGATTTCGTGATCTGCCTTGGATATATGGGATATTACATCAAAGAATACTTCTCGAATTATGCTCTTCACCGAAGCGACGTGACCTACGACTTCGGTGCCGGTAAGGTGGATTTTTTCAACCGTGTCACTGAGAACTGGCGCGTCACCTTGCTCGACACCGGCGTCGACACGATGACGGGCGGGCGTCTCAAGCGCGTGCAGCCCTTTCTCGGCAAAGACACTTTCCTCATGACCTACGGCGACGGCGTCGCCGACATCGATTTGCACAAGCTCACAGCCTTCCACCGCAAGCACGGGAAAGCTGCGACCGTGACGGCCGTGCAGCCTCCAGGCCGTTTCGGCGTGCTCGAGCTTTCGGACGACGGCCGCGTGAGGGCCTTTCGCGAAAAGCCGCAGGACGAACTCGGCTGGATCAATGGTGGCTTCTTCGTGCTCGAGCCATCGGTGATGGATCTCATCACCGGAGACGAGACGGTTTGGGAGCGCGAACCGTTGGAGGAGCTCGCGAAGCGCAACGAGCTCGTCGCTTACCGACATCAGGGATTCTGGCAGCCGGTCGATACATTGCGGGAAAAGCGGCTCCTTGAGGAGCTCTGGGCACAAAACCGCGCGCCTTGGAAGATCTGGTCTTGAGCCGTCGCGCGCGGCCGACCCGGCATGAGCTCGCGCGAACTCGTCAAGCGCCGCGCCGTGCCGCGACGTAGTACTGGGCGCCAAAGGGGCACCAGGTGAGCGCGCTTTCGAGCGGGCGCAACCATTTCAGCCGACGCGGAAAGAAAATGCGATAGCGAATCTGCGCATCCTGAAAACCTGCCGTAAGGACACGCCGCGTCAGTTCAGTTGCCCGAATGAGGACGGCGTTCTCGTCGAAGGCGCAAGCATCGACCGCACGGCGCGTGAGTGCGTTCAAGGGATTGTGCTCGAAGACGAACAGGAAACCGCCCGGCCTGATCACCCGGCGGAGGTCGACGAGGATGCGGTGATGCTCCCCCTCCGGAATGTGGTGAAAAACACAAGACGAGAAGGCGACATCGACATCTTCCTGCGGGAGGGGCATCGCATCGGTTTCGCTTAAAGTGACGAGCTTGGCGAGACCGGGATATCGACGTTCGGCAATGTCGAGGCTCTTGCGGGAAACGTCGACGCCAATGAGTTCCGCGTCCGGAAATTCGTTGCGCAGATGCGGCAAGGAGCCGCCGACGCCGCAGCCGAAATCAAGAAGCCTCAGCGCGGCGCAAGATGCACCTGCGGCCGCAAGATGCCGGCGCATGTCGGCGGGTTTGTAGGCCGCGAAGAAGGCAGGGCTCTCGCCGCTTGGGCCGAGAACCTTGGCGTGAAGCTGCTCGTACTCCTCGGCAAAACGATCGAATTCCTGCTCGAGCATTCCCATGGGTTCCTGCGCTCAAACGCGAAAGGTGGCGTGGAGGGATCAATCGATCAGAAGCAGACGGGGAGCGGCAACGACCCTTTCAACGGGATCACTCTCCATTTTCCGGAAGGCGCCTGATCCTGCAAGATCAACCTCGGTCACGCTTGGCACGGAAGGACCTACCGGACAACCGGCAAATACCCGTAAGATGCTCTGGGGGTGCCGATATTTGTCTCTGAGATATTCAGACGCCGCGGATTGCGGTCTCGCTTGCGGTGAGATCCGTATTGGATGAAGGCCATGTTCTATCGCGAAACCGGCCAGTTCAAGACGAGCTACGCAGCCGACATGGCGGTCTTCCCGATCCGCCAGGACCGGATCGGCATCGCGCTCATTCTCGCGATCGCGATCATCGCGATCCCGCTTTTCGGCACACCCTTTTTTCTCGACGTGATCATGGTGCCGCTCCTCGTCTTGTCGCTCGCGACCATCGGGCTCAACATCCTCACCGGCTATACTGGCTTATTGTCGCTCGGCACCGGCGCCTTCATGGGCGTGGGCGCCTTCGCCTGCTACAAGCTCACCACCAGCTTTCCCAATGTGAATATTCTGATCTGGATCCTGGCCTCCGGCGTGTTCTCGGCGGTGGCCGGCGTCGTTTTCGGCCTGCCATCGCTGCGCATCAAGGGCTTCTACCTCGTCGTCGCGACGCTTGCGGCGCAGTTCTTCCTGCAATGGGTGTTCACCCGCGCGGCCTGGCTCGTGAATTACAACACCTCGGGCGCCATCGAAGTGCCGCTGCGCAGCTTTCTGGGCGTCCCGCTGACGGGCGCCACCGCATCGCCCTTGGCGCGCTACTACGCCACGCTCGCCATCGTCGCTCTCCTCACCCTTGTCGCCTCGAACCTCGTGCATGGGCGGATCGGAAGAAACTGGATGGCCGTCCGTGACATGGACATCGCGGCCGAACTCATGGGGATCAAGCTGTTGCCGACGAAGCTCCTCGCCTTCGCGGTTTCAAGCTTCTATTGCGGCGTGGCCGGGGCGATGCTGGTCTTCTTTTGGCAAGGAAGCGCCGAGCCCGAAGTCTTCTCCGTCGAGCAATCCTTTCAGGTTCTCTTCATGGCGATCATCGGCGGCCTCGGAAGCCTGATCGGCTGCTACTTCGGCGCGACGCTGATTTACATCCTGCCGATCCTGTTACGCGCCACGCTTCCCGCCATTGGGCTCAACGTGACGCCGGCGACCATCGAGCAGCTCACTTTCGTGATCACCGGCGCGCTCATCATCCTCTTTCTCGCGCTCGAGCCGCACGGCCTCGCCCGGCTCTGGGCAACGGGCAAGCAGAAGCTGAGGACCTGGCCATTTCCTTATTAGACGCGATTTCGATTTGTCTCACCCAAGCGGCAAATCGCAATGCTGGTTGCGTGAGTTTCTGAGCCTGAGACTCGATAGACACCTTGTGGCGACATGATAAAGGGGAATTTAGCGCGATGTGGCGTCTTTGATCGCGCGATCTTAGATGGAAACGGTTTGCGGCTCTACGGCCGGTCAGGCGAGGATGTTATGCGCAACGGAATGTTCTGCCACTGGGCCGGCAAAGCTGCGATTTCCATCTCCCTCACCTTCATGGCCGCGCATGTAAATGCAGATCCGATTCTCTACAAAACGAGGAATTCGGAAATTCAATTCATCGACGGCAATCCCAGAAAAATTCTCATTCACACCGTCTCTCCGGCGCAGCAAAACGTCAGAATTCTGGGCCGCTCCTTCACGGATGACCAATGTCGCGTCACGCGCCTCGCCAATTATGAGGTGATTACCGCACCGGTGAACGGCTCGGTCTGCTACCGAGAGGAAACGCTGACCATGTCCATGGCGCCCTTTGGTAACCCGGATGGTCGCTGTCTCGGTCACCCAGCCCTCGCCCGTGTCGTATATTACATCCCACACGGGGCATTCCAAGGACAAGACACGTTCCAATACGCGCTTGTCGGCACCAATCACCAAGTCATATCGGTTGCCGATGTCGACATCACCTTGACGCCTGCGCGGAACTCTTCCAGGCACCCCAACGCGGAAAACTCCAGCGAGAGTAATATCCCTCCAAAGGAAACAGGAGCGATGGCGCGATGTCTCGATCCGATAAGCTAATCCGGCGCCGATTGCGACGCGAATGCAAGGCGAAAGCGACTTACGGGAATTAGACTCGCGTAATTTTACAGGTCCGGTCGCGCCACATTTTGTAAGGTGCCGGCCATCACCGAGACGCAACGGCCTCCGAGCTTCACGATCGGTGCCTCGCCATCCTGCCGAGTGACCCGGGTCAATAACGTGCTTGGCCGGCCCATGTCGACGCCTTGCCGGACCCGCAGCCTGAGCTCCGAGCTGCCCCGAATTTCTGCCAGGAGCGCCGATACCGCGGCTGTCGGGCTTCCCGTTGCGGGATCCTCCACCATATAGCTGGTGAACATGCGCGCCTGTAGATCGCAATCGCTCTCGCCGGGATCCAAAAACCGAGTGTAGGCATAGATCGAATGAGCGCCGTCGACTGGTAGCACTCGGGCATAGGCGGCTTTATCGGGCCGCGCTCGTCGGAGGGCATCTCGTGAGGAAAGCTCTACGACGAGAAACGGCAAACCCACCGATACGACCTGCGGCTCGTGGTCTAGGTTCCTGATGTCGCTCGGATCGAGGCTGAGGCAGGCGGCAGCCTGCTCGACAGCGATCTTTCGGCGTCGCGAAAATGGTTCGGGGCAGGTGAGTTCGGCGCCGACCAGCGCCTCGTCCTCCCACATGAGATCGATCGGCACGAGGCCGGCTTCCTCTTCGAAAATCACATGACGAAGAAGTTTGCCTTGCTCGGCGGCTTCGCGCCCCAAGAGAAGGGCTGTTCCGATATTGGGGTGACCCGCGAAGGGCACTTCCCGAACGGGCGTAAAGATACGCACCCGCGCTGTGTGCGCAGGATCTCCAGGTGGGAGGACGAAGGTACTTTCGACGTAGTTGAACTCCTTCGCGAGCACCAGCATCTGCTCGGGCGATAGTCCTTGCGCATCCAACACCACCGCAACCGGATTGCCTTGGAACATATGGTCCGAGAAGACGTCGGCAGTGACGTAGCGGCGCGGGCGATCTAGGTGGGCTTGCATATTCCATGACTAAGACATGCGCGGACCCGTACACAATCCAACTTGCCGCATGAAAGTCATGCGTCGCCCCTTTTCGGCCAGAAAGGATCCGCGTCGGGGTGCGCTCTGCCCCGTATCGCCGACATCGGCGCCGCAACGCTTGCCGGAAGGCGACGCCTCTGCGGATCGAAGCTCCGCCTTAGGGCGCCTTCAGCAACCGCTCGATATAATCGAGCTCGTCCTGCGTCCGCGAGGTGTCGCCGAGGCGGCGACGCAGCTCCTGAAGGATCTCGCGCGCCCGTTCCGCCACGTTGCCTTCGAGCCCGTTGCGCTTGCCGTAGGCCGAGCCGTTGTCGTAATCCTCTGCCCCGTACTCGTCCTCGTCCCGATCGACGCCCCGGCCGAGCGGATCGACGCCGCTGCGCGCCATCCGCGAGCGCCCGTGGCCGCGCCCGTCGAGCCCTTGCTGGCCGCCTTGCTGCTGTTGCTGCTGGGCGAGCTGATCGTTGAGCGAGTTCATGCCCTTGCGCATCGCGTCGATGGCCCGTCCCTCGGACCCCATGGCACCCGCCGCGTCCCCCTCGCCGAGCGCTCCCTCGGCGTCCTGCATCTCGCGGCCGGCGTCACCGAGATTCTTCGTCGCCTCGTCGGAGCCCATCTTCCCGAGTTTCCGCCCAAGCTCCCCGAGACGCTGGCGAAGCCGCTGCTGGCGCTCCGAAAGACCGCCGAGGCCCTCGCTTCCCTGCCCCGATCCTTGTCCTTGCTGCGCCTGATCCTGACCGCCCTGACCTTGCTGCGCTTGATCCTGCCCGCCCTGACCCTGCTGATCCTGGCCTTGCTGACCTTGGGGGTTGCGCTGTCCCTGCCGCTGCTGCCCCTGGCGCTGGCCCGGCTGCTTGCCGGCCTGACGCTGACGATCGGCCGATTGCGTGTCGTCCCTAAGCTCGAGCTCCTTGCGCAGAAGCTCGCTCATCTCATCGAGCGCCTGCTCTTCCTGGCTCAGCTGCTGATCCTCGGCATTCTCCTCCTCGCCTTGCGCGGTTTGCAGATTGTCGAGGAAATCCTTGAGCTGATCGAGCATGCGCTGGGCGCGGTCACGTTCGCCGTTCTTCGCCATCTCGCCGAGCTTGTCGAGCATGGACTGAAGGTCGCGCTCGGTGAGCATCTTCATGTTGCGATCGGCCTGCCGGGAATTCGGGTTCTGCTTCGAGCGTTCGGCAAGCTCGCGCATATAGCGGTCAAGAGCCTGTCGCAGCTCGGCCATGCGCTGCTCGATCTCTTCTTTCGAGGCGTTGTTGTCGAGCGCATTCTTCAAGGCATTCTCGGCGGCGCGAAGCGCGTCGAGCGCGCGTGTCGGGCCGCTGCCCTCGATGACCAGGGCCAGCTCCCAGAGATTACCTACGACCTCGCGCAGCTGATCGTCGTTCGTGGCCGCGGAAAGGCTCTGAGCGATCGCTCTGAGGCTGATATAGATGCCCATCTCCGGCATGAATTTCTCGGGCGCGATCATCAGCGCATACAGCGCCTCGAGGACGTGCGAACGCTGATCGGCATCGAGCGCGAGCTTGCGCCGCTGCTCCACGAGGGCGCGCGCCAGCGGCTTGGTGAAAGGGTGCGCCGGCAGGGTGAGGCTCACCGGATCGCTGGTCCCTTCGAGACCGGCCTCGTCCTTTGCGGCGAGGCGAAGCGTCACATCCGCGCCCGCCCAAGGGTGGGCGGAAAGATCGAAAGTGTCGCGCGCCGGCGGCGCTCCCGGACGATTGGGCGGGGGAGGCAGATTGGCGATTGGAGGCTCGACGAGAGGATGCCCGCTCGTCATCGGCCGTCCATGCCAGCGGGGGTCGGCAAAACGGGTCTCGACCGAGGCGATGCCGTATTCGTCCGAGCCTTCATAACTCAACGTGACCGTGCCGCGAATATTGGTCTTTGGCTCGCCGACGATGCGGATGCTCGGCGGCTCATTCGCGATCGAGGCAATCGAGAGGCGCATCTCCCGCGGCCCTCCCGTAACGCTGATGCTGCCATCGCCGGTGATCTGCCAATGCGTCTCGTTCACGCCGGAGGCGGCGGTCATCTGCTGCTGCGGCTTGAGCGCAGCGGACGGCTGCGCCGCGACACCGGAGCCTTCCGGCCAACGCAGCACCAAGGTCGAGCCGACAGGGGCGCGCAATTCCAGCCTGCCGTCTTCGGATTTCGCGAAGTCGATGACCAGGGGCGGCATCCGCGTGTAGGTCGGCGGATCGATCCAGCCATCGATGCGGGCTTCGATCGAGGCGGCGCTGGCCGCGCGAGGATCAAGGGCTGCCGCGACTTTTCCGAGCCGATCGGGTCCGGCCGCGAAATAGGCGGCCGCCAAGACAAGGAGCGGTGCGGTCCGCAATGCGTAGCGGTCGCGCGCCACCATTCCGGGGCGAGGCCATGCGACGCGTGCGCCCGAAAGGGCGCTTCTCAAGCGGCGGCGATGAACTTCCCACAACAAGCGGGTGGCGCCGTCACCCTCGCCGGTGCCGAGCTGGTCGGCCCAGGCACTTGCAAGCCCATGTCTCGCATCCGAATCGCGATCGATCCGACGCAGCCTCTCACCCTGGGCTGGAGGAGCGATGCGAGCCAGTGGAACCAGCGATGCCAAACCCGCAACCCCGAACGTCGCGAGAAGCGCGAGGCGCGTCACTGAAGGCAAAGCCGAGAAGGCGCCAAGCCACGAGGCAGCGACGAACACGGCCGCAACGCTGAGCACCGGCACCAGAGCCGGCCAGATTCGCTCCCACCATAACGCGAATCCGGCCCGCCGCGAGAGGCGAGACAAGCCGCGCTCGAGCGAAGCGTCCTGTGGCGCGGACGTCACGGGCGTGGATTGAGCAGATGGCTTTTCCAAAGCCTTACTCCAAGGCCCCGTCCAATAAGGTAGCACAGATTGCGACCTTGGCGAGGCGTGGCGTCAATTTGCAGGCCACTGCGAAGCTCACAGGGCCCTACCGGCATCGACCATCGGCCCAACACGTCGCAACGCGGACGCTGTAAGAACATGCGTTGCAAGAACAATGCCGACACTTCGGATTTGCTCCGCAAAGACCCGATATTTCGGACCGCCCTCAGGTGAGCCAGTCCGGGAGCCGATCGAGCCCGATCAAATCTTCATAGCTTTGTCGCGGCCTCACGACGGCAAAACTCGAACCCTTCACCAGCACTTCAGGCACCAAAAGACGCGAATTGTAAGTGGAAGCCTGAACCGCGCCGTAAGCGCCTGCCGACATCACGGCAAGAAGGTCCCCCCGGCGCGGGAGAACCATCGTCCTTCCCTGCGCCAAATAGTCGCCGCTCTCGCAAACGGGTCCGACCACGTCGACGCATTCGCGAAGTGCATCCTGCGCCTTTTCAAAGACGCTCACGATCTCATGATGAGCGTCATAAAGGGTCGGACGAACGAGATCATTCATCGCGGCGTCGACGATAACGAAGGTTTTTCCCGCCCCTTGCTTGACGTGAATCACTCGGGTGAGCAGCAAGCCTGCATTGGCTGCGATCAGCTTGCCCGGCTCCAAGACGAGCTTGAGGCCAAGGCTTTTCGCATGGCGAAGGATCGTCGTCGCGTAGGTGGCGATCTCGGGGGGGCGTATATTGCTGTGCGGATCGTAAACCACGCCAAGCCCACCCCCGAGATCGAGATGCTCGAGGCGGTGTCCCTGCTGGATGAGGTGCCTCGCCAATGCGACAAGGCGTTCCGCCGCGGCATCGAACGGCGCGAGATCGGTGATCTGGCTGCCGATGTGCATATCGACCCCCGTCACCAGAAGTCCCGGCATTTTGCCCGCCTTTTCGTAGACGCGGGGCGCCTCCTTGATCGGGATGCCGAATTTGCTGGCATAGGTGCCGGTCGAAATCTTGGCGTGCGTGTTGGCGTCGATATCCGGGTTCACCCGGATCGAAATGCGCGCCTTGCGCCCCGCGGCGCTCGCTATCGCGGAAATCTGCTCGAGCTCAGGCTCCGACTCGACGTTGAAGCACATGATGTCCTGATCGAGCGCATAGGCGAGCTCACCTTCGGTCTTGCCGACGCCCGAAAACACGATCTTCTCGGCCGGCACACCGGCCGCGCGGGCGCGCCGCAGCTCCCCTTCTGAAACGACATCCATGCCGGCTCCGAGGCGCGCGAGCGTGGCGAGCACGGCCTGGTTCGAATTCGCCTTCATGGCGTAGCAGACGAGCGAAGGCGTGCCGGCGAAGGCGCGCGCGATGCCGAGATAGCTCTCCTCGAAGCCGGCGCTCGCGTAGCAGTAAAGCGGCGTCCCGACCTCGGCCGCGATGTCGCGCAGATCGACGTCTTCGGCGTGCAGGACGCCGCGGCGGTAGACAAAGGGCGTCATGGATCGTCTCGTGTCAGGTGTCATCGGTCGGCTGCGCCGCGTTATATCGGCGAACAGGGGAAGAGGCGAACGCAGAAAAGTCGAACCGATCGCGCGCCCCCGTCGCGACGAGAGCACGCTTGCGGCGGCTCATGCCTGCCAATCCGGAGCCCAGGCAGGCGAGACGATCCGCCCGCGTGGAGAGGCGAGGGCGAAAAGCGTCCGCATCTGCGCTTCATCGAGAGCAAAATCGAAGATCGCGATATTTTCCGCGATGCGCTGTCGGTTGGCCGATTTCGGAATGGCGATCACGCCCGGCTGCTGCACCTGCCAACGCAAAAGCACCTGGGCCGGCGTCTTGCCGTGTTGTTTCGCGATCGCCTCGACCTGTGGCTCGGCGAAGATATCGCCGGCGCGCCCCAGCGGGCAATAGGACGTGAAGGACACGCCATTCTTGCGGCAGGCCTCGAGCACGCGCGACTGATCGAGCCTTGGATGATATTCGCATTGATTGGTGACCACGGGTTCTTCCGAGAGCGCCACCGCCTCGGCCAAGAGCTTCGGCGTGAAGTTCGACACGCCGACATGGCGCGCAAGGCCGCGGCGCTTCGCATTTGCCAGCGCCGCCATCGACCGCTCCAGCGGAATTTTAGGGCTCGGCCAGTGGATCAGCAACAGATCGACGTGATCGAAGCCGAGACGCTTCAGGCTCGCTTCAGCCGAGCGCTCGAGCTTGCCCTCGTCGATGTCGTCCGGGCCGACTTTCGTGGTCAGGAAAATTTCGCCGCGCGGGACGCGCGAGGCTCTGATCCCCTCCCCCACGGCTTCTTCATTGGCGTAGACCGCCGCCGTGTCGATGTGGCGATACCCGCTCTCCAAGGCCCAGGTGACCGCTTGCCTGCATTCATCCCCGCGCGCCGCCCAGGTGCCGAAGCCGAGGCTCGGGATCGAGGCTCCGCCCGCTTCAACATTATGCATCCTCATCATGGTCTCCGGTGTTTGTTTTGGCTTCTTCGTTTCGGGCGCCGCCCTGCAACTTCGCGCTCCATCGTGGCGAGCACATCCGGCGTCATCCAGCCGAGATGCTGGCCGGAATCGACCGCGATGACCTGACCCGTGACATGCGCTGCCTCGGCAAGGTAAAGCACCGCCGACGCGATGGCTTCAGGACGCACGCGCTCGCCGAGCAACGTCGCCGCCGCCTCGCGCAGTACTCCGTCATCGCCTTCGCGCATATTGGGAAAGGTTGGACCCGGCGCCACGGCATTGACGCGGATCGCGGGCGCGAACGCCTGCGCCATCACGCGGGTCGCCGACCACAGGGCTGATTTGGTGAGCCCGTAGGAAAAGCAGCGAGGGTCCGGCTTCAGCACGCGCTGATCGAGGATGTTGACGATTGCCGGATGCGCGGCGGGGGCGGCCCGTCTGGCGAATTCGCGCGAAAGCAGCAACGGCGCGCGCAGATTGACGGCAACCTGGTGATCGAATTGATTCGCGTCGAGGCTCTTGATGTCGTCCTCCTCGAAGAGAGCCGCGTTGTTGACGAGGAGGTTGAGCCTGCCGACCGCGGCTTCGGCGGCCCCGACGAGACCCGCGACATCGCGCGCGTCGGCAAGATCGGCCGTGACCACCCGAGCCCTCAGGCCCTTTCTTGCGAGGCGATCGACGAGAGCGTGGGCCTCATCCTGCGAGTGATGGCAGTGGATCGCGACGGCCGAGCCCTTTTCCGCGAGCGCCTCGACGACGGCGCGCCCGATGCGTCGCGCCCCGCCCGTGACGAGGGCCGCGGCCCGGGTTCGCGAAGGGGTGTTCCTCGTCACTTCGGCTCGATCCCCTTGCCGCGCAAGCGCCGGCGCTCCAACGACTTGGCAACCCGCAAATAGCGATAGAAGGCAAAATTCATGGCCGTCATGAAACCGTAGATGCCGCGAAGGAAATGGCGGCGTCCGAAATATGCCTTGATGAAGGCTCCCGGGAATTCGAGGAAGACACGCAGGGTGGTCACCTGGACACCCCGCGCCTCGAGATCGCGCACCTGGGCATCCGTGTAGCTGTTGAGCTTCTCGAGCTGATGACCGAGCGAGCGCACCGAGATGTGGCGGATGCGCCCCTTGAGGCGCGCCACTTTGGCGCCTTGTGAGAGATCGACTCGATCATGGACCGGAGAAGGATTGTAGCGGCCTTTGTCGCGCCGATAGAGCCGGACCGGCGTCAGCGCATAACCGAACGGATGCGGTTCGTCCTCCCCCGGGAAGACCTCGTGGATCGCGATCTCGTAAGCGTCGGCCTCAGGTTCGCCCGCCGCGAAAAGCGAGGCGATCTCGTCGCGGAGCGCAGGTGACATCACCTCGTCGGCATCGAGATTGAGCAACCAGGAATAGCGGCACTGTTCCTCGGCAAAGCGTTTCTGCGGACCATACCCGGGAAAGGGATGCTCGATGAGACGCGCGCCATATCGGCGCGCCACATCCTGCGTGCCGTCGTCAGAACCCGAATCGACGACCACGACATCATCCGCAAGACCGTCCAGCGCTTCGAGCACGAGCGGCAGCCGATCGGCCTCGTTGTAAGCTATGATGAATACGGAGAGGGGGAGCATGATTTTTTGCCGTCGCGGTGGTCTCGTGGAAAACGACCCTTCTGGTCTCCTTCGTCTTGCCGATGGCCCGATGAAAAACCCCGCATCGAGCTTGGGTCGGGGCGAAGCGCACTTGGCATGTTCGTATCCCTCGGGCAAGCAGCTCCGGCGCGCCTGACCGGCTTTCGGGGCACACATCTCGATACTTTCCCGCGTCCGCGCCCGGCCTTTCGGCCCACCGATTGAGGGAAAAGCAAATCGGCTTGGTTATCGAGGAGTTAAGCGCGTGAGTGGATCCGCGTCTTGATTTGGAAAAGGCATTCATCCCTTTCGCGTCGCGCGATGATTTCGAATTTAATCAAGAAGTTAGGACGCCGCGGAGGGCTCGCCCGGCGCTCCGCCGCTGGAAAAGAGTTAATGCACGCTTAATTTGCATGCCTTCGACTCCAAGTTATGCCTCTGACGCAACACAATGCGGACACAATGGCCGACCGGCTTGTTGCACTGCAGGCACAGCCTGCGAGACTCGATTGAGTTAGAGAGCAATTAGCATTCGGGTCGGTCGGAATTAGCGCCGTCGGGGCCGAACCAATTCTCCGGGTCGCGCGTTCGAGGCGGCCGGAGCGTATCGATGATGAGGAGAGCTAGATGAGGAAGTTTCTTTTGGCCAGCACGGTATTGGCCGTGTCCGGAATTGCCGCTTCGGCGGCCGATCTGCCGACCCGTAAGGGGCCGCCGATCGCTCCGGCCTATATTCCCGCTTTCACCTGGACCGGCTTCTATGCCGGCTTGAACGCGGGCGTCGGTTGGGCCAACAACAACAGCAACCTGCCGGCCGGCGCGATCCCGGTTTCCGGCTTCGCCACGTCGAACAGCAATCAGGCTGGCTTCGTCGG